>JANTHJ010000124.1 GCA_024762475.1 Chromatiales bacterium | reverse complement strand
CGATTGGTGCAGCGCGGCCTCGGTCTCGGCATCCAGGGCCGAGGTGGCCTCGTCGAGGATCACGATCCTGGGCTCGCGCAATACCATGCGGGCCACCGCCAGGCGCTGGCGCTGCCCCCCGGAGAGTCGAATGCCGTCGCGACCGATCAGGGTGTCCAGGCCCTGCTCGAGGCTGCGCACCACCTCGGCGAGTTGGGCGATCTCCAGGGCCTGCCAGAGTCGATCTTCCGGAATGTCCGCGCCGAGGGTCAGGTTGGCGCGCACCGTGTCGTTGAACAGTGCCGGCTGCTGCAGCACGGTCGCCACGTTGTCGCGCACCACATCCAGTCCGATCCGCTCGACCGGCACGCCGTCATAGCAGACCCGGCCGCGCTGCGGCACATAGAGCCCGAGCAGGATCTGCACCAGGGTGGTCTTGCCGCCACCGCTGGCGCCCACCAGGGCGACCTTTTCGCCGGCCGCGATATGCAGGTTGAGGTTGTTGAGCACCGGGGTCTCGCCGTCGTAACTGAAGCAGACGTCCTCGACCTCGATACTGGTGGTGACCCTGCCGGCGAAGGGGTCGACCTCGTGGGGGTACTGCGGCTCCAGGCGCACGTCCATCAATTGGTTGATGCGGCCCAGCGCCGCCTTGGCCGCATGCAGGGCGTACTGGATGTTCAGGATCTCCTGGACCGGGCTCATCATGAACCACAGGTAGGCGAATACTGCGAGCATCTCGCCGATGCTCAGGTTCGAATACAGCACCATGATCATCGAGAGGGCGCGAAACGCGTCGAAGCCGAACAGGAAGGTCATGAACGAGAGCCGATTGGCCGCGTCGCTGCGCCAGGTGAAGTTCGCGGAGCGGTCGCGGATACTGCGTGCCGCATCGACCACCCGTGCGATGAAGTGGCGCTCGCGGTTCGCGGCACGGATCTCCTGGATCGCATCGAGGGTCTCGGCCAGCGATTCCTGGAAGGCCTGATAGGCACGGTTCTCGCGCTGTTTGAGCTGCTTGACCTTCTGCCCGAAACGGGTGGTCAGATAGATCACGAAGGGATTGAGCAGCAGGATGAACAGTGCCAGTTGCCAGTGCATCCACATCAGGACGATGGCGGTGCCCAGCACGCTCAGGATCGCGACGATGAACTTGCTGGTGGTCTGACTGACGAAGGCATCGATCGCGTCCAGGTCGGTGACCAGGTGCGAGGCCACGGTGCCGCTGCCGAGCAGTTCGTACTCGGACATCGAGAAGCGTTCCAGGCGCTGCAGCAGGTCGCGCCGCATGCGGTAGATGACGTCCTTCGAGATCAGGGTGAACTCGCGCGTCTGCCAGACATTGAATATCAGGGTGAGCACACGCAGGCACAGTGTGAGCAGCAGAATGGCGCTAATATAGAGCACCGGGCCGTGCCAGCTCTCCGGAAAGAGTCGATTCATGATGGCCACGGCGGTGCCCGGTTTGTGCAGCAGCACCTCGTCCACCAGCAGGGGGATGAGCAGCGGTACGGGTACCGCGACCAGCGCGCCCATGATGGCGATGAGATTGGCGGCCACCAGTTCGCGCCGATGGCGCAGTATCATGTGCAGCAGTTCGGACCAGCTGTAAGCGGCCGAACGGATGTGCGGGACAGCAGGAGAAGACATGAAGGCAGTATCGCGGGGTGGTCGGCCCCGTTCAAGCGGACGGATCGGATTCGGTTTGGTGCTGTTGGCACTGATGGCGCTGGCCGGCCCTGTGCTCGCGGACCTGCAGCTCGGTGGGCACTTCGAGCAGGGCGGTATGGCCATCGGCCAGGGCGTCCCGGCCGGAACCCGGGTGTGGCAGGACGGAAAACGGCTCGAGGTCGGGCCGGGCGGGGTCTTCCTCCTCGGGTTCGCGCGTAACGCGGGCCCCAAGGCGGTGCTCAAGCTGCGCTATCCGGATGGCCGAATTGAGCAGCGGACCCTGAAGATCGCCAAGCGCGAGTTCCGCATCCAACGCATCGATGGCCTGCCGTCGAACAAGGTGACGCCGCGCACCAAGGCCGAACTGGCACGAATTCGGCGCGAGACCGCAGCGGTTAAGGCCGCGCGCCGTACCCTCAGCGAGCGCGAGGATTTTCTCGATGGCTTCATCTGGCCGGTGACCGGACGGATCTCCGGGGTCTACGGGAGCCAGCGGATACTCAACGGCAAGCCCCGTCGCCCGCATTATGGCGTGGATGTCGCGCGGCCGGAGGGGACGGTGGTGGTCGCGCCGGCCGATGGCGTGGTGATCTTCGCCGCCCCCGATCTGTTCTTCTCGGGCGGTACCCTGATCATAGACCACGGATTGCGCCTGAACACCTCCTATCTGCATTTGAGCAAGATCCTGGTGAAGAAGGGTGATCAGGTGAAGAAGGGTCAGCCGATCGCCAAGGTGGGCATGACCGGGCGGGCCACCGGCCCCCACCTGCATTGGGGCGCCAATCTGCGCGAGGTGCGCATCGATCCACAGTTGCTGGTGCCGCCGATGCCCCAGAGCGGCAGTTGAACGGGCAGGAAAAAGGCGTACCATAAGCAGAATTATGTCTGCATAAGTAAAGGAGCCTCCGATCAATTCGTAACACGGCATCCTGCGGCGCAAAATCGCCCATTTCTGCGTTGCGGATCTTCGCAATAGGTTAGCTATTACGTGCGATCCGCGCCTTGAACTGGACGATTGTTCGCCACAATCTGCTCGCGCCAGAATTGATCAGAGGCTCCTAAAAGGAATACCGACCATGAAGAAGTTGATGATCGCGTTTGGCGCGATGTTGTTGCCACTGGCTGCGCAAGCGGAAGACCTGCTCAGCCTCTACGAGCGGGCCGCAAAGACCGATCCGGTGATCCTGGCGGCCCAGGCGACACGGGATGCGACCCGCCTGGCCGAGCCCCTGGCCCGGGCGACCCTGCTGCCGAATGTCTCGCTACAGGGCGATCTGAATTACAACGACCGGGATGTAAAAGGCGGGACAGACGACTCGTTCAGCAGCAACAACCTGGCACTGAACCTGGTTCAGCCGCTGTTCCGCAAGGATCGCTGGGTGAGTCTGGATCGGGCCAAGGACCAGGTAAAACAGGCCGATGCCGATTACCTGGCCGCCGAGCAACAACTGATGCTGCGGGTGGCGCAGGCCTATTTCGGGGTGCTGTCGGCGAAGGAGAACCTGGTCTTCGCCGAGGCCGAGAAGAAGGCCATCGCGCGCCAGCTCGAGCAGGCCAAGGAACGCTTCGAGGTGGGACTGGTGGCCATTACCGATGTGCATGAGGCCCAGGCACGGTTCGACCAGTCGAACGCCAATGAAATCACCGCGCGCAACGAGGTGGACAACGCCGTCGAGGCCCTGCGCCAGGTGGTGGCCGACGCCTCCGCAAAGCTGGCCGACCTCAAGGAAAAACTACCGCTGGTGCCGCCCGAGCCGGCCGATCTCGATCAATGGAGCCAGCTGGCCGAAAAGAACAACCCGACCTTGCAATCGGCGCGTCTCGCGGCGGAGTTGGCACGCAAGAACATCGAACTGCAGCGCGCCGGGCATTACCCCACCCTCGATCTGGTGGGTGGTATCAGCCGAGTGCGCAGCGATGCCACCAGCGGCACCGACTACGACAACAAGTCTATTGGCCTGCAGCTTGCCGTGCCGATCTACAGTGGTGGCGCCGTAGTTACTGGCACCGAGCAGGCGGCGCGCCAGTTCACCGCCGCCCAGGAGAACCTGGATGCCAGTCGCCGCGATGTGGTTCGCCAGGTACGCGATGCGTATCGCGCCATCCACACCGCCATCAGTCGGGTAGGCGCATTGAAGGCCTCGGTAAGATCGGCGTTGAGCGCCCTGGATGCCACCGAGGCGGGCTTCGAGGCCGGTACCCGGACCCTGGTGGACGTGCTCAACAGTCAGCGGGATCTGTTCCGCGCACGCCGCGACTATGCGCAGGCGCGTTACGACTATGTGCTCAGCACCCTGCAGCTGCTGAGTGCAGCGGGGACCCTCACGGCAGATGACGTCCGCCGGGTGAATGCCTGGCTGCAGGGGTGAGCCGGGGGGATTGGCATGCAGTGCTCATCCGCACTCCGTGCGGCGGAAATGGGCTTCGCTGGGCAAGGCTGATGCGGTTCGTCCCTCACCGCATCAACCTCTGACGCCGTATCCGACTGGCGTCGAAACTAAGGAAGATCTGAAGAATTCGATTTTTCGCCTCCCCCACTTGTGGGGGAAGAGCGGAGCGACGGGGGCTCTGGGAGGGGGAGTTCAAACAAGGGCTTACCCCCCTCCTAACCTCCCCCCGCAAGCGGGGGGAGGGATTAATCAGATATTTCCTGATCTCCATCACCCCTCTGATCCCGGCACTCGCCGGGCTCGTTCGTTTCGCTGTACTCGCGGTGCGAGAACATCAGGTTGGTGATCTGCTCCGACACCAGGCCGATCATGAAGGTGAGCAACGAGGTCATGTAGAGCAGGGCGGTCATGTTGGTGAACCGGCCCTCGGTAGCGAAGGTATACGCATACAGTGCGGATGCCGCCAGGAACAGCAGTCCGCTGATGGGGGCGAACAGCTTTAGCGGCGAGTAGATGGTGCCGGTGCGGAAGATGATCAGCATGAAGCGCAGTCCCTCGCGCCAGATATTGAGATGGCTGGTGCCGCGGCGGGGCTGCACATCGACCGGCTCGTAACCGACGGTATAGCCGGAACGGAAGAACGCCATGGTCGAGGTGGTGGGATAGGAGAAGCCATTGGGCATCAGGTGCAGGAATTCGCGAAAGCGCGCCGCCTTCACCACCCGCAGCCCACTGGTCAGGTCCTGAACCACATGTCCGCTCATCCAGGTCGCCACCCAGTTGAAAATCCGATTTCCGAGGCCGCGCAGCACACCGGCCTGGCCGGACCACTTGCGTGCGCCAACCAGCATGTCCAGGTCATCGTGGGCAAAGCGCTCGAGCAACTGCGCGACATGTTCCGGCAGGTGCTGGCCGTCGGCGTCCATGAATACCAGGATGTTACCGCAGGCGTGCCGCGCCCCGTCCTTGATCGAGGCCCCGTTGCCCATGTTGTAAGGATGCCGGTGGCAGCGCACGCCTTGACGTTCGCAGACCTCGTCGGTGCCATCGCCCGAGCCATCGTCGACCACCAGGATCTCGGCCCCGGGGAAACGTTCTTTCAATTGGGGGAGCAGGTCGTTCAGGGAGTCGGCCTCGTTGAATGCCGGTATGACGATGCTCAGTGCCGGTAGATTCCTTTCGCTCACAGCGCGGTGTCCTCCGAGATCTCAGGTCGTGCTGCTTGGTGGTTCGGGTCGTCCATCGCCAAGCGGCTGGTCTTTGTTTCTGCAGCCACCCTTTGTACCACTCGGAATCCGCTTGTCCAGTCAGGCGAATGCGAAATGTTGTCGGGTGACGGTAACGTTCGGATTCAGCGAGATGCTCATCCTGCTGACGGCACCTTTGGCCAAGGCGCACTGGTACAATAGCGCACATGTCAGGAAATACCATCGGAAAACTCTTCAGCGTCACCTCCTTCGGTGAAAGCCATGGCCCGGCGATCGGCTGCATCATCGATGGCTGTCCGCCCGGAATGGCCCTGTCGGAGGCCGACATCCAGCCCGATCTGGACCGGCGGCGGCCGGGCAAGACGCGCCACACCACCCAGCGGCGTGAGCCGGATGAGGTGCAGATTCTCTCGGGCGTGTTCGAGGGCAGGACTACCGGTACGCCCATCGGGCTGATCATCCACAACACCGATCAGCGCTCCAAGGACTACGGCGAGATTGCGCAGAAGTTTCGTCCCGGCCATGCCGACTACACCTATATCCAGAAATACGGCATCCGTGATTACCGTGGCGGGGGACGCTCCTCGGCGCGCGAGACTGCGATGCGGGTGGCCGCCGGGGCAGTGGCGAAGAAGTACCTGGGCGAACGCTATGGGGTGCGGATTCGAGGCCACCTCTCCGCGCTCGGGCCGGTGCGGCCGCGCAGTTTCGACTGGGCAGTGGTCGAGCAGAATCCCTTCTTCTGGCCCGATGCCGCGCAGGTGTCCGAGCTGGAGGACTACATGGATGCCCTGCGCAAGTCGGGTGATTCGATCGGTGCCGAGGTTGGCGTGGTGGCCGAGGGCGTGCCGCCGGGCTGGGGCGAGCCGGTGTTCGATCGTCTCGACGCGGACATCGCGCATGCGCTGATGAGCATCAATGCGGCCAAGGGAGTCGAGATCGGCGCGGGGTTTGCCTCGGTGGCGCAGCGGGGTACCGAGCACCGTGACGAGCTGACACCCGAGGGGTTCCTTTCCAACAATGCCGGCGGCGTGCTGGGCGGAATCTCCAGCGGCCAGGAGGTGGTGGCGCGGGTGGCCTTCAAACCGACCTCGAGCATCCGCCTCGGCGGTCAGACGGTGGATCTCGCGGGACATACCACCGACGTGATCACCAAGGGCCGGCACGACCCCTGCGTGGGCATCCGTGCCGTCCCCATCGTCGAGGCCATGCTGGCGATCGTGCTGTTTGACCATGCCCTGCGGCACCGGGCGCAGAACGCCGATGTCGAACCGGAGACCCCGGTCATCCCCGCGCGTGCCGACGACTGAGCCCGGCCACGTTCTGGCCGGGCCAATGCCTTACTGGCGGCTTTCCAGCTTCTATTTCTTCTATTTCGCGGTGCTCGGCGTGCTGGTCCCCTACTGGGGGCTGTTTTTGCAGCACCGCGGTTTCGATGCGGTTCAGATCGGCCAGTTGATGGCCATTCTCATGGCCACCAAGATCGTCGCACCCAACATCTGGGGCTGGTTGGGCGATCACCTGGGGCACCGCATGCGCATCGTGCGCGCCGCATCGCTGGCGTCTCTGCTGGTGTTCGGTCTGATGTTCGTGGCCAACGACTTCTGGGCGGTGGCCCTCGCCATGGCGCTCTACAGCTTCTTCTGGAACGCCTCG
>JANTHJ010000123.1 GCA_024762475.1 Chromatiales bacterium | reverse complement strand
TATGTTCAGGCCGGCTGCATTGGAAAGCCTGCGCGTGGCCCGAGATCGTCCTGGTCGCGCAGGAACAGCGGGGGCGACTGCATGTATATGGCGGTGAGCTGCGCCAGTGATTCGAGTGCGGACCAGTGAATCCGTTCCCAGCCGTGCGACCCATCAATGCCAAAGGTGGCCAGCGCTGTACGCAGGTCGGCACCCGCCTCGACCGCGGCGGCGCTGTCAGAGCGGTAGAAGCGGAATATGTCGCGTTGGTAGGGAATCTGGAACTCCTGGCACAGCCAAATCAGGTAGCGGGTCAGATGGTAGTCGAACGGCCCGCTCATGTCCGCCATGCAGAAGGTCACGCCGAATTCGCTGGAGTTTTGGCCAGGGGCTGTGGTCCCGTTGTCCAGAGTCAGCATCTCCGCAACATCCTGGTGCAGCGCGGCCGAGGCGCCGGAGCCGACCTCCTCGGAGATGGTGAACAGAGGATGGCAATCGACCGGAAGAACGATGTCGTTTTCAGTCACTGCCTTGACCGCGCCTAGCAGGACCGCCGCGCCCGCCTTGTCATCGAGGTGACGGGAGACGATGAAACCGTTCTCCATCACTTCCGGCTGCGGGTCGATGGCGATAATGTCCCCGACGTGCACCCCGAGGCGCATGAGATCCTGCTGTGTATGGCAAATTTCGTCCACGCGAAGTTCGAGGTTCTGCCAGTTCGACGGCTGCTTGTCGATCTCGTCGGCAAAGGTGTGGCCTGAGGCCTTCAGTGGCAGGATGGTGCCGCGGTGTACGCCAATGTCGGTGAACAGGGTGACGCGTGCGCCCTCCGCGAATCGCGCGTTCCAGTGGCCGACAGCGACGATCTCGAGGCGGCCATTGGGCTTGAGCGCCTTGACCATGGCGCCCAGCGTGTCGATATGTGCGACCACCGCGCGGTCCGGACTACTGCGTTCGCCCTTGAGTGTGGCACGGATGGCGCCACGGCGGGTCAGTTCCACCGGTACCCCGAGTTTGTCCAGTTCGTCGGCCACCAAGTGCACCGCGCGGTCGGTGTAACCGGCCGGGCTGGGCGTGTTGAGCAGTCGGAACAGGACGTCCTGGACGTAGGTCTGGTCGATTGGTAGTAGCTTCATGCGCTCTGGCGAGTTGTTGGTTCAGGCCCCGACTGTATTGGGAAAAAGCAGATCGATAAAGCGCTCCGCAGTGGGTTGTGGCTCATGATTGGCCAGCCCGGGACGCTCATTTGCCTCAATGATGACATAGTCCTCACCGGCCGGATTCGGCACGATGAAGTCTAGCCCGGTCACTGGGATTTGGATCGCTTCTGCAGCCTTCACCGCGGCTTGCCTCAGCGTTGGGTGCAGTTTTCTGGTGACATCGTGAATAGTGCCGCCAGTGTGCAGATTGGCGGTCTTGCGCACGGTCAGGTACTCGCCGTAAGGGAGTACCTGTTCCATGCTGAATCCAGCGTCTTGCACGCAGCGTTTGGTCTCGCGGTCGATCGGGATGCTGCTCTCGCCGTCGGTGGCAGCCTCCCGGCGCCTGCTTTGTTTCTCTATCAGTTCCCGTATTGTCGCTTGCCCGGTCCCCTGGATACGAGGGGGCCGGCGGGTCGCTGCGGCCACGACCTCGCCGTCAATCACAATAATACGCAGGTCAGTGCCGCGGACAAATTCCTCCAGCAGGACTGTTTCACAATGCTTTTTTGCCTCGTCGACGGCCTGACGCAGCGACTCTTTGTCGCGCACGTCGACGCTGATGCCAGCTCCCTGCTCCCCCCGGGCGGGCTTGACCACGACCGAGCCGAATTTGTCGAGAAACCGCTCCGCCTGCGACTGGTCGTGAAACGTTACCTGGCCGGGAACGCGGAGCTTGGCGTGTTGCAGGATTCGATGGGTTACCGCCTTGTCGTCGCAGCGACTCATTGCGATAGATGTTGTCAACTCGCTGAGGGACTCACGGCAGGTAATGGCGCGACCGCCGAATGACAGTTCGAAGAAACCAGCGTCGGCGTCAAGCACCTCGACACTGATGCCGCGACGCTGTGCCTCTCGCACGATGATCTTAGCGTAGGGATTGAGTTTTTCCTGCGGCTGGTCGCCGATGAACAGCGGTTCGTTGAAGGGGTTCTTTTTCTTTACCGTGAAGGTGTTGATACGCTCGAATTTCAAGTGCTCGTAGAGTCGAATTGCGGCGCGGTTGCTGTGGATCACCGACAGATCGAGGTAGCTGCGGCCACGCGCGATGAAGTACTCGGCTATATGCCTGACCAGTGACTGGCCCACACCAGGGTGACGGGCCTGCGGGTCTACAGCCAAGGCCCACAGGCTGCTGCCTTTTTCCGGATCATTGAAGGCCTCGACATGATCGATGCCGGTCGCCGCACCGAGTATCTCGCCGGTGTGGTTATCCGACGCGACAAAGAATTGCACTGATCGAGAGGTCCGATGCTTCCACATGAATTCGACCGGCGGCGGGATCATCTGGCGCGCCAGGTACACGCGTCGGACCGACTCGGCATCCTCACGGTTGTTCATCAGCCGGACGGTGAATCCCCGTGGGCGCAGCGGCGAGGTCTTGTAGCGATCGAGCCACAGGCGATAGGTGTGCGAGGGATCAAGGAACAGGTTCTGTGGCTCCATCGCCAGCAGCACGTGGGGGTCATGCACATAGAAGGCGATATCGCGGTTGCCTGGTAGCTCGGCGAGCAGCGCGTCGGCAAGCTTGCGGTTGTCGCTGAAGGTATGCGCGAAGATCAGTCGGCCCCAACCGCAGTCGATGATGGTGTCGGCATTCGCCTGGGCGACATCCGGCGACTGGCCGGTATTCGGTCCAGCCAGACTCGCCCCGCGCTGCCGGGCGAGACGCTCTCGGTAGTGCTCTCTCTTGGGCATCATGCGCTCCCTTTGTCTCAGATACCGTGCTGTTGGAACCATAGCTCCAACAGTGCGATCTGCCACACTTTGGAGCCGCGCAACGGCGTGATGTGTTGCTTCGGGTCGGTCATCAGGCTGGCGAGGTAGTCCTCGCGGAACAGGTCCCGCTGACGGGCAGCCGGCTGGGCCAGTGCGTCCTCGACATAGGCGAGGTACTCGCCCTGCAGGTACTTGAGCGCAGGCACCGGAAAGTAACCTTTCGGCCGGTCGATGACCTCGCCGGGAATCACCGCGCGTGCAGCTTCCTTGAGCACGCCTTTGCCGCCCCCGGCGATCTTGTATTCCGCCGGAATGCGGGCGGCGAGCTCAACCAGTTCGTGATCGAGGAACGGCACTCTGGCTTCGAGACCCCAGGCCATGGTCATGTTGTCTACGCGCTTGACCGGGTCATCGACGAGCATGATCTGAGTATCCAGACGTAGCGCCTTGTCGATCGGCAGCCGGGCCCCGGGCGAGCTGAAGTGGTGTTGCAGGAAAATCAAACTGTGATCCTCGCCGACAAAACGTGGATGGACGGCTTCGGCGAATTCCCCGTGTTCCCGATCGAAGAAGACGTTGGCGTAGTCACCGACCGGATCGTGGCTGCCGCTCAGCGGTGGATACCAGTGGTAGCCTGCGAACACCTCGTCGGCGCCCTGGCCGCTCTGTACCACCTTGACATGCTGCGACACTCGCTGCGACAAAAGGTAGAAGCCGATCACGTCATGGCTGACCATCGGCTCACTCATCGCCTGGATGCAGTCGTTGAGCGCCGGCAGGAGCTGCTCAGAGCTGACTCGGATCTGATGGTGCTCGGTATCGAAGTGACGAGCGATGATGTCGGAATATCGGAATTCGTCGCCCTTTTCTTCGTCGACCGATTCGAAACCGACCGAGAAGGTGTTCAGCCCTTGCTGCCCCTGCTCGGCCAGGAGCCCGACGATCAGGCTCGAATCCAGGCCGCCCGAAAGCAGAACGCCGACAGGCACGTCGGCAATCAGGCGGCGTTCGACCGCCTTACGCAACGCATTCAGTGTCAGTTCCTGCCAGTCCTCGTAGCTGCGCTCGCAATCCTCGCCCTGCGGCCCGAAATGCAAACGCCAGTAGCAGTGGTCGCGACTGCGCCCGTCTGGTTCGATCACGCGCACGGTTGCCGGCGGCAACTTGCGCACGCCCTGCAGGATGGTGCGTGGTGCCGGGACCACTGCATGGAAGCTCATGTAGTGATGCAGTGCGACCGGGTCGATGTCGGTGTTGACGCCCCCGGCCGCGAGTAGCGCTGGCAGGGTGGAGGCGAAACGCAGGCCCTGGCGGATGTCCGTGTAATACAGTGGCTTGATACCGAGGCGGTCGCGTCCGAGCACCAGGCGTCCCGAATCGCGCTCCCAGATAGCGAAGGCAAACATGCCGTGGAATCTTTCGACACAGTCCGCCCCCCAGGCGGCGTAGGCCTTGAGGATGACCTCCGTATCGCCGTCGGAAAAGAAGCGGTACCCGAGCGAGCGCAGCTCGGCGCGCAAGTCGCGGAAGTTGTAAATGCAGCCATTGAATACGATGCCGAGGCCGAGCTGGTTGTCGATCATCGGCTGCTGGGAATGTTCGCTCAGATCAAGGATCTTCAGGCGTCGATGCCCGACCGCGATATGGTGTGACTGGAAGATCCCGCTGCCGTCCGGTCCGCGCGGGAACAGGACCTGATTCATTGATGCGATCGCATCGACCGCTGGTGTGGTCCCGTCGAAGCGGATCTCGCCGCAAATGCCGCACATGGTTTGACTGCTTATGTTGCTACGCGATTGTCTGGAAGCCTAACGAAGAGGGGCGGGCACATCAAACCGCATTGCGCCGCCTGAGTTCGCAGAACGGCCACAACGCCAGTCTTTGCCGTCTCCGGACGGCAGCCGTGCCTCCAATCCATCGACCATGAAGAAGACGCCCTTGGCAAGTTTCGTGCCGGGCCGGACGCTTTGCTCGGTCGACGGCGCCCGGGTTTCGATTTAGGCGAGCATCGTTGAGTGGAAAGGGCCGGGGTGGCGGGAACACAGGCGGTCGCGCTTCGGTTGGCAGGGTACGGAAAACCGGGCTACGCTTTGAATGCCCAGCCGAGGCGGATCACCATTTCGGAGTCGCGCGTTACGGCATACGCCGGGTTACGAGTCCGGTGCAGAAGCTGCCGTCCAAGGCGATGCCCCGGTGTGAGCGCGAAGTGTTATGGGTGGCCCAATCTTTTCGGGCGTAGTGAGTTATGGACGGTCGTCAGGGACGGGGAGGTGGATGTGGAAGGGCCGGTAGAGAGCGCGAGGATTACGCCAGACCTGTCGTCGAGGAGCGATGCTCTGGCCTTGAAACGGATATCGCGGCGTCGGGTTCGGGTGTTCCTTGCCACCTTCCTGATTGTGTTAACGGCAGGGCTCGTATGGGACTTCCTTCGGCCGCCGGTCTACGCCGCACGCGCGTCTCTGCTGACGGTGGCGCCGCCGGAGGTGGATCAGCAGAACGTCGAGGCGGATGTCCAGCATGTCGCCATCCAACGGCAGAGGTTGCTCGGCCGTCCGCTGCTCGAACGGGTCCGGCAGGCAATGCTCGAGGGGAATCCTGGAACGAATCTGCCGGGCGTGGACGAGTTGCGCACCATGCTCGATGTTTCCCCTGTGCCTGAGACCAACCTGGTGGGGATGGTGGCTAGAGGGGGGCAGCCGCTGTTTCTTTCGCAGCTCGTGAACCGTTGGATCGAGGCCTATCTCGAAACACGCGAGGAGGAGGTGGCCGCGCTCGACGCGCGTACCGTCGATGTCCTCGATCGTCAGCGCCAGGCCATGGCGAAGAAGATCGAGGAGAAGCGGGCGGAGATCGATGCGTTCCGCGAGGCAAACCGGATTCTCAGTACGGAGCGTGACGAGAACCAGGTGCTGGCGCGTTTGAGGGGGTTGAACCAATCGCTGAATGCAGCGAACGAAGAGATGGTCAAGGCCAAGGCCAAGCTAGACTCAATCCACTCGGCTATCGCCCGGGGGGAAGTGGTCGTCCCGGAAGGGGACAAGCGAAGTTATGCGGCAATGGTCCGGCGGGCGCAGGAGTTGCGCGAGCAGGTTGCGGAGATGAATCGCCGTTATACCAAGGCCTACATAAAGCGTGATCCGTCGATGAAGGTGATTCCGGAAAAGCTGGCGAAACTCGAGGCAAAGATCGCCCGGTCGGGACGCAAGGGCCAGAGTTTTGTGCTGACAACAGCGCGACAGGAATTCGTTGCCGCGAAAAAGACTGCGGGCGCACTGCAGAAACAGCTGGACGATTTTAGAGCCGAGGCCTCCGAGTTCACAGCTCGCTTTGGCGAGTATCAGGCGATGCAGGAAGATCTCGGCAAGATGGAGGAGCTGTATCGCGAAATGGAGGATCGGCTGGTCAAGGTGCAGGTGACCAATCGCGCCGAGTATCCGCAGCTCAAGGTGGTGGATTGGGCCTACGCGCCGTCCGAACCGGAATGGCCCCACTATTGGCGTGATGCTGCGATGGTCGCAGGGGCGTCGCTGCTGATTGCGATGCTGACGGTGCTACTGGTGGACTTCCTAAAACCCATCCCCCTTGCGAGTCGCGCGGGACAGGTCGGCATCAGCATCTACCCTGGCGCTGCCGCGCTGGAGCAGTCCGAAGCGATGTCCCCTGCGCTCGGAGAAGACAGGCAACGGGCGCTTCCCCGCCTGAATATGCGCAGCCTAGTGCCGGAGGAAGCGGTCAGACTGTTCGAATATGCCGATCATGGGACGCGTCAGTTGATCGCGTTGTTGCTGAGTGGCCTCACGACAAAGGATATCTGTGCCCTGAGTGCCGATGACATCGATCTGCAACGGTGCGAGGTGACTCTCAAGGCCACCGCTGGCCGGCAAGTTCGTCTGGCGCCCGACGTTGTGGCCCTGTTCGACCGGGACGGGCGCCCTTATCTGGCATGGGAAGGACAGGATGACTTCGATGCGGCGGAGATCGATGCCCGGCTCCAGCTCGCCGCACTGGGTGCAGAACTGGAACGCGCGGAGGACGTGAATGCCGCGGCGCTTCGCATGACCTACCTGCTGTACCTGGTTCGGCAGGGACTTCAGCTTGGCGCATTGCCGGTAGTGGCGGGGGAGGTTCCCGCCAAGATACAGCTCGAACTCGCGAAATTCTCTCCC
>JANTHJ010000122.1 GCA_024762475.1 Chromatiales bacterium | reverse complement strand
GCAACAGGCGCGTGAAGCGATCTATCCCCAGCTCGAACGCCCGATCTCGATGTCACAGGCGCCGCCGGCCTCGCTGCGTGAAGAGGTACGACAGGTGCGCTCGGTCACGAAAGAGATGGTCGGCAAATCGATGAAATCGGCACCCATGCTGGACTCGGATACCCGGGTGAAACCACCTGCCAAACCGCCGCTGGCCCAGATCGATGCCTCGGCGAAGATCCAGACCGGCCCGGGGCTCCCGGAATGGCAGTGGCATCGTGCTGAGCTGCAATGGAATGGTCCGGTGGCGGCCGATCAACAGATCGAGCTCTACCTGATCGGGCCGGGTGTGAATCGGATCCTCAAGTTCAGCATGATCGTGCTGCTGTTCGTGTTGATCTGGCGTTTTCTGGACCTGCGGCGCAGCGGCGGGCGATGGAACCTGAAGGCACAGCTGCTGCTGGTTGGGCTCTGCCTCGTTGCGGGCAATGTCGGCGCGGCGGCGTTCCCTCCGCCGGCCCTGCTCAAGCAATTGGAGCAGCGCCTGACCGAGCCGCAGAACCCGCCGCCCCGCGCGAGCATTGCGCATCTGCACGCTGCCTTCACGGCCGATCGCTACACCGCCAGGGTGGCGGTACAAGCGGTCGAGGAC
Organism: Chromatiales bacterium; assembly: GCA_024762475.1. Lineage (GTDB taxonomy): Bacteria > Pseudomonadota > Gammaproteobacteria > Chromatiales > Chromatiaceae > MONJU. The sequence continues at coordinate 6,445 of JANTHJ010000122.1, read as the reverse complement.
ACCGCCATACCCCTGCCCGTGGATAACCACCTGGGTGTGCCGCTGAGGGTTTCGGTCGACGGGGCGGTGGCCAATGACCGGCTGTTCGCCAACAAGAGAGGGCAACTCTGGTTGATCGTGCCCAAGGGGATTCACCGCGTGGTGGTTGAGAGCTATCTGCCCCCGGTGGATCAGCTGCAGATTCCCTTGCCCCTGGCGCCACACCGCGTGACCTTTGCCGCCGAGGGCTGGAAGGTCGAAGGCGTCGATGAGGAAGGGCGTCCCGGCACTCAGCTGAGCCTGGTGCGTGTCAAGGCTTCCCAGGCGGCGTCGAGCAATGAGTTGACGCCCTCGGTGCTCCCGCCGTTCGTGCGCGTGACCCGCGAGCTTGCACTGGGGATCCAGTGGGAGGTCGCCACCCGCGTCTCCAGGGAGAGCCCCCTGGGCGTGCCCATCAGTCTGAAGATCCCTACCCTGCCTGGCGAGTCGGTCATCACCGAAGGCGTTACGGTGAAGGACGGGCAGGTGCTGGCCAGCCTGGGCGCGAATCAAAGGCAGTTCACCTGGCGCTCGCGTCTGTCGCCGACCTCGGCACTGACCCTGACCGCACCGCACACCCGCGACTGGGTAGAGACCTGGCGCATCCAGGTCGGGCCGACCTGGCACGCATCGCTGGGCGGCATACCGCCGATTCACCACCAGGATGGCTCCGGTGGCTGGGCGCCGGTCTGGCATCCCTGGCCTGGTGAGCAGGTAACCCTGAAGATTTCGCGTCCGGTCGGTGTCGACGGCACTACGCTGACCATCGATAGCGCCCAGCTGACCGTCAGACCCGGCAAGCGGGTGAGCGACGCACAACTGGCCATCGTGTTGCGCTCGAGCCAGGGCGACACCCAGCCGGTGCGGCTGCCCGACGGGGCGCAGCTGCAGTCGGTCAAGGTCGATGGCAAGACCCAGCCGATCCGTCAGGAGGGCTTGATGGTCAGCCTTCCGGTGACCCCCGGCAAGCACCACTATCTGCTCGACTGGCGCAGCGACCAGGGAATGACGTCTGTCTGGCAGACCCCTGCGATCGACCTTGGGCGCGAAAGTGTCAATGCGCGCCTGCAGGTGCAGGTGCCCACCGACCGCTGGATCCTTTGGACGAGCGGGCCGCGGCTTGGACCGGCCGTTCTGTTCTGGGGCATGCTCATCGTCCTGGTCGCTGTGGCACTGGTGCTGGCCCGGATGGGGCCCGAGCTGCCGCTGGGCGCGCCGGGTTGGTTGTTGCTCGGTGTGGGTCTCTCGCAGACCAATGTGTATGCACTGGCCCTCGTGGCGGTATGGTTCTTCGCCCTGCGCTACCGTGGCGCCCTCTCCCCGGGAAGCAACCGCGAACGGTTGTGGCTGAATGCTTTGCAGGTGGGGCTGGTGGTCCTCCTGCTGCTGGTGGTCGGCGCGCTGCTCGACGCGGTGCAGAACGGGCTGCTCGGTGCGCCGCAGATGCAGATCAGCGGCAACGGCTCCTATGGTCATTCCCTGTCCTGGTATCAGGACCGGCTGGAAAGCGCCTACGCACAGGGCGAGATACTCTCGGCGCCGCTATGGGTATATCGGCTGCTGATGATGGCCTGGGCCCTGTGGCTGGCCTTTTCCGTTCTCGGCTGGATCCGCTGGGGATGGGACCGCTTTGCGCGCAATGGGCTGTGGCAGAAGACGGAACTCCGCCGCAAGGCACCGCAGAAGCCCGCGGCCTCGGCGCGACAGATCGAGTCTGACAGCAAGCCGAAGCCCGAACCGGACGCACCGGGTTCGGGGCCTGCCAGCTGACAACGCCTCAAGCGACGGTCGGAGCCGCCTCCTCTGTGGACCGCTGCGCCTGGTGATCACGGGCCATCAGGACATAGAGTGAGGGCACGACGAACAGGGTGAAGATCGTCCCGATCGCCATGCCGCCGACCAGGACCAGGCCGATGGAGTTGCGCGCCGCTGCCCCCGGGCCGGATACCAGTACCAGCGGGAAGTGCCCGGCGATGGTGGCCACGCTGGTCATCAGCACCGGGCGCAGGCGGATCATGGCGGCCTGGTGCGCTGCCTCCAGCTTTGCGATGCCCTGCCCCTGCAGCTTGTTGGCGAACTCGACGATCAATATGCCGTTCTTGGCGATCAGGCCCACCAGCGTCACCAGGCCGACCTGGGCATAGATGTTCATGGTGGTGGTCCAGCCGCTGGTCCAATAGGACATGTTGGGGTCGGGCATCTTGAGAAAAGTGAAGATCAATGCGCCGAACATGGCCAGGGGCACCGAGCCGGCCAGGATCACGAAGGGATCGCGGAACGAGTTGAACTGCACGGCCAGCACCAGAAAGATCATCAGGATCGCCAGCGAAAAGGCCGGCAGGAACTTGTTGCCTTCGGTGCGCAGCTGGCGCGACTCACCCGTGTAGTCATAGGCGTAACCGGGGGGCAGGATCTCGTCCGCCACCTTCTCCAGAAAGCCCAGCGCCTCGTCCAGGGTCCGGGTGCTGACGCCCGAGATCTTCACCGAGTTCAATTGCTGAAAGCGATTCAGTGAACGCGCCACCACCGAGTGCTCGATGTGTGCGACCGACGCCAGCGGGACCATCTCCCCTTCTGCGGTGCGCACATAGATATCGCGCAGCTGGTCTGCGGTCAGCCGGTCCTTGCGCCGCAGCTGCGGGATCACCTTGTAGCTGCGGCCGTCGATGCTGAAACGATTGACGAAATTGCCGCCGGTGGCCGCGCCCAGATCCGCCCCTACCTGCGCCAGATCGAGCCCCAGCAGCGCGAGCTTGTCCCGGTCGAAGACCACGGTCGCCTGGGGCTGATCGACCTTGAGGTCGATATCGGGCGGAAAGGCGAACAGACCGCTCTCGGCAGCGCGCTGCTGAAGCGTCTTGGCGAACTCGAGCAGCGGCCCGGTGTCGGCCGTGGAGGTCAGGACGAACTCCACCGGGAAGTTGCTGCCGCCCGGCAGCGCCGGCGGCGTCGTGATGAAGACCTGGATGCCCGGGATCCGCGACACCTGCTGCTGCACCTCGGGCACCATCGCTGCCACGCTCCGATCGCGCTCGGCCCACGGCTTGACCACCATGCCGCCGAAGCCATCGGCGCCCACGGTGGCGCCCACCGAGGGTGGAAACAGCAGTTGGAAGGTCAGCGCCGTCTCGGGCACATCGAGCATGATGCGCTCGGCCGCCTCGGCATAGACCGCATTCTGGTCGGTGGTCGCATTGGAGGCGGTATTGATGATGCCGAACAGCACGCTCTGATCCTCGGAGGGCGCCAGCTCCGACGGAGAGAACATGAACATCGGTATCGTGCATAGGCTGATCACGATCCATACCACGTAGACCGCCGGTCGTGCCGCCAGGGTGCGACCCAGGGCACGCCCATAGGACTCGCGCAGGCGATCGAAGCGGTGATTCAGCCACCCGGTCAGTCCGCGCTCTTCATCCTGCGCGCTGCGCAGCAGCTTGCCTGCCATCGTCGGCGAGAGGGTCAGGGCGACGATGGCCGAGATGGTGACCGCCCCGGCCAGGGTAAAGGCAAACTCGCGGAACAGGGCCCCGGTCAGACCGCCCTGCATCCCGATCGGCACATAGACCGCGATCAGCGTGAGGGTCATGGCCACGATGGGCGCGATCAGTTCCTTGGCGCCCAGGCGTGCCGCCTCGAGGGGCGTGCGTCCCTCGCGCAGATGCCGCTCCACGTTCTCCACCACCACGATGGCATCATCCACCACCAGGCCGACCGAAAGGACGATGGCGAGCAAGGTCAGCAGGTTCAGGGTAAAGCCGAACAGATACATCAACAGAATCGCCCCGATCAGCGACACCGGAATCGCCATCACCGGTATCAGTACCGAGCGCACCGAACCGAGAAACAAAAAGATCACGATGATCACGATCAGCAGGGTGTCGGCAAGCGTCTTGGTGACCTCGTGGATGGCATCACTGACATAGGCAGAGGCGTCGTAGCCGATGCTCGCGTCGAGTCCGGCCGGCATGTCCAGCTTCAGCTTGTCGAGTTCTTCCCGCACCCCGTCGATCACCTCGATAATGTTCGCATTGGGCTGCGGAAACACCCCCGCGAACACCGCAGTCTGGCCGGAATATCGCACCAGGGTGTCATAGTCCTCCGAGCCGAGTTCCACACGCGCCACATCCTGCAGGCGGATAATGGTATCGCCCTCCTGATGGACCACCAGATTGCGGAAGTCGTCGGCATTGTTCAGGTCGGTATTGGCGGCAAGATAGGTCTGCGCCAGCGCCCCCTTGGTGCGACCGATGGCAGCGAGGTAATTGTTGGCGGCCAGGGCTGCGCTGACCTGCGAGGGCGTTATGTGCAGGGCGGCCATGCGTGCCGGCTGCAACCACACGCGCATCGCGAAGGTCCGGGCGCCAAAGATCTCGATTCGCTGCACGCCGGTGACAGCGGCCAGCCTTGGCTGGACCACGCGAATCAGATAATCGGTGATCTGTTCCTGGGAAAGGATGCCGGACGAGAAACTGAGATACGCCGCCGCGAACTCGGAATCGGCCGACTGGACGCTGATCGAGGGCACCTGCGCCTCCACCGGCAGGTCGTTGCGTACCTGGTCGACCTTGGACGAGATGTCGGCCAATGCCCGCGTGGTGTCGTAGTTGAGCTTGAGTCGGGCGGTGATGATGGAGATGCCCTGCAGGCTCTTGGATTCGAGGTAGTCGATACCTTCGGCCGCGCCGATGGCGCGCTCGAGCGGTGTGGTAATGAATCCCCGGACCAGGTCCGCGCTGGCCCCGACGTATACCGTCGACACCTGTACCGCTGCGTTTTCGCTGAGCGGATACTGGCGCACGCTGAGTACCTGCCAGGCGGTCAGTCCGCCGATCACGATCAGCAGGTTGACCACGATGGCGAGCACCGGGCGCCGGATGAACAGGTCGGTGAAATTCTTCATCGGCAGGCCTTCACGAATCGTCCGGTGAAGGGTCCAGCTCGCCCTTCGGCGCCAGCTGGTTGTCGATCACCACCGGCATGCCGCTACGTAGCTTGAATACCCCGCTGGTCACCACCTGCTCCCCTGCCCTGGCGCCTTCGACAAGGTCGATGAAGTCGCCATGGGCCTGTCCGAGCCGTACGAACTGTTGGCGTAATGTCAGCTGTTCCTCTTCCGCCCCTGTGCCTTTGCTGGGCTCGATGATAAAGATCGAATCACCATAGGGCGCATACAACACCGCGGTCGCCAGTACCGGCAGGACCGGCTGGCGCTCGGGCAGCACGACCGCTGCTTCGCCGAACATCCCGGCGCGCAGCGACTCATCCGGGTTGGACACGCGCGCGCGGATGCGCACAGTGCGCGTCCGGCTGTCGACCTCGGGGCTGACGGCGATCACCTCGCCCCGAAATGGGTGATCGGGCACGGCATCGGTCGTGAAGCGAACCGGCATGCCAGGGGCTATCCGTTTCAGCTGCGCCTGCGGCACAGAGAAATCGACGTATACCGGGTCGAGGGTCTGCAGCGTGACGATCGGATCGCCCTCTCGCAGGATCTGCCCGAGATCGACCTGGCGCAGACCCAGCCGGCCGGCGAATGGCGCGCGCACGGTCTTCTTGTCGATCGCCGCCTGGATAACGCCGATCTGCGCCACCGTCTTCTTGACCTCGGCCTCGGCGCGATCGATGGTGTCTGCCGATGTGAGCTTGCGCCGGGCCAGCTTGCGGATTCTCGCGAGATCGGCCCGCGCCAGTGCGGCGGACGCCTTGGCCGCGGCCAGTTGCGCCTCTTCGCTGGAGGTATCCAGGCGCAGCAGCACATCACCTGCGGCGACGGACTGGCCGGATTCGAATGCGATCGCGGATACACGCCCGCCGAGTTCCGCCCCGATCATCACCCCCTGCACTGCAGTGACCGTCGCGGTGGCCTCGACCCGCCGTTCCCATTGTGCGGGCGCCAAGGTCATTGCAGTGACGGTGGTCGGAGGCATCACCATCTGCTTGGCGGCCTCACCCATCGCCTGGAATTGCCCCAGCTTGGCATAGACCAGGCCGCCAACCACCAGGGCCAGGCCTACGAGCGTCAATATCAGTTTTCTTGCCATGAAAAATCCGATCAGTGCAAAGGAATATCTGATCAATCCCTCCCCCGCGTGCGGGGGGAGGTTAGGAGGGGGGTAAGCCGTTGTTTGACCCCCCTCCCCGCCCCCCCACAAGTCGGGGAGGCGAGAAATCGAATTTTTCAGACCTTCCCAATAGGATAGGCAGGGAAACCGACTTCGACGATCTCATTGGCGATCCCAGTCTTCAGTTTATAGAAGCCGGATGAAGAAGTCGCAACCCCAAAATGACGAGGAAGTCGGTGTGCGATTGACCCGCGCAGTGATGCAGGTAGGCCATAGGGCGCAATAAGTGCAGCGCGCTGCTCCGGGTTTGTTGTATCGATTTGTGTGGATGACAAATATTCGGTGAGACAGTTACATAGGGC
>JANTHJ010000121.1 GCA_024762475.1 Chromatiales bacterium | reverse complement strand
CCCCGTACAGGCTGGCGGCGAGGATCTGGGTGTTGAGCCAGGGCGAGAGTCCGGCCGCGCCGGTGAGTCGAAAGGCACGGATCAGCATCAGGTGGCCGCCAGCGCCGAACAGGCCCATCAATGCCAGGAGCGGCCATTCGAGCGGGTCGGGCGGTAGCCAATACAGCGGCAGCGCCAGACTCATCACCAGGGTCCCGCCGACGGTGGTGTGAAACAGGGTGGTCAATTCACTGTCGTGATGCCGCAGGAGCCGTGTCAGCACGAAATAGATTGCCAGCAGCAGGGCGGAGCCCAACGGGAGCAGCATCACCGGGTCGAATTGGCGAAAACCGGGGCGCAGTATCAGCAGCACGCCGGCCAGGCCCAGCGCCAGGGCCAGCCAATGCAGGGGGCGTACCGGCTCGCGCAGCAGCCAGGCGGCCAGCAGGGTGACCAGGATTGGCGAGAGAAAGAGGATGGCGGTGGCGTCGCCGAGCGGTATGCGACGGATCGCCAGGTAGATGCCAAAGGTGACCCCGAGAAGACACAGGCCTCGTATCAGCTGTAGCAATGGCCGTTGCGGGCGCAGAAAATCGGCGTGATGCTTTAGTCCAAACGCCAGCCCCACCAGCAGGGTGTGGAAGGTGTAGCGTGCCCATACCACTTGGGCGGGAGGCAAGTGCTGCATCAGGTGCTTGCCCAGCGCGTCCATCCCTGCCAGCAGGAAGCAGGCGGCCGCCACCAGGAGCACGGCCCGGGCGTAAGGAGTGTCAAGGATGCGGGACATGATGTTTCCAGCCGGGAAAGGCCGCATTGTGGCGCGGTGTGGTGGTGTTGTCTGCTAGCATCCGCATTAGAACTTCAAACACAACACGAGGCGTGCCGGGATGAATCCGGAAAAGGTGATCTTCGGTTTCTTCATTGTGCTCTCGCTGACGCTCAACTTCGGTTTTGTGTTGGGCGAGATCGACAATCCTGCCCATCATCATGTCTATGAGCTCTTTGCGGTGGTGGTGGTGAACCTGATCGCCACCATTCTCAAGTTCGGTGATCGCAGCCAGATGGGGGCGGTGCTTTTGGCCACCAGCCTGGTGGCCATTCTGCAGCTGGCCGCTGCCATGCTGGTATGGGTGATGGCGGTCCATGTCAACGAGGTTGGGCTTACCAACACGGTCACGGCGAGCATTGTTTCCCTTTCGGCGGGTGCCATGCTGGCCAACGTGGTGTCGGTGGTCCTGCTGATCATCGAGACGGTCATGCTGCGCCGTTGAGGCTATGCGTGATACCAGGCTGAGCAGAGGGCGGCCGGGATGAACAATATCGTCTTCCTGGTGATGCGGCGCATGCGGGCGCCCTTGCTCACGCTGGTGGTCGTCTATGCCATCACTGTTCTGGGGATGACCCTGGTGCCGGGTCGGGCGCCAGATGGCAGTATCTGGCACATGGACGTCTTCCACGCCTTCTATTTCGTCAGCTTCATGTCCACCACCATTGGCTTCGGCGAAATTCCCTACGAATTCTCCGATGCCCAGCGGCTGTGGGTCACCTTCTCGATCTACGTTACGGTCATCGCTTGGCTGTATGCGATTGGTACCATCATTTCACTGCTGCAGGACAAAACCTTTCAACGAGCCGTTGCGGAACGGCTGTTTGCGCGCCGCGTGGCCCGCCTGCGCGAGCCTTTCTATCTGATCTGCGGCTATGGCCAGACCGGTCAGGCACTGGCGCGGGCGCTGATCCAGCGAGGGCAGCACGCAGTCGTACTCGACTGGGACGAACAGAAGATCGCCATGATCCAGTTGCAGGAACTCCCCGAGTATGTGCCCGCCCTGGCCGCCGATGCATCGAGGCCTCTCTCTCTCAAAGAGGCCGGGCTGCCCCACTCGTGCTGTGCCGGGGTGGTGGCGGTAACCAACGTGAATGAGACCAACCTGATGGTGGCGATCACTGCCAAGCTCCTGCATCCCGCTATCAAGGTGATCTGTCGTGCCGATTCGCGTGATGTAGAGGCCAACATGGCCTCTTTTGGCACCGACGAGATCGTTGATCCCTTCGAGACCTTCGCCAAGCATCTGGCATTGGCGCTGGACCGGCCATGCCTGTATCTGCTGCAGCGTTGGCTGGGAGGGCAGCAGGGCGCACTGCTGGAAGAGCCGGTCTACCCGCCTCGGGATGGGCGTTGGCTGGTGTGTGGCTATGGTCGCTTCGGAAAGTCCATGGCGGCGAAACTGTCCCAGCTGGGTATCGAGACGACGGTGGTGGAGGCGCGTCCGGAACTTACGGGCGAACCCCCCGAAGGCTATGTGCACGGACGCGGGACCGAGGTGGAAACATTGATCGATGCTGGAATACACGAGGCGGTGGGATTGATTGCCGGTACGGACGATGACGCGAACAACCTTTCCATAGTGATGACCGCGCGCCAGATGCGTCCGGACCTGTTCGTAATCGAGCGTCAGAATCATGCCGAGAATCGGGAGCTGGTGGCGGCAGTGCAGGCGAACATGGTGATGCATCCGAGCGCTATCATCGCCGAGCGTATCCGGGTACAGCTTGGAACGCCCCTGCTGGCGAATTTCTTTGCCCATGCGATGCACGAAGAAAATGCCTGGGCCTGCGAACTGGCCAGTCGCCTCAGTGCCCTGTTGGGCGAACATGTCCCCAAGGTGAGCGAGATCGATCTGGACCCGGAGCAAGCGGCCTCGGTGGTGCGGCTTCTGGAGGCGGGGGTGGAAGTGACGCTGGGTGAAATTCTGCGTGATCCCTGGGATAGGCAACGATCCTTACGTTGCATGGTCCTGCTGGTGGAGCGGACGGGTCAACACGTCCTGTTGCCTGGCGAGGACTTTGCCCTCGAGGCCGATGACCGCTTGCTCGTCACCGGACGCGACAGCGCGTTCACCCGGCTGGCGTGGAATTTCAACCACGATGCTGCGCTCGAGTATGTGCGCACCGGGCGGACCATACCCCAGGGCTGGATCTGGCGTCACCTCGCCAAGCGAAGCGGTTGAACGGGCCTCGTGGGGAGACGGCTTCTGGGGCATACTTTCCGTTTCGAACGACCCAAAGGTTCCCAAAGAGGAGGAGAGAAAGATGAAAAAGATACTGCTATCCCTATGTCTGCTGTTACCGCTGGCCGGCTATTCCGGCGAAAAGCAGTCGATCGAGACCCCGCCTTTCGACGAGACCATCGCGCGGCAGATGATCCAGGACAGCATTCAACGCTTCCCGCTCGCAGAGGATGTCAGCATCGAGGATGCAATCGATTCGATGAAGCTGCGCGCCAATCAGCTCAACTTCAAGCTGGTGGCCGACCTGCCCCTTTCCGAGCAGGTCGAGGCGATGGGTCAGGATGCACGCTATATGCGCATTCTCGCCTTCTGTGACGCATTGATCGCCAAGAAGATGGTGGAGTACAACCTGATCTTTGCGGGCTTCCTGCCCTGCCGCATCGCCGTGCTTGAGGATGCCGAAGGCAAGGGTTGGCTGGTCACCATGAACATGGACATGATGCTGCATGCCGTCGACCTGCCCGGCGATCTCAAGCCCCTGGCCCAGCAGGTGCGCGACACGATCTACAGTATTGTGGATGCGGGCGTGAACGGCGATCTGTGAGTGGAGTGACTAACGATCATGGGGCGAGGCGAACCACCCGAGAAGATGAACCACGCCTCGTCCCTGATCGTTCCCTCACCCCATCCCTCTCCCAGAGGGAGGGGGCGAGTCGGAGCGCGTGCGGCGCCAAGGGCCCCGGATCAGACCGTGCCAGTGGCACCAAATCGGTGCATCTGGCACGAGAATTAATCTGGATCAATGCGGGTTTCTACCGCTCGGGCAACGGCCTCGATAATGCGTCAAAACTCACGTGCGAATGACAGGGGTATGCTACTATTTTCCAAGCGGCTCGAATAACGCCGTCGATAATGAGCGCACAAGCGCCAGACTTTGATCGCTAGAGGATTTTCTTGAACCTTGGTTTGCCAGGAAGGGCTTCGTGGCGGGTTGCCAGCCTGTCGTGGCCTATGCTTGGCGTGAGGACATTTGGAGGGTACTGAAAATGGCACATATCGTCGTACTGGGAGCCGGCACCGGTGGCATGCCGGCGGCATACGAACTTCGGGACGAGTTGGGGCGAGAGCACCAGATCACGGTGGTGAACGAAAAGGAATACTTCCAGTTCGTCCCATCCAACCCCTGGATTGCGGTCGGCTGGCGTGAACGCGGTGACATCACCTTTGACATCAAGCCCCGCCTGGAGCGCAAGGGCATCAATTTCATCGCCGAGCGGTGCGAGAAGATCGATGCCGAGAACAAGAAGATGGAGCTCGCTGGCGGCGAGACCCTGGATTACGATTACCTGGTGATCTGCACCGGTCCCCGCCTGGCCTTCGAGGAAGTGGAAGGATCGGGACCCAACGGCGGGCACACCCATTCGATCTGCACGGTCGACCATGCGGAAACGGCCTATGCAGACTACCAGAAGCTGCTCGAGCAAGGGGGCGGCACCATGGTCATCGGCGCCATGCCCTTTGCCTCCTGCTTCGGCCCGGCCTACGAGTTTGCCTTCATCGTCGACGCTGACCTGCGCAAGCGCAAGATGCGGGACAAGGTGAAGATCAAGTACGTGACTTCCGAGCCCTATATCGGCCATCTGGGCCTGGGTGGTGTGGGTGATTCCAAGGGCATGCTCGAGTCGGAGATGCGCAACCATCACATCGAGTGGATCGTCAACGCCAAGACCACCAAGGTCGAAGAAGGCAAGCTCTACTGCGACGAGCTAAACGAGGACGGTGAGGTCAAGAAACAGCACGAGGTAGAATTCGACCTTGCGATGATGCTGCCTGCCTTCAAGGGGGTGGACGCCGTGGCCAACGTGCCCGAGCTGTGCAACCCGCGCGGCTTCGTTTTCACCGATGAGTACCAGCGCAACCCGACCTACCCATCGATCTATTCGGCCGGTGTCTGCATTGCCATTCCGCCGGTCGAGGCTACACCGGTCCCCACGGGTGCGCCGAAGACCGGTTACATGATCGAGTCCATGGTGACTGCCATCGTGCACAATATCCACAATGATCTGGAGGGCAAGGAGCCTGACACCAAAGGCACCTGGAATGCCATCTGCCTGGCGGACATGGGCGATACCGGCGCGGCGTTTGTGGCGCTGCCGCAGATTCCGCCGCGCAACGTGGCCTGGTTCAAGAAGGGCAAGTGGGTGCACCTGGCCAAGATTGCCTTCGAGAAGTACTTCCTGCGCAAGATGAAGAAGGGCAGCTCCGAGCCCATCTACGAGAAATATATTCTCAGCTTGCTCGGGATCAATCGCCTGAAAGACAAGGCCTGATCCTGCCCAGCCGGGATATCGGACCCCGCATTCCGCTCGGGATGCGGGGTTTTTTCGTGCTGCAGATGAAAGGCTCGTCGCTGTTACACTCCCCAGCCGAAATGTTTCATCCGGGGACGAGATGATCGTGTTGAGGGCGGCCGGATCGGTACGCGGGCGCGTCCAGTCTGGGTTTGGTGACATTTTGTTGCTCAATCGGGCCCTTTAGGAGTTATCGATCGCTTCTAGCGACCGGGTGAAATAATTGGGCTGGCTACCGAACGCAGGCGATGCAATCGATGATCGAACGACATGACACAGTGCGGGTGAGCGTCGGCAGGGTCACCCTGGGCGGCAAGGCCCCGGTGGTGGTCCAGTCGATGACCAATACCGACACCGCCGACGTGGCAGCCACGGTGGCGCAGGTGAGGGATCTGGCGCGGGCCGGTTCAGAACTGGTGCGGATCACTGTGAACAACGAGGCGGCCGCCGCCGCTGTGCCCCGAATTCGCGAACAACTCGATGCTATGGAGGTGGACGTCCCCCTGGTGGGTGATTTCCACTTCAACGGCCACCGTCTTCTGGCGGGATATCCAGACTGTGCCCAGGCCCTGGCCAAGTACCGGATCAACCCGGGCAACGTCGGCAGCGGGGAAAAGAAGGATGCCCAGTTCGCCAGCATGATCGAGACGGCCATCCGTTACGAGAAGCCGGTGCGCATAGGGGTCAACTGGGGATCGCTGGACAAGGCGCTGGTGGCGTCCATGATGGACGAGAACGCGCAGCGCGCCGAACCGCTGGATGCGGACCGGATGATGCGCGAGATCATGGTCGCCTCGGCCCTGCAGAGCGCCGCCCGCGCAGAGCAGATCGGGTTGTCGCGCGATCACATCGTGCTGTCGTGCAAGATGAGTGGCGTTCAGGACCTGGTCGGCGTCTACCGCATGTTGGCCGAACGCAGCGACTACGCCCTGCACCTGGGGCTCACCGAGGCAGGCATGGGCTCGAAGGGGATCGTGGCCTCCACTGCGGCCTTGGCGGTGCTGCTGCAGGAGGGGATCGGTGACACCATCCGGATCTCGCTCACCCCGGAGCCGGGAGGCGATCGTACCCAGGAGGTGCGGGTGGCCCAGGAGATCCTGCAATCGATGGGCCTGCGGGCCTTCATGCCCATGGTGGTTGCCTGCCCCGGCTGCGGCCGCACTACCAGTACCTATTTCCAGCAGCTGGCTCAGGACATCCAGTCCTATCTGCGCGAGCAGATGCCCTTGTGGCGTGAGCAGTTCCCCGGCGTCGAGGAGATGGATGTGGCGGTGATGGGCTGCGTGGTCAACGGGCCGGGAGAGAGCAAGCATGCCAACATCGGCATCAGTCTGCCGGGAACCGGCGAGACGCCGGCGGCCCCGGTTTTCATCGATGGAGAGAAGGCGCTCACGCTGAAAGGGGACCGCATCGCCGAGGAGTTCCAGGAGATCCTGGAGGACTATGTGCGGAGCCGCTACGGTGCCGCCTGAGCCTGCAATGACCACCTGCCACCAACGAAGACAGAATGAGAGGAGACCACTAATGAAGCGCAGAACCCTAACGCTGATTTCGGCTGGCGCCCTGGCGTTGTCCCTGTCGCCGGCCCACGCCGAGGAAGAAATGACCGTCGAGATTCAGCGACTGTCTCTGGCGACTGCCCAGCAGATCGCCCAGGGGGCGATCGATGCCTGCCGCGAGAAGGGGATCCAGATTGGGGTGACGGTCGTCGACCGCAACGGGATCCCCCAAGTGGTCCTGCGCGATACCCTGG
>JANTHJ010000120.1 GCA_024762475.1 Chromatiales bacterium | reverse complement strand
TGCTGGCGCGGGGCTTTCGAGGACGGCGGGCCGGCTGCTCCGATTTGCCTTCGCCCTTTTGGGCTGGCGTCTCCGCGTCGGCCTTGCTCGGCGTTGCGCCGGCATCCTCCTTTTTCGGGGCCTCGGCGGAGCCCGCTTCGGTCTGTTGTTGCTCGGTGTTACCGGCGGCGCCTTTCGCATCGGTGCGCCGGCGACGGCCACGTCCGCCACGTCGGCCGCGCCGCGAGCTGCGCTTCGGCTGATCTTCGCCGCTCGAGGCCTCCGGGCGGTCTTCGCGCGGCTGCTCCCGGGAAGGTGCAGAGGCCTCTTTCTGCGACTGCGGTTTCTCTTCCTGGGGCTTCTTCTCCTGGGGGCGCTGCTGCCCACCTTCGCTGGTACGGGGCTTTTCGCGTCGGTTTCGACTGCGGCTGCCTTGACGCGGGCTGTTCCGTGACCGACCGCCGCGACTGCCGCCGCGAGTCGATTTCTGCCGAGGCTTCTCTGCCTTCTCGGTCTCCTCGGCAGGCGCCGGGGCCGGCGGCTCGGCCGGTTCCTCGGCGGCAGGCGTGCGTGGGGTGAAGATGCTGCTGATGATGCGCTTGATCAGGCCTCCGCCGTTGGCAGCTTGCGGTGTGGCCTCGGGTTCGGGCTGGGGTTTGGACTTGGTCTGCGTTTCACGCACCGGTGCCGGTGCCGGTGCTGGCGCCGGTGACGGCGGGGTGATCTGCTTGACCGCTGGTTCTTCGCTTCGTGCTGCGGGGGAGGACGGTGCCGGCATCTCGGGCAGGGGGGCGGGTTCCACCTGGTCGTAGCTGACGCGCTGTTCGTCACCCATTTCCTGTCGGCGTACCCGGCTGATCTCGTATTTGGGCGTCTCCAGGTACTTGTTGGGGATGAGGATGATCTCGACAGCGTGGCGTTGCTCGATGTCGGTGATCATGCGCCGCTTTTCATTGAGCAGATAGGTTGCCACTTCCACGGGCAATTGGGCGACCACCCGCCCGGTCCCATCCTTCAGCGCCTCCTCCTCGATAATTCGCAGGACCGACAGTGCCAGGGAATCCACGCTGCGAATGAAACCCTGGCCCTCGCAACGCGGACAGACCTGGGCCGATGAATCGCCCAGGGAGGGGCGGATGCGTTGACGCGACATCTCCAGCAGGCCGAAGCGCGAGATCCGACCGATCTGCACCCGCGCGCGATCTTCCTTCATGGCCTCGCGCAGGCGGTTCTCCACCTCCCGCTGATGGCGCGAGGGAGTCATGTCGATGAAGTCGATGACGAACAATCCACCCAGGTCGCGCAGCCGCAGCTGGCGTGCGATCTCATCGGCCGCCTCGAGATTGGTATTGAGGGCGGTCTCCTCGATGTCGGCACCCTTGGTGGCGCGCGCCGAGTTGATGTCGATGGAGGTCAGCGCCTCGGTGTGATCGATGACGATCGAACCGCCGGAGGGCAGGCGCACCTCGCGCTGAAAGGCCGATTCGATCTGGGACTCGATCTGGTAGCGCGAGAACAGCGGTACCCGGTCTTCGTAAAGGCGCAGCTTCTTCTCATTGTGCGGCATGACTTGCCGAATGAAGCCCCGCGCCTGACTGAAGGTATTCTCGTCGTCGATCAGGATCTCGCCGATGTCTGCCCGCAGGTAGTCCCGGATCGAGCGAATGATGACGTTGCTTTCCTGGTAGATCAGGAAGGGCGAGGCGCGTTTGCTCGCCGACTCTTCGATGGCATTCCACAGGTGCAGCAGGTAGTCGAGATCCCACTGCAGTTCTTCGATCTGCTTGCCGATGCCCGCAGTGCGTACGATCAGGCCCATGCCCTCGGGGATCTCGAGCTGGGACATGGCCTCGCGCAGCTCTGCCCGGTCCTGGCCCTCGATGCGTCGTGAGACGCCGCCTGCGCGAGGGTTGTTGGGCATCAGGACCAAATAGCGGCCGGCCAGCGACAGGAAGGTGGTGAGAGCGGCGCCCTTGTTGCCGCGCTCCTCTTTTTCCACCTGCACGATCAGCTCCTGGCCCTCCTTGATGGCGTCCCGAATGTTCGGGCGGCCACCGGCGGCCTGGGCCTCCTCGGTGAAATAGCCACGGGCGATCTCTTTCAGTGGCAGAAAGCCGTGCCGCTCGGCCCCGTAGTCGACGAAGGCGGCCTCGAGGCTCGGCTCGACGCGGGTGATGCGTCCCTTGTAGATATTGGCTTTTTTCAGTTCCCGGCCGGGAACCTCGATATCGAGATTGTAGAGTTTTTGGCCATCCACGATGGCCACACGCAACTCCTCGGGCTGAGTTGCGTTGATCAGCATACGTTTCATATTGTCAGTATCTCAGCTAGGCCCCGTGCGGCGATCTCACTAATCCTGCGAAATTCAGGGGCTTGCAGCCGATTCTTAAGGCGCAATAGCCGCTGGAGCGCAGGACTGGCGCTCGCACAAGGGGCGAATTCAGTCAATTCAGGCCAGGTCTGGCAGAGGTCGAGTTACAGCGAGGTATCCGGGACTTCTGATTTGCTGGCACACAGTATTGGTCTTATTCAGTGCCTGTCGGTTAGCATGGCGGCTCGCGCCGCTGGATTCGTTGATTGGTCTCAGGCGACAGAACAAAACACTGCGGGCGCAGAGCGCCCGTTTCGAAAAATCGCTGTTCAGGGCAACTGCCCCTGAGCATCTGTGAAAATACAACAAATCGGGTGAAAGTGCATCCATTTTGCCGCATGGGAATGTTTGGTGGGTAACAGCAGCGAAAATGGTTCGAAGGTTCGCTATCTGGTCGTGAAAGAGGATGCCGATGGGCAGCGGGTGGACAATTTCCTGTTGACTCGACTGAAGGGGGTGCCTCGCAGCTGGGTCTACCGGGTCCTGCGCCGTGGCGAGGTGCGGGTCAACCGGGGCCGGGTCAAGCCTACTCGCCGATTGCGACTCGGCGACGAGGTGCGGGTGCCGCCGGTACGCATGAGCGAGGCCTCCCCGAACAATGCACCGGGCGCCGGACTGCGTCGACGGATCGAGAGCGCGATCCTGTTCGAGGACGACGACCTACTGGTGGTGAACAAGCCTTCGGGCATTGCTGTGCATGGGGGCAGTGGCCTTTCCTTTGGTGTCATCGAGGTACTCCGTGCACTGCGCCCCCAGGCTCCTTACCTGGAGTTGGCGCATCGCCTGGACCGTGACACCTCCGGACTGCTGTTGCTGGCGAAACGTCGCCCGGCACTGCGGCAGTTGCAGAAACTTCAGCTCGCCGGGCGGGTCGAAAAGCGCTATCTGGCCTTGGTGTCCGGTCGGTGGCGCCGCGACCGCGTCACCGTGGATGCGCCGCTGAAGAAGAACACCCTGCGCAGTGGCGAGCGGCTGGTTCGGGTGGATCCAGAAGGGAAGGCGGCGGTGACCCACTTCGAGGTCGTGCAGCGTTTCGATCAGGCGATGCTGGTGCAGGTTCGCCTGGAAACCGGGCGCACTCACCAGATCCGCGTGCATGCGGCCCATCTGGGGACGCCCATCCTGGGCGATTCCAAGTACGGCGACGAGGCGGCCGACCGCCAGTTCCGGGAGCTGGGGTTGAATCGATTGTTCCTGCATGCCTGGCGCCTGGATTTCCCCTGGGAGGGGCGGCGTGGCGGCTACCGGCTGGAGGCACCATTGCCCGACGAATTGCAACAATTATTGGATAGACTGAAATGAGGCCCTACCAACTACTGGTATTCGACTGGGACGGCACCCTGATGGATTCCGAGCACCGCATCGTGACCTGTATGCAGGCCGCGGCACGGGATATCGGCCAGGCGGTTCCGCAACACCGCGCGGTGCGCGAGATCATCGGCCTCGGGATGAACGAGGCGGTGGAGCGGCTGTTTCCCGAATTCGGGAAGGAACAAAGGGAGCGTTTCATCAGCGTGTATCGGACGCACTGGCTGGGAAACGGGGTTCCGGCATCGTCGCTCTTCCCCGGGGCGCGGGAGGTGGTCGAATGGGCCCTGGCAAACGATTACCTGCTTGCGGTGGCGACCGGAAAGAGCCGTCTGGGTCTTGATAAAGTACTGGAAGAAACGGGGCTAGACGATTGTTTTCACGTGACACGCTGTGCCGACGAGGCCTTCTCCAAGCCCCATCCGCAGATGTTGCAGGATATCCTGGTGGACCTCGATACCCCGCCCGATCAGGCGCTGGTCATCGGTGACAGTGAATACGACATGCAGATGGCGGCCAATGCGCGGGTGGATGCCGTAGGCGTCCTCCACGGGGTTCACGATTCCGAACGATTGCTCGCCAGCGGGGCCTCGCACATCCTTGAAGACCTGCCCGAGCTGCCCCTTTGGTTGTCGGCGCAAAACCACAGAAAGATGAACCTCGATCGGGGATAAACAATGAGCGACAAGCAAGACGCGCGACGCGGAGAGAACTGGGAACGGGACGTGCTGGAGTCATTGGCGACCGACGCGCTGCGCGAGAAGCGGCGAGCACGCCGCTGGGGCATCTTCTTCAAGCTGCTGACCTTCCTCTATATCGGCGTCCTGATCTACCTGGCCACCAGCGACCAGACCATCGATCTGGATGGGGCCACCGGCAAGGATCATGTGGCCCTGGTCAAGCTGGAAGGGGTGATCGCCCCGGACGGGGAGGCGAGCAGCGACAGGGTGATCAAGGGACTACGCAAGGCCTTCAAGAGCGGTCGGACCAAGGCGGTGGTGCTGCGCATCAACAGTCCGGGCGGCTCGCCGGTTCAGTCCAGCCTGATCTACGACGAGATTCGTCGTCTGCGCAAGAAGCACGAGAAGATTCCGCTGTATGTGGTGGTCGACGACATGTGCGCCTCGGGCGGTTACTTCGTGGCCGCGGCGGCGGACAAGATTTTCGTCAACCCGGCCAGCGTGGTCGGATCGATCGGGGTGCTGATGGACGGTTTCGGCTTCACCGATGCCATGCATAAACTGGGTATCGAACGGCGTCTGCTGACCGCGGGCGAGCACAAGGGCATGCTCGACCCCTTCAGTCCACTCAAGCCCTTTGACAAGGCCCATGCAGACAAGGTCCTGGAGGAGATTCATCAGGATTTCATCGATGCGGTGAAACAGGGCCGCGGCGAGCGACTCTCGGACGGCCCGCAATTGTTCAGCGGTCTGTTCTGGACCGGCACGCAGGCGATCGAGCTGGGGCTAGCGGACGAGGTGGGAGACCTGGGACATGTCGCCCGCGACGTCGTGGGGATCGAGAAGGTCGTGGACTTCACACAGAAGGAGGATCCGTTCGAGCGCCTTGCCGATCGGATCGGTGCTGCTGGCGCCCGTGCGCTCGCCGAACTGATCGGAGTCGGTCCGCAGATTCGCTAGCGCCGAACAGGGCAGGGTGTTGAAAAAGCCGCCGTGCTTTTTCCAGACCGATTCGGCAGGGGTATGATCGGCTGATCAACGCTTTTTAGTGGAGCCGGCCCAATGACCGAGATGCAAGTAGGCGAGCTGCTGCTCTATCTCGGTCTGCTGCTCGGTCTGACCTACCTGCTCGGCGGACTGCTCGCGCGGCTGCGGGTGCCGGTGATCCTGGGTGCCCTGCTGGTGCCCATGGCAGTCCACTACACTTCAGTGGGCGAGCGCCTGCTCTCTCCGGCCCTCAATCCCGAGTTCAGCTTCGTCGCGGACCTCGGCGTGCTGTTCCTGCTCTTCTTCATCGGCCTGCAGATCGACATGCGCGAGATGCGCTCGCAGAGCCACGACATCGTGTGGCTCACAGTCCTGAACACGGCCTTCCCCTTTCTACTCGGCATGGCGGTGATGCTGCTGCTCGGCTATGGCTGGCTACTCGCCTTTGTCATCGGCCTGACCCGTATGCCCACGGCCGAGGCGGTGATCGTCCCCATACTCGACGAGTTCGACCTGATTCGCACCCGGGTCGGCAATTTCATCGTGGGTGCGGGGGTCCTGGATGACGTGATCGAGGTCTTTCTGGTGGCCTTCGTCTCGGTGTGGATCGGCGAACGGGCGGTGCAGGGTGCACTGGGCGGCGTCCTGGAGAACGAGCTGCTCGGCATTGCCTTCTCGATTGCGCTGTTTCTGCTCTTCGCCTGGCTGGCCTGGCGCTGGCTGCTGCCCTGGCTCGGCGGCTGGCTGCCCAGGCACCCGCGCAACCTGTTGCTGCTCTCCATGGTGATCCTGTTCGGTCTGGGCGGACTGGCGGAGTACAGCGGCCTCGGTATCGTGGTGGGTGCGATTACCGCGGGCGTGGTGATCCGGCCGGTGTTCGATTCCCTCGGCATGGCCGGCGAGCGTACCTTGCAGGCCACGCGCATCGTCACCTATGGGTTTCTGGGCCCGGTGTTCTTCTTCTGGGTGGGGCTGAGTGTGGATCTGGGTGGCATGCTGCGTGAGCCCGAATTGGCCATCCTCCTCTTTCTGGCGGCCTTCGTGGGCAAGCTGGTGGGAGCACTGATCATGGTGCCTATGAAGAGGCTGAGCTGGCTGGAGGGGTGGACGGTGGGGATTGGCCTGAATGCCCGCCTGACGACCGAGATCATCGTCGCCAAGTTGTTGCTGGATGCCAAGCTCATCGATGTGCACCTGTTCACCGCGCTGGTGGCCGCGTCGTCACTCTCCACTCTGCTGGTCCCGCTTATCTTTACCTGGCTGGTACGGCGCTGGGGCGATAGGCTGGAACGCAAGACGGGGGCGTGGAAGATTCCGCAAAGGGCCAAAGGAGAAGGGCATGCAGAGACCGAGTGAAGGACAGATATCGCTGCTGTGTCTGGATCTGGAGGCGGGCAGCGCTGCCTTGGCGCGCTACGCCTGGGAGCGAAGCCAACGCTGTGACGAGCGCCTGCAGATACTCCATGTGCTCCCTGAGGGACTGGGTGGCAATGCGGCCCAGGCACATCGCGAACGCCTGCTGACCCTGCTAACGGCGGTTGCGCCGGAGATGCGCAAGTGCCCTGTCACGCTCATTGAAGGGATCCCGGACGAGTTGATCCCGATCCATGCCAGGGACACCGGGGTGACGTCCATCCTGCTCGGTCGGCGCCACCGTCCGGCGATCGAGCGTCTGTATGTCGGCAGTACCACCAGTGCCGTGATCTGCCAGGCACCCTGTCCGATATTGGTGGTGCCGCTGTCGGCCGAGCCGGCCAGGTAGGCCGTCATCCCGATGCCTGACAAGCACAGCCACATCGCTGACGGCAGCGATACCCCAGCGGCCTCGCCTGCATGGCATCACCTG
>JANTHJ010000119.1 GCA_024762475.1 Chromatiales bacterium | reverse complement strand
GTGCGCAGCAGGTGACTGTGGGGACGAAACACCACCCGCCATCCCGTCGGCTCGGCCGCGGCCTGTGCGACATCAGCGGAACCCGACGACTCCACGGATGGATTTGTACCATCCAAATCGCCGCTGAGCAGTGCATCCAGGGCAGCACGCTGGTCATCGATCCGTTGCGGGTCCGGATCGCCTTCTTCCTGGGCGGCAGTGAGCATCTCTCGCAACACGTCTACTGACGTCAGGAGTATGTTCACGCCCTCAGGCGTCACCGGACGTCGGCCGTCGCGCATCTCGTCCAGCAGCGTTTCCATCACATGGGTGAAACTGGAAATATTGTCGAAACCGAAGGTTCCGCTCCCCCCCTTTATCGAATGCGCCGCGCGAAAGATCGCATTGATTTCTTCGTCATCGACCTCGCCTGGGTCCATGTTCAGCAAGCCGTTCTCCATCAGGTCCAGTCCCTCGAAGCTCTCTTCGAAGAACACCTGATGGAACTGGGCCATGTCGATGCTCATGCGCTCTCCCGCAATTTCACGCCTTGTTCCTGCAGCGCCTAGCCGATGACCTTGGCGACCGTCTTCAGCAGCTGATCGGGGTTGAATGGCTTCACGATCCACCCGGTAGCGCCAGCCGCCTTGCCCTGCTGCTTCTTCTCGGCGCTAGACTCGGTGGTCAGCATCAATAGAGGCGTGAACCTGTAGCTGGGGAGATTGCGTAGCTCACGGATCAGTGAAATGCCGTCCATGTTTGGCATGTTCACATCGGTGATGACCAGGGTCACGGGACGTTTCCTGGCAATATTCAATGCCTCAACACCATCGGCCGCCTCGACCACGTCGTAACCCGCACCCTTTAGGGTGAAAGAAACCATCTGTCGCATGGAGGCCGAATCGTCGACAGCCAGAATACTTGCAGCCATTTTCAAAGCTCCTAGTTGACATGAGTCACGAACCACCACGTGACCGACGTGCGGCGCAGGATGACGTGACGTTCTAGGCTGCTATCGGCATTCGAAGGCCCTCCTTTAACCGGATATCGAAAATATCCGAGACAAGAAAAAACCCCGGAAGCCGAAGCTGCCGGGGTTCACGCGGGGCCTAAGCAGCCCCGCCCGGGATGCGCCTTTTAGACGCAGCCGGTGGGCTTGGGCAGGCCGCCATACTTGGTGATCGGCTTCATTGGGCCGGTCTTCCACATCTTGAACAGTTCCTTCTGGTCAGCGCCGATGTACTTGGCGAATTTGCGGATCGGCGGCACCACGTTCTCTTCCTCGTAGTACTCGCGCGCCTTGAGGATCTGCTCCCACTTGGAGTCATCCAGCTCGATGCCATCGGCCTCGGCCATCGCCCGCCCGATCTCGGGGGTCCAATCACTCATGTCCACCAGGTACCCATCGCCATCGCGTTCTGGCAATTCAACACTCATTGCTTACTCCTAAAACTCGTCTCATTCAGTTTTCAGTTTCTCGTGGCCCGATGATACCGGCTCTGGCGACTAAAAACCCAGAAAAATGGTCAGGTATGGGGCCGACAAAAAGCGCGTCCATGGCAAGGGGAAGTGGACAGCAAGAAATATGGAGCTGGTGACAGGAATCGAACCCGCGACCGGCTGATTACAAATCAGCTGCTCTACCTACTGAGCTACACCAGCACGAAGACGGCCCATTCTAGGCAGCGTCGCCTTCGGGGGCAAACGCTTGCCTTCAGGGGGATTCGGAACCCGGACAAACGACAGGGCGCATTTGACCGGCAGAAATACTGCGCAACTTGCGCTCGATCGCTGCAGACTTGGGGCCCTTCAGGTGCAGGACAGTCCCCTCCAATGTCCGGTGGCGTGCGTGGACTTCAGCCGAGAATCCCAGCTTTGCGACCTCCTCTCTGCGCTGTTGAGCATTCTTTTCCCGCTTGAACATACCCAGGGAAATCGCGTTCTTGAGCGGCCCGGCGTTGAACAGCCAGAAATCTCGTACGCCCTTCTGCTTCAGGCGCCGTACCACTGCGCGCGCCGATTTGCGATCCTTCTGGGCCGGGATCAGGACGTAGAAACCGGCCGGGACACGGATGCGTGAATGCCGGACCTCCAGCCTTTCGACCTCTTTCGGCAACCTCAGGGTTCCCAGCTGCGCCTCGTCCTCAAAAGGTCCGAGCTCCCAACATGCCAGCTCGACCGTCGGAGGATTGGGCACAGGCGTTTCGACAGCCTGTATTGCGGATCTGGCAACCGGGGCCTTCGGTGGCTCGGGGGCCGCTGTCGGTATCACCGCGGCCGACCGACCTCCCGGCTCAGGGCGTTTGGCAGGGGGGCGGCCCGGCTCGCCAGAATTCTCGGGCTTCTCAGGTGCAGACTTGCGACCTGATGCCACCTGCCTTGGCGTTGGAGTTGCCGCTTTCTCGTGGATTCCCGGAGGCCTGTCTCCGGCGCTTTCGACAGGGGTCTCCGAGATGAGCTGGAGCGTGCCGACATCCGGCCGAGGCACACTGGCGGGTGCAGTGATCCTCCCCTGGCCGGCATTCCACCACAGGAATACGACCAGGTTGCCCACCAGCAGCATGCCGATCATCCAGCGCATATGCCCTCCCTACGGGCCAGCACAGCCAGCCCTTCCAGAACCAACTGTTCCACGCATAGCGCGTCTTGCGCAAGCAACCGCCGGATGATGCCCGCACCCCCGCCCGTCAGCACCAGCGAGGCGCCCTGCCCCGCAACGGCCAGGGCGCGCTCGATGGCGCCCAGCTGGGCCTGAAGGACGCCGCAGGCGATGGCGTCGCCCGTCGCCGCGGGCGGGCCGGAGTCGCAGTACAGCGATCGCTGCTGTGGCCGCAGCGCGGTCCCATCCAGCAACGCCCGCCGCATCAGCTCTGGCCCGGGCAGGATGTACCCGCCGAGATGCACCCCTTGGGCGTCGAGGAGGTCCAGCGTCGTGGCAGTGCCCACATCGGCAATCACGGCTGGCGCCAGCCCCCGCTCACGGCAGGCAAGCGCCGCGAGCCAGCGATCGACGCCCAGTTGATCGGGCGCATACCGCGAAGGCTGATGCCGCAGAAAGGAGGTGACGGTCACCCTGATGAGGGTCGTCTCTGTCAGGTCCAGCCGATCAACGAAGGCAGTTTCCCGCTCGGCGGCCGCGACGCTGCTCAGCCAGATTCGAGCGGGCCGGCCCGGCAGAATCGACGTCGGCGCCTCGTCCAGGCCACAGGCGCCGAGGTAGCGCATCTGCCCGCCCGAAAGCCAGCCCAATTTGGCCTGGCTATTGCCAAGATCGACCAACAGCTCAGCCATCGCGCCCCTCCAGACGCAGGCTGACCTCTCCTCCGTGGAAGACACGTATCTGATCGGCGCTGCCCAGGCGCAGTCCGCCGTCGGCATCCACGCCCTCGGCCACGCCCGTGAAGCATTGATCCCCCACGACGAGATGGACCTGGCGTCCACGGCAGATATCGAAAGGCTCGAAGCGATGGACGAAACTGCCCAGACCTTCGGCGGCGAAGGTCTCGCAGCCATCCAACAGGGACTCCAACACCCGGCCTGCGAGGCGGTTCCGCGAGGGACGGACACCCGCCCCGACAAGGTCCACGACCGGTTGATCGATCCACTCGGGAACCTGCTCACCGAGGTCGATATTGAGCCCGAACCCGATGACCACCTGCGCCGGGCCTCCTGCCTCTCCGCGAATCTCGATCAGCAGCCCGCCAAGCTTGGCATCCTCCCAGTAAATGTCGTTGGGCCATTTGATGCCATGTCCCTCGAGTCCCTCCTCCACCAGGGCCTCGGAGACGGCGACCCCCATGGCAAGACTCAGGCCGGCCAGTCGCGCCATGGGCAGGTCGAAGGGATAGCACAGCGAAAGATAGAGGTTGCGCCCGAAGGGGGAATGCCAGCGGCGGCCACGCCTCCCCCGACCATGACTCTGGTGTTCCGCAATCCATGCTGCGGGCCCCTCGAGCCCAGCGCTGAGGGCATCGAGGGCCAGCTGGTTGGTCGACTCGACGAGCGCCTCGATGTACAGCGCTCCCAGCGATGCGCGAGCCCTCGACGACAGCGAATCGAGCAGGACCTCGTGGTTCAGGAGTTCGAGGGGGCGGGCCAGGCGATAGCCTCGGCCGGCCACCGCCTGGATCTCCAGGCCGGTCGACTTGCGCAGGACCTCGACCTGCTTCCAGACGGCCGAGCGGCTACATCCCAGGGCCTCGGCCAGTGACTCGCCCGAATGAAAGCATCCGTCCGTCAACAGAGCCAGGACCTGCGCCTGCCGAGGCATCGAGATCACCCGCGTACCGAGGCCAGCCAACGCGCCCGCCGCTGCTTGACCGGCTCGCTCAGGCCCTCGTCGGGCAGCCAGCACAGGTCCACGGTATCCTGAGGCGCCGCCATCACCGGCAGGGCCACGGTGCGCAATCGATCGCGGCGAAACAGGCTCAATTCTGCCTGGTCGCCCACCGGGCGCCGGCGCAACAGCTCGTTCACATTCGCCGGAGTGCAACGCTCGCCGTCGAGGGCAACGAGGAGATCGCCGGGACTGACCCCCGCACGCTGCGCCGCCCCCCCTGTGAACACCTGGTCCACGCGCACCAGCTGTGCCTGTTCCGACAGGCGCGCCCCGAGGACCGGCCGTGCCTGTGCCGGTTCGATGGGGAAATCGCTGCGAAACTTCCCCATATCTTGCAGTGAATCGGCGGGACGAAGCACCAGGGCCACGCCGAATGCCGCGAACCAGTCGGCCAGCGGCAGTTCGGTGGTCCCGTAGATGTACTCGTCGAAGAAGTCTTCCTGCGACTCGCCCAGCAATGCCTCCAACTCGCGCTCGATGTACCGTTCGGGCAGACCCTTGCCGGGACGGCCATAGTGTTGCCAGAGACGCCGCATCAAGTCATCGAGGCCGAGCTCATCGTCCGATCGTATCCGGATGCGCAGATCCAGCCCCAGGGCCACCAAAGCCCCTTTGTTGTAGTAGCTGACGATCGCGTTGGATGCGTTCTCGTCTTGCTTGTAGAAGCGCGTCCAGGCGTCGAAACTGGATTCGGCGACCGACTGTCGGTGCCGGCCGAGGTTGCGATAGTAACGAGTCAAAGACGGCGCCAGCATATCGAGGTAGTCGTCGTGCGTGATGGTGCCGGCCCGCGCCAGTGCCAGCTCATCGTAGTACGAGGTGATACCCTCGAATGCCCACAGCAATTCGCTGTGCACCTCGCTACTCAGGTCCGCCTCTGCGAACAGCTGCGGCCGAATGCGCTTGACGTTCCATAGATGGAAGTATTCGTGGCTGCACAACGCCAGATACTGTCGGTAGCCCTTGCCGATCCCACTGTCACTGCCCGGCCAGGGGAGGTCCGAGCGCTTGCAGATCAGGCTGGTGGAATCCCGGTGCTCGAGGCCACCGTAGCCGTCGCGGGTCGCCAGGGTCTGGAAGAGATAGCGCGAGATCGGCAGCTCTCCGAACATTGCTGCGTGTTCGGCGCAAATCGGTGAAAGATCGCGCGCGATCCGCTCGATATCTGCTCCCGGCGCGTCCACGAAGACCATCTCGTGGGGCACCGATTCGACCACAAAACCAACCGACTCGAAGGTCCCGATCTCGAAGGGATGATCGATGAGCTGTTGGTAGTTCTCTGCCCGGTAGAGTCCAAACCCGTGCTCGTCCACCGAGACGGCGGGCAGCGTAGTCGCCACGTGCCAGGCCGACAATGGTGCCTGTCCGGGCCTGCACAGCTCCAGCTCGAGTGGGCCGGACTCCGGCCCCTGCAGCGCCAGAAAGAGGCTGGTCCCGTTGAAATAGGCCCGGGTATCGTCGAAGAAGGCCGAGCGCACCGAGAGATCGTAGGCATAGACCCGATAACGCACCTGGAGCGATTCCGGAGCGCGGATGATCTCCCAGGTCTGTTTATCGAGCTTCTTGACGGTAGCTGCCTCTCCCTCCGCCTCCACCCTCAAATCGATCAAGTTACGCGCAAAATCGCGGATCATGTAGCTTCCGGGAATCCAGGCGGGCAGCGAAAGAACGAGGTGATCCGATACATTGCCCGCGATCGCCATCTCCACCTCGAACTCATGGGCCCGGGGATCTTCCAACCTCACGCGGTAACGCATCTTCAATCTGTATGCTCCTTGGGCGGGGTGGCCGGTCGCGCCAGCAGACCGGTTTGAGAGATAGTCACATGATAAGCGCGATCATCGTCCATCGGCAGGTATACCGACGACCCGTAGGCACTGTCGACAAGTGGCAGCCAATCACCGTGGCGCCGGGCCAGCACCCACAGATCCAGCACCGAGCCCGGCGCCAGCTGATGAATCGAACGCGGCCCATTCCGGGCCTCGATGGGATCGCTGTAGCGCCCGCCCAGGCGCTCGAGCCGATAGGCGGCATCCAGGCCCAGCAGATTGGCCCAACCCTTCCATTTGATGACCCGGGCGTCGAGCTGCCATTCGTCACCCTCCAGAACATAACGCCGGGCCTGCCCACCCGGCAGGCTCAGGGTGGCGAGATAACGTTCCGGGCCCAGCTCTTGAAAAGCGATATCGGCGATCAAGGCCTCGTGGGTCAGACGATGGTAGCTCCACAGGTTGCTGCCGACCAGGATGATCAGCAGGAGGGGCGCCGAAACGATACCCCGCAAAAGCCATTTTCTCAGGCGAACGAACCAATGCATGAATGCAACACCAAAAAAAAGCCCCAACTGCTGATGCAGTTGGGGCTTTTAGGATTAAAGCCTGGCGGTGACCTACTCTCACATGGGGAAGCCCCACACTACCATCGGCGATGTACTGTTTCACTTCTGAGTTCGGGATGGGATCAGGTGGTTCCAATACTCTATGGCCGCCAGGCAAACTGTCCGGAGTACCGCATCTGCGTTACTCCCTGTTCGGTTTGATTGAAAAAGCGCTGGATCGTCAACATTCACGACCATGCCAAAGAATCTTTTTCCAGAACTCTTGGGCGTTATATGGTCAAGCCTCACGGGCAATTAGTACTGGTTAGCTTCACACGTTGCCGCGCTTCCACACCCAGCCTATCAACCTCGTAGTCTTCGAGGGCCCTACAGGAGCTTACGCTCAGTGAGAACTTATCTTGGGAGGGGCTTCCCGCTTAGATGCTTTCAGCGGTTATCCTGTCCGATCGTAGCTACCCGGCAATACCACTGGCGTGATAACCGGAACACCAGAGGATCGTCCACTCCGGTCCTCTCGTACTAGGAGCAGCTTCCCTCAATTCTCAA
>JANTHJ010000118.1 GCA_024762475.1 Chromatiales bacterium | reverse complement strand
TTCGGGTTATTCCCCATGGCAGGGTGGTCTTTGCTGGTCTATCTAAGCCCTTGTGAACCGCAGGACGCCGGCGGCTCCGATCCGCGGTGCCGGCATTGCGTGACTGCGCCCCAGGGAGGAGAGGACATGTCCAATCATTGTGCAGATGTTGTCGTACATATCGACGAAGACCTGGATGACGAGCAGATACACGGCCTGGAGAAAGATTTGGCCCGATTTGAGGGCATTTACAGTGCCTGTGTGCATGAAAATACCCGTCATTTGATGTTGATCGACTTCGACCCGGAAGACGTGGACCCGCTGATGCTGCTGGACGAGGTGGAGGCCCATGGCATGCACGGCGAGCTGATCGGTCTTTGATGCAAACGGGTTGCCCCTGCGCGCCCGCAGGGGCGATCTACCTGGAAGCATCCCATCTTGCCTCCAAGCAGGCTGAAAAATAGGCGTTTTGGCGTTAGAATCTCTGCCCTTTTTCCTACAGGGGCCTGACGGGCGGATGCCGGGCAGCGTTTTTATCAAGACCTTCGGGTGTCAGATGAACGAATACGACTCGCAGAAGATGCGGGACGTGCTGCGGGACTCGCTCGGCCTGACGGCGGTCGACCAGCCCGAACGGGCCGACGTGTTGCTGCTCAATACCTGCTCCATCCGCGAGAAGGCCCAGGAGAAGGTGTTCTCGCAACTCGGCCAGTGGCGGCCCTGGAAGGAGGCGAATCCGGCGCTGATCATCGGTGTCGGCGGTTGTGTCGCCAGCCAGGAGGGGGCGGCCATTCGCGAGCGGGCGCCCTTCGTCGATGTGGTGTTCGGCCCGCAGACCTTGCATCGGCTTCCGGAGATGATCGAGAGTGCGCGCCGCGGCGCGCCGGTGGTCGACGTCAGTTTCCCGGAGATCGAGAAGTTCGACTGCCTGCCCGAGCCCCGTGCCGAAGGCCCGACCGCCTTTGTCTCCATCATGGAGGGGTGCTCGAAATACTGCACCTACTGCGTGGTGCCCTATACCCGCGGTACCGAGATCAGCCGACCCTTCGACGATGTCATCGCCGAGGTGGCCCAGTTGGCGGCCCAGGGGGTGCGTGAGATCAACCTGTTGGGGCAGAATGTGAATGCCTACCGCGGGCTGATGCACGACGGTGAGTTGGCAGACCTGGCCCTGTTGATCCGCTACGTTTCAGCGGTGGACGGCATCGACCGTATCCGCTACACCACCTCGCACCCGGTAGAGTTCTCCGACGCGCTGATCGAGGCCTATGCGGACGTGCCCGAGCTGGTGGATCATCTGCACCTGCCGGTACAGTCCGGTTCGGATCGAATCCTGATGCAGATGAAGCGTGGTCACTCGGCCTACGATTACAAGCAGAAGATCCGCCGACTGCGCGAGGTGCGGCCCAACATCAGCCTCTCGTCGGATTTCATCGTAGGCTTCCCCGGGGAGAGTGACCAGGACTTCGAGCACACCATGCGTCTGATCGACGAGATCGGGTTCGATCACTCCTTCAGTTTCATCTTTAGCCGGCGCCCGGGCACCCCCGCCGCGGAGCTGCCGGATGACGTGCCGATGGCGGTCAAGCAGGCACGTCTGCAACGCCTGCAGCACACCATCAACAACATGGCGCAGCAGATCAGTCGCAACATGGTCGGCACGGTGCAACGCGTATTGGTGGACCGGCCCGCGCGCAAGGACCCGAACGAGATTGCTGGCCGCACCGAGAACAATCGCGTGGTCAACTTTGCCGGGCCGCGCGAGCTGATCGGTCGGTTCGCAGAGGTGCGCATCACCGAGGCCCTGCCGAACTCGCTGCGCGGCGAGCTCATTGCGGGTATCGAAGAGGCCGTCAACGCCTGATGAAGGAACATCCGGATTCGCTGGACCTGCTGCTCGAACCCGAGGACAACGAGCGGCTGCGCAACGTCTGTGGTCAGCTCGATGAGCACCTGCGGCAGCTCGAGCGACGCCTGGGGATCGAGATCAGCAACCGCGGCAATTTCTTCCGCCTGTTCGGCGGTACCGAGGCGGTGCGCGCGGGGCGCGAGGTACTGCAGGGGCTGTATGCAGTATCCGAACAGGAGGCCCTGACCCCGGCCCGGGTACATCTCTACCTGCAGGAATCGGGTGTCGAGGCGCTGCTCAGTCCCGGCGAGGCGGAGGTCCCGGAGACGGCGATCAAGACCCGGCGCGGCATGGTGCGGCCCCGCGGCCCCAATCAGGCCGAGTACCTGCACCGGGTGATGACCCACGACATCAACTTCGGCATCGGCCCGGCGGGCACCGGCAAGACCTACCTCGCGGTGGCCTGTGCGGTGGATGCCCTCGAGCGCGAGCAGATCCGGCGCATTCTGTTGGTGCGTCCGGCGGTGGAGGCGGGTGAGCGTCTGGGCTTCCTCCCCGGCGATCTCTCGCAGAAGATCGACCCCTATCTGCGACCCCTGTACGATGCCCTGTACGAGATGCTCGGCTTCGAGCGGGTCAACAAGCTGATCGAGCGTAACGTGATCGAGGTGGCGCCGCTGGCCTATATGCGTGGCCGGACGCTCAACGAGGCCTTCATCATCCTCGACGAGGCGCAGAACACCACCCCGGAGCAGATGAAGATGTTTCTCACCCGACTGGGCTTCGGCTCCACTGCCGTAATCACCGGGGACGTCACCCAGGTGGACCTGCCGCGCGGCCAGCAGTCGGGGCTGCGTCATGCCACCGAGGTGCTGGGGGATGTGGAGGGGCTGAGCTTCACCTTCTTCAGCGCCCGTGACGTGGTGCGCCATACCCTGGTACAGAAGGTCGTCCGGGCCTATGATCGCTACGATCTGGCGCGCAAGGACAGGCCCAAGTGAACCTCGACCTGGAGGTCCAGTACGCCATCCACCCGGAGGGCACCCCGCCGGCATCGGCGTTTCGGCACTGGGCCGAGGCGGCGCTCGCAGATCGGCAGGAGGACACGGGGCTGGTCATCCGCATCGTGGACGAGGAAGAGAGTCGCGCCCTCAACCGCGACTATCGTCACAAGGACCGACCCACCAATGTGCTCTCCTTTCCCTTCGAGGCCCCGCCGGGGATGCCGGCCGGCGAGACCGGCCACCACCTGGGCGATCTGGTGATCTGCGCGCCCGTGGTCGAGCGGGAGGCCGAGGCCCAGGGAAAGACCCTGGCCGCCCACTGGGCGCACATGCTGGTGCATGGTGTGCTGCATCTGTGCGGACTGGACCATGAGACCCCCGACGAGGCCCGGCAGATGGAGGCCCGTGAACGCGAGATTCTGGAGCGCCTCGGTTTCGGCGACCCCTACGACGAGTGAATCCACCAACCAAGAGACGACATGACCAGCAGCGATCGAAGTAGTCGCGGTTCGTTTGCGAGCCGCTTGTTGGAACGTCTGTTCCCGGACAGCCGCAACGAACCGGAGACAAAAGAGCAGTTGGTCGAACTGCTGCGTCAGGCGCGGCGCAAGGCCCTGTTCGACGGCGACGCACTCTCCATGATGGAGGGGGTATTACAGGTCTCCGACCTGCAGGTGCGTGACATCATGATCCCCCGGGCGCAGATGGCGGTGGTGGGGCGAGACGACGACCTGGAGCGGATACTGCCGATCGTCGTGGAGTCTGGACATTCACGCTTTCCCGTCATCGGCGAGGACCGGGCCGAGGTCGTCGGCATTCTGCTGGCGAAGGATCTGCTGCAGTATTGCGGCAAGGGCAGTGAACGGTTCCGTCTGCGCGACATCCTGCGTTCCGCGGTCTTCGTACCCGAGAGCAAACGCCTCGACGTGTTGCTGCGCGAGTTCCGCACCAGTCGCGCCCACATGGCCATTGTGGTCGATGAGTATGGCGCAGCGGCCGGACTGGTCACCATCGAAGACGTGCTCGAGCAGATCGTGGGCGAGATCGAGGACGAGTACGACTTCGACCAGGACGCGTTCATCATGCGTCGGGATGACAATCTCTTCACTGCCAAGGCGCATACCAGCATCGAGGACTTCAACGAATACTTCAATGTCGATCTGTCTGGCGATGGCTACGATACCATTGGTGGCTTGGTACTGAAGGCCTTCGGCAGAATGCCCAGACGCGGCGAGTCGATCGAAAAGGACGGCTTCCGCTTCGAGGTGGTGAGCGCCGATGGGCGACGGATCCGTCTGCTCAACATCTCTCGCGTGCAGCCGCCTCCGTCGCAGGGCGAAGACACCTGAGATGCCTGTCGCACCGCCGGCCGTAAGCGAGTGGCCCCTGGCCTGGCGCACCCTGCTCGCTTTCCTGCTGGGCGCCTGCATGGTGCTGGTGTTCGCGCCCTTCGGGCAGGGCTGGCTTGCCCTGCCCTTGCTGGTGCTGTTGCTGCATCTGTTCGCACACCTGGCCCGGTCGGGCCAGGCGGCGCTGCTCGGCTATGCCTTTGGCCTGGGGTTGCTGGGGTTCGGCGTATTCTGGCTGCGCAACAGCATCGGCCAGTTTGGCGGCATTGTCCCGGCACTGGCACTGCTGTTGACGATGTTGTTCATCCTCGTGGTGTCCCTCTATTTTGCGCTGACCGGGTGGTTGATCCATTGGCTGGGGCAGGGCAAGCGCCTGACGGTCTTCATGTTGCTGGCCGCGCCGCTCGGCTGGATGGCGGTGGAGCTGTTGCGGGCCTACCTGTTCACCGGTTTCCCTTGGCTCTCTCTGGGCTATAGCCAGACAGATCTTCCGTTGGCCGGCTTTGCTCCGCTGCTGGGGGTCTTTGGCATTGGGTCGTTGCTCGTCTTCTCGGCCGGCTGCCTGCACCAGTGGCGGCAGGGCTGGCCGCTGTTGTTCTTGATTTTGCTATGGGCTACCGGCTACGCGCTGGGTCGGGTGGAGTGGACCGAGGCCTCAGGCGACCGGGTCGAGGTGGCCCTGGTGCAGGGCAATATCCCGCAGCGCGAGAAGTGGCGCCCGAGCCAGTTCGGTCCGAGCATCCGGCGCTACCTGGCACTGAGCGAGCAGGCGCCCGCCCCGCGTCTCCTGGTTTGGCCCGAGACCGCCATTGCGGCCTTCGACGATCAGGTCGAGGAAGCGATATTGCGCCCACTGGACGAGCGAATGCGGCAGGAAGGACGCGATCTGCTCTCCGGCATCGTGGTGCGCAAGCCCGGTGGGCGGTATTTCAACGCCATGATCAGTCTTGGCATCTCCGGGCGGCAGGCCTACTTCAAACGTCACCTGGTGCCCTTTGGCGAGTTCCTGCCGCTAAAGCCCCTGTTGGGCGGGGTGCTCGACTTTCTCGATATCCCGATGTCGGATTTCAGTAACGACCGCCAGGTCTCTCCCGTTCTGCATCTGGCGGGCCAACCGGTTGGCGTCGACATCTGCTACGAAGATGCCTTTGGCAACGAGGTGGCCGATGCCCTGCCAGAGGCGGCATTCTTGATCAATGCGAGCAACGATGCCTGGTTCGGCGACTCGCTGGCGCCGCACCAGCATCTGCAGATCGCGCGCATGCGGGCACTGGAGACGGGGCGCGAATTGCTGCGGGCCACCAATACCGGCATCTCTGCCTGGATAGGGGCGGACGGAAAGGTGAAGGCAAAATCGGCGCAGTTCCGCCCGGCCGTTCTGGTTGCGCAGGTGCAGCCCAGGCGGGGTACCACCCCCTATGTCTATTGGCGCGACTGGCCGTTGATACTGATGAGTGGCCTCTCCCTGCTAGGGATCGCGATGTGGCGCCATGGGTTCCGCAGGCGGGGCGTGAAGTCGAGATAGCGCCTCTGCCGCCACGCGCCGCCGGGCCACTGCGTAGCGCAGTGCCTCGGCCTCCTGGTACCGGGCCTCCAGCGCATCCGGCCAGGGCTCTGCCGCAAGCTGTGCGGGGCCAGGATGTTCGCGTCCGCAGCCGAGTATCGGCAGCAGAAGAAAAAACAGGCCCAGGCTGGGCAGTCGGCGGTGCTTTGTATAGAGTTTCTGCATCGCATGTCTCTTGTATCGGAGGTTAGATCAGATGAGCCGAGAAATCATTTCCACGGACCGCGCCCCGCAGGCCATAGGAACCTATTCGCAGGCGGTGAAGGTCGGGTCCACCGTCTACCTGTCCGGCCAGATTCCATTGGTGCCCGAGAGCATGGTGATGGTCGAAGGCGACGTCGAGGCGCAGATCCGTCGGGTCTTCGACAACCTGTCTGCCGTAGCGCAGGCCGCTGGGGGCGGGCTCGACGATGTGGTCAAGCTCAACATCTTTCTCACCGACCTGGCGAACTTCGCAACGGTCAATCAGGTCATGGCCGAGTATTTCAACGAGCCCTATCCGGCGCGTGCCGCCATCGGCGTGGCATCGTTGCCGCGTGATGCAGGTGTCGAAATGGACGCCATCATGGAACTCGACGCCTGATTGGCTGTCGCTTGACTGTGCCCCTGCGGGGGCGTACATCTGCATCACCTCATATCAACATATAACGGAATATCACCATGCGTAAGATCATTCTTTCTCTCCTCCTGCTGGCCTTTGTCGCCCAGCCCGTTCTTGCCGAGGAAAAAAAGGCGAAGGACGTCCCCACCTTCGGTGACTGGGGCAAGATCTGTGAAGAGGGTCCGGCCGGGCCGGACGGCAAGGCAGGCAAGGAAGTGTGCTACATCTTCCAGAACGTCAGCAACAAGGAAGACGGGAAACTGGTGATGCAGGTTCGGGTAGGCATCGCCCCGAAAAACAAGAAGCCGGTGATGATCGTGACGCTCCCGCTGGGCGTGCTGTTGCCGCCGGGCGCGGCCTTCCTCGTGGAAGGGCTGGAGAAAGAGCCGGTGAAGATGCCCTTCCTCGCCTGTGCACCGGAGGGCTGCACCACCGTGGGCCAGGTGCTGGATTCCAAGGTGGTCGAGGCGATGAAGAAGAAAGAAAAGGCCGCGGTGCGGGTGGCGCTGCTGAACAAGAAGGTGTTGACCCTGCCCGTCTCTCTGAAAGGCTTCTCTCGCGCCTTTATCGCCCTGAAGAGCGGCAAATAGCGAAACGCTAGCGGGAGGGTAGCGTTCCGCTATCCCGATAGGGTCACCACGATGCGTCGCTGGTGACCCTGGTGACGATGTTCGTAGAGGAAGATCCCCTGCCAAGTGCCGAGGGCCAGCCGGCCTTCCCGCACCGGCAGGGTCATGTCCATCTGAGTCAGTATGGAGCGAATGTGGGCCGGCATGTCGTCGGGGCCTTCCATGTCGTGTTGGTAGATGGGATCCCCATCCGGAACGGCCCGCGCCAGCCAGCGCTCGAGGTCGCGCCGTACGTCCGGGTCGGCGTTCTCGCACAGGATCAGTGAGGCGCTGGTATG
>JANTHJ010000117.1 GCA_024762475.1 Chromatiales bacterium | reverse complement strand
GTGAATTCGACGCCGACCAGGATTTGCGTGTAGGGCGCGGCCGGCTGTCGGGCGGCCTCCTCCTCCAACCGAGGCTCGCGAAGCCAATCCCAGGCCTTGGACAGCTCGTCTTCCTCGAAATAGCGGACCTCAGCGCCAACGAAGGGGGCGGTCATGGCGGTCATCCAACGCATCAATCGTCCTTTGCCCACAACCGCAATGCGCTCAAAGGCTTCGGGATGCTCCTCGAGGAAACGGAAGTCGTCCCAGGCGGCCTCGAGATCCCATCCCTTGAAGTCGTGCAGCTCGATGAGGACCGACAGCTTTCCATTTTCCTTGATTAGGGATTCCAGGCGCGGAAGGAAGGTCTGGTAGTCCTCATGAGTGAGTTTCCCCGAGATGCGAAATGCAACAATATTGTCTTCCTGGACGGGTATCTGGACGATCATGAACCTGCTCCTAAATCTATGGTCTGTCAGATAGTGAATGCGTCACCGGCCGCCGGCATCCGGACCTCGGTGTCCTTCAGGTGTCGCGCAAGTACCTGCATGGCATCGGGTTCGCCATGTACCAGGAAGGTGAGCCGCGGGGTTCCTGTCTGTGCATGCCAATATTGAAGTTCCTCGGTATCCGCATGGGCCGAGAACCCACCAATCGTATAGATGCTGGCGTGCACCGGGATCTCTTCTCCGAATATATGGACGGTTTTGGCCCGGTCAATGATACGCCGTCCCAGGGTGCCTCGGGCGGCGAATCCAACGAAGACTACACTGCTGTCACGCCGCCACAGGTTGTGCTTGAGGTGATGGCGAACGCGGCCGCCAGTGCACATGCCGGAGCCTGCGATGATCACGGCACCGCCACTGATGCGGTTGATCGCCATCGATTCGCTGGTCTCGCGCGTCAGATGCAGGCCGGGGAGGGCGAACGGATCGTGGCCACTACTGAAAAGCTCGGCGGTCTTGCGGTCATAGCACTCGGGGTGATGGCGGAAGATCTCGGTGGCCGAGATGGCCATGGGCGAATCGAGGAAGACTTGGATGCTGGCCGGCAGAACGCCGTCGCGTACAGCTTCGCGCAGGAAGTAGAGAATCTCCTGGGTGCGCTCCAGGGCAAAGCTGGGAATGATTACATTGCCACCGCGGCGGAAGGTGTCCAGGATGGCCTCGTAGAGTTCTTCCACGGAAGGTCCGAGCGGCTTGTGGCGACGATCGCCGTAGGTGGATTCCATCACCACGATGTCGGCCACTGGCGGTCGGGCGGGATCGCGCAGGATAGGACGGCCCCCTTCGCCCAGGTCGCCGGAGAACAAGACGCGTTTGCGTCCCTTGTGTTTGTGCTGTTCGATCAGCAGGCAGGCGGAACCCAGAATATGGCCGGCATCGATGAAGGTGACCGTGGTCCGCTCATCCAGGTGCAGGGGGTGGTCGTAGGCGGCGGTCCGGCCAAAGAAGTCCAGCGCGTTCAACGCGTCCAGGGTGTCATAGAGCGGCTGAATAGCCTCGGCCCCGCGGTTGTGCCGCTGGGCCTTGCGCGTCTGCCAACGGGCGTCTTCCTCCTGCAGATGCGCTGCGTCGAGCATCACCAATCGAGCCAGCTCGCGGCTCGCAGCGGTGGTGATGATCTCGCCACGGAACCCCCGCTTGGCCAGCAGGGGGATGCGGCCGCAGTGGTCCAGATGGGCGTGGGTGAGCAGCAGATAGTCGATGCTCGCAGGGTCGAAGCCAAAAGGCTCGGCATTGTCTTCCTCGATCTCCCGGCTGCCTTGGTAGAGGCCGCAATCGATGAGTACGCGGGTGGCGCCGATCTCGAGCAGGTGGCAGGAACCGGTAACCTGCCGTGCCGCG
Source organism: Chromatiales bacterium (assembly GCA_024762475.1). GTDB lineage: Bacteria > Pseudomonadota > Gammaproteobacteria > Chromatiales > Chromatiaceae > MONJU. The sequence goes on along the minus strand of JANTHJ010000117.1, from coordinate 5,484 downwards.
CCATGAAACGAGATCTTCATCGTAAGGCCTCCTCGCTCTTCATGTGGGCTGTCCCTCCGGTTGCAGCGCTGGCGACGCGGAAGACCGGCCCCCGGCATTGTCTGGAGCCACTTCCCGAATGTGAATGTCCCGCTGCGGGAAGGGAATCTCGATGTCCGCCTCCTTGAGCGCATCCCAGATGGCGAACATCACCTTGGACTTGATCTCCAGCCGGCTGAACTGGGAGACGTCCATGTAATAGGTGATGCGAAAATCGACCGAGGAATCTCCGAAGTTGTCCAGAAGAATCCGCGGTGCCGGTTGCAGCAGTACCTCCGGTTGCATGGTGACTGCCTCCTCGATGATTTTCTGTGCCTCGTGGGGGTCTCCAGCATAACTGATGCCGACATTGAGAACGGTACGAACCACGGGGTCGGAACGGGTCCAGTTGGTGAAGGCATTGCTGATCAGTTCGGCATTCGGAATGATCACCTCCTGGTTGTCCCAGGTGCGCACCGTGGCAGAGCGGATGCCGATGTAGGTGATCTCCCCCTCGTAGTTGCCCACCGTGACCCAGTCACCGGCCCGGATGGGCCTCTCCACCAGCAGAATGAGCCCACTGATGAAATTGTTGGCGATGTTCTGCAGTCCAAAGCCGATACCAACGCCCAATGCACCGGCGAAAACGGCGAGGCTGGTGAGGTTGATGCCGAGAAGGTTGACCGCCAGCAGCATTCCGATGAGGACCGTGAAGTACTGCGTAAAAACGGCCAGGCTATTGCGAATCCCACGGTCCAGGATGCCGGAATACAGCCAGTCGAAACTCAGTCGTCGCATCCAGGCGCCCGCCGGGAAGGCCCCGATCGCGACCAGCGTGGAGATGCCGAGGTGCGCCAGATCGATGGTGGTGTCGCCTATCCTGAACAGGGGATAGCGTAGAGCGCTGCGCAGCAGCTCGACGAGGGTCGCCTGCTCGCCGAGACCGTAGATCCTGATCAGGGTCAGCACCGCGAGCACCGCGAGCACAACCCGTCCCAGAAGGTGCAGGGGGCGAATCAGCCCTTCATACCAGAGGGTGCCATGCCTCTCGTCCTGTTCGACATAGGCTCCCCATCTGGCGATCAGGTCGGCCAACAGGCCACGAAGCACCAGCCAGATCGTGACCACCGATAACGTCGCAATCAGATACCAGGCGACCAGGCTTGCGAGGTTGAAATAGCCGGCCAGACCGGGAAGCGCAATTCCCAGCATGGCGAGCGGGAATAGCAGCGAGACCATGCGTACCACCCAAAGCCAATAGCCACGTGTGCCGTGTTCGCGCAGGCGGGTTACCACCAGATTGCGCAGGCGAAAGCTTACGTAGACGGCCGGGAGAAGGCTGAGCATGAACAGGCGGTTGGCGACAATCGCGAGCGGCTCACTGATGACACCCAGCTTTCCCAGGCCCACCAGCAGGCCGAGGAGGCCACTCGCCCAGATATTGAGGGCGACCAGCCGATGCAGGCGCTGCTCGTCGGCGGTGGCGGATACCAGTGGGGAGACCAGGAACCAGTAACTGAGATCCCGCAGTAGCCGAATGGCGATCCAGATGCCGAGAAAAAGCACGACCAGCTGTATCAGGAGTCCATCGGCGCCTATGGCCCAGAGGCCAGCCCCCAGTCCGGTTAGCAGAGAGCCGGGGATGCTGATGCCTCGCAGGACATGGAGTGCAATGGCGGCGATGCGGCCCGAGAAAGTCTTTGCCTCCAGGGCGCGGCGCCGGGTGCCACGCATCCGGTAGTGGTAGATGAAGCCGGCCCCCGCAATGACAAGCAATAAGAGCATGCCCGCAAGGACGGACTCTTCGGGGCGGGTGCGTACAATCTGGAGCAGGTGCCGGACGTGCTCGAGCAATAGATGGGCGATGGTGCGCGGCAGCCCGATGATCTCCGCCCCCAGGGTCCGCCACAGATTGGGGCGGTTCGATAGTTTCTGCCGGGTCGCCAGATCCTGGTTGAGCAGGCGACGGTAGGTGTTTGTCAGGGTCCCTTTCTGCTCCTTGATCCGGCTCAGCAGTCGACGCGCCTCGCCGAGCTGCTCTTCGACCTGGCGTTGGTTCTCGTCCAGGATGGACTCGATACGGCGTCCAATGGCGTCTCCAAGTTGCGCGGCCTTGACCTTCTGCCGGGTGACTTGGCGCTGTGACTTGATCAGCTCCAGTTTGCGGGAGAGCAGGTCGATTACGGGCGCCAGATCCTGTTCGATCTGGCCCGTTTTCTTGAGGTCTTCGGCAATCAATTCGATGTCGTCAGACCCGATCTTTCGACTCGTGGAGGCCAGGTGCTCGAAGGCGCTCTTGGCGCTGGCCAGTTTGAGCCTTGTCTGAGTGATAAAGATGCGGTTTTCCGCTGCGTCGATCTGCGCGGACAGCAGGGCGCGTCGCTCGACGTTCTTGGGCGGGAGGTCTGCCAGCTCCTTGTTCAGGCGTTTGACCTGTGCGTTGAGCTGGGCAATCTCTTGCGTGGAGCGCTCTTCGAGCCGTTTTAGGTCGGCCAGTAGAGAGGCATCCTGTTGTTGCGCATAGGCCTCGCGCAGACGTTCGAGGCGGTGTTCGAGATTCGTGATGTCGATCTGGGTCTGGGCGATCGTGCTTTCAGTCTCTTTCCGCTGGGTGCGGGTCTCATCCAGACGCGCCTGCTGGCGGGCCAAAGCTTCTTCCAGAATGCGTCGTTGCTCGTCGGTGGTGGTTGCGTCGAGAGACGATCTCATCCACTCGAGCTGCCGGCTCGCTTCTGTTTCGCGTTGCTTCGCAGTGTCCAGTTGGAGCTTGAGCGATTCGAGACGCAATTGGGCTGTTTTCAGTTCCAGTTCTGCTTGCTGGATGGCAAGGGGGGTAATGGTGGCTGGCAAAGGGGCCTGGGAGCGAGCCGATCCATCCTGGGCTGTCACAGGCTCTGCCGCCGGCAAGAGAACGGAGATCAATACCAGCGATAGGAAGACGATCAAGCGCATCAATTGAGAAGCTCGGACGCAGGGCCAGGTGCAGATTGTGCCACTGTTCGGATGATCTGCGCTTGTTTGGAACGAGTGCCATCACAGGCCATCCCGGGAGGCCCGCGCGGAGGCGGCAATTTCGCCAATGGCTTCACGAGGGCGGCCGACGTGGTAGCCCTGAGCGAAGTCGACGCCCAGCATGCGCAGCATGTCGAGGGTTTCGGCATCCTCGACGAACTCGGCGACGGTCTGCTTGCCAAGCCCTTGGGCAACCTCGGCGAGGGCCTTTACGAAAAGCCGGTCTGCCTCATCGCGCACCATGTTACGGATGAAGGCCCCGTCGATCTTCACCAGCTGCACGGGCAGTTCTTTCAGATACTGGTAGGAGGCGAAGCCGCTACCGAAATCGTCCAGCGCAAAGCGGCAGCCGAAGTGGGTCAAACGGCGGATCAGGTCGACTGCGGCACTGGTATTTTCGACCGCCTGAGTCTCGGTGATCTCGAAGATCAGGCGCTCCGGCGCGACGTCGTGCCGCTCTAGTGCCGCTGTGATCCAGCCAGACAACTCCGGGTCATCGATCACCTTGCCTGACAGGTTGACCGACAGGCTAAGGCCCGGATGAGCCTGCAACTGGCATACTGCCTGCTCGATGACCCAGCGATCGATCTGGCGTATCTGCCCGGTGCGTTCGGCGACGGGGATGAAGCGGTCGGGGAAGACCAGCTTGTCATCGTCCCGCATTCGCACCAGGGCCTCGTACCAGGCGATCTGGTTAGTGCCGCTGTCGACGATTGGCTGGTAGTGCAGTACGAAAAGGTCATTGTGGAGCGCCTCGGCAATCCTCTTCCTCCACTGGGACCGCGCGGACAGTACCTCTCTATATTCCTGGTCCCGGGCGAATAGGTGCCACTGCCCATGCCCCGTCTGTTTGGCCTGGTACATGCTGATATCGGCATTCGCCAGAAGGAGTTCGATCTCTTCTCCATGCTGCGGGAAGAGCGTGATCCCGATGCTGCATGAAACGGGGTGTGATTGACCGTCGAACGAAAACTCGAGATTGCCCACCGCGTCGAGCAGTTTCTCGGCCAGGATGATCGCCTCGCTCTCCTTGCATTCGGGAACCAGGACCGCAAATTCGTCACCACCCAAACGGGCGATGAGATCGGTCGAGCGTATTGCATGTTGAACGGTCACCGCGATCTCACGCAGGAGTTTGTCGCCCGCCGGATGTCCGCAGAGGTCGTTGATGGCCTTGAAATCGTCCAGATCGAAATACAGGATGGCGCCGCCTCGCCCGTGACGCAGGGCCTGACGCAGGGTGCGTTCGAATTCGGTCTGGAAACGGCGGCGGTTGAACAGGCCGGTCAGGGGGTCGTGGTCGGCAAGCCATGCCAAGTGCTCCTCTGCCCTTGCACGGGCCTCCTCGGCCGTCTCCAGTTCGTCGTTGAGCCGGCCTACCGATTCGGCAAGAAGGTCGATCTCGTCTCGTGTCCGACTGCCTTTGGCGGCCTTCAGCAACTGTCTGCGGGCCTCGTCGTGCCGATGCTCTCCGATCGCAGGCAACGCGCCCATCAGCTGTTGGAGACGTGATAACGGACGCCCGAGGTACCACAGGAGCAGCACAGCAGTCAGAACGAATCCGCTACCGGAAAGCGCGATCAAGAGCGTGCGAGTCTTGTTGATTTCGCCGATATGGGGTGTGACATCCGTGAGCAGCAAATAGGCAAAATCGTGTTCAGGCACGCGTTCGAATGCCGCCTGGTACCAATGCTGACCCTGCCTGAAGGTGACGATGTTGGCCTCAAGTTCCTGGAGAGAGAATTTTTCGGCCAGTGACTTCAACAGGGGCAGCGTCGTCGGCGGATGACTGAGCGCAGGCACCTGCTTTCCCCATGGGCGCAGGATTCTTTGCTCCTCGACGGGCGTTTGGCCACTTCTGAAACTGTCGATAACGGCTATATCCGAGCCGGTAGTACGAGCGAATCCAATGATGGCTCCGGCGATGGAACGGCCCAATAGGAGAATCCCCTGATCGGGGTCCGAAGGACTCATGACTGGTACGGCCAGGTATTGAAAACAGCCATGATGGCAGTCGAGTCCGGAAACCGGCTGGAGCGATTCAGCTGCCTCCTCGATCCATTTTGCGGCCTCTCCTGGCACCGCTGATTCCGACCAGCTGGCCTGAAGTCGGCCGTTTGCGTCGTAATAGGCAAGCACCTGGATATCCCACTCCAGGTTGAGCATAGTGGCATGTTCGTGGAGTATCGTCGCGATCCTGCGTGTCTGCAGGGGTTGCTGAGACGAGTGATGGGCTTCCAAAGCGGGGATGAAGGAGGCCAGCTGCAGCAGAGTTTCCTCGTTGCTGAGGAGCGATGCCTCCCAGCGGCGGAATTGCGCCTCCATGTGCTCGGTCTGAAGGGCCGCGAACTGTCGGGTGATGCGCTGTTCAATAACCCACTGAGTTGCCAGGGCAGACAGTGCCAGGACCAGGCTGACCGCGATGACAGCCTGCCATTTGAGGCTGAAGAGGCG
>JANTHJ010000116.1 GCA_024762475.1 Chromatiales bacterium | reverse complement strand
AGACGCTGGAACAGGCCGAGGCCCAGGTACAGGCCCGCCAGGCCCAGCTGGACAAGCTGCTCGCCGGATCGCGCCCCGAAGAGATCGCCGCCGCGCAGGCCAAGGTCACGGCCGCCCAGGCCCGGGCCCGCGCCGCGCGTGATACCTGGCAGCGCCTGCAGGCACTGCTCAAGCGCAAGCTGACCTCGGCCGAGGAGGTGGAGCTGGCGCGCGCCAATGCGGAGGCCGCCGCCGCGGAGGCCGAGGCCGCGAGCCAGAACCTGCAACTGCTGCAGGCCGGCCCACGCGCCGAGGACATCACCGCGGCCCGCGCCGAAGTCGCCGCCGCGCGTGCCGCCCGGGCGCTGGCCGCACAGCGACTGGAGGATGCGGTTCTCAAGGCACCCTTCGACGGCGTGGTGCGCGATCGCCTGGCCGAACCCGGCGAGTTCGTCACCCCGCAGAACCCGGTGCTCAGCCTGGCCAGGGTCTCGCCGGTCTGGGTGCGCGCCTACCTGCCCGAGCCGGACCTGGGTCGGGTCAGGCCGGGCATGGGCGCGACCCTCCGTACCGACAGTTACCCCGACAAGACCTACCAGGGCTGGGTCGGCTTCATTTCGCCCACCGCCGAGTTCACCCCCAAGAACGTCGAGACCCCGGAGCTGCGCACCCGCCTGGTGTACGAGATGCGGGTGTTCGCCTGCAACCCGGCCAACGAGCTGCGCCTGGGGATGCCGGCCACCGTGGTGCTGGATCTGCAGCAGCCGGCGGAACCCGGCCCGCAAGGCCCCGACCGCTGCGGCCAGTGACATGGAAGAGCCGGTCCTGCAACTGCAGGAGGTCACGCGGTGCTTTGGCAGCGGCGAGACGGCCGCCACCGCGCTGGACGGCGTCGACCTGGCGGTACGCGCGGGCGAGGTGACCGGCCTGATCGGCCCGGACGGCGCCGGCAAGACGACCCTGATGCGCCTGGCAGCGGCCCTGATGCTGCCCGACCAAGGGCGCATCGAGGTGCTCGGGATCGATGCGGTGGCCGAGCCGGTGGCAGTGCAATCGCGTATCGGCTATATGCCCCAGCGCTTCGGCCTGTATGAGGATCTGAGCGTGCAGGAGAACCTGGACCTGTATGCCGACCTGCAGGGACTGCCGCCCGCACGCCGTCAGGAACGCTACGACGAATTGATGCACATGACCGGCCTGGCGCCCTTTCGCAGGCGCCTGGCGGGCAAGCTCTCGGGTGGCATGAAGCAGAAGCTGGGCCTGGCCTGCGCCCTGTTGCGCGAGCCCGAGCTGTTGCTGCTGGACGAGCCGACGGTCGGGGTGGACCCGGTCTCGCGCCGCGAGCTGTGGCAGATCGTGTATCGCCAGGTGCGCGAGCATGGCATGAGCGTACTGCTGAGCACCGCCTACCTGGACGAGGCCGAGCGTTGCGATCGGGTCGCCCTGCTGCACCAGGGGCGGTTGCTGGGCATGGACCGCCCCGCTGCCTTCAGCGAACCGCTCACCGGCGACTGCTTCGTGTTGGAGGTGCCGCCGGGGGTCTCCGCGCGGCGCCTGCAGCGCGACCTGCAGGCGCATCCGGCGGTCGCCGATGCCCTGGTGGAGGGAGAGCACATCCGCGTGGTGCGCTGGCCCGACCAGCCCCTGCCCCTCGATCTGTTGGGCAGTGAAGGCCCGGCCCTGGACTTCCGACCGGTGCCGCCACGCTTCGAGGACGCCTTCATCCGGTTGCTGCGCTCGCCGGACGAGGTGCCCCCGCCGATGCCCCAGATCGGATCCGCGGGAGCCGGGCAGGCAGACGAGGTGGTGATCCGTGCCGAGCGCCTGGAACGGCGCTTCGGTGACTTCGTGGCGGTGAAGGGGATCAGCTTTCAGGTCCGGCGCGGCGAGATCTTCGGCCTGCTGGGGGCCAATGGCGCCGGCAAGTCCACCACCTTCCGCATGCTCTGCGGCCTGCTGCCGGTGAGCGGCGGACACCTCTCGGTGGCCGGGCGTGACCTGCGCCACGCCGCCGCCCAGGCACGCGCCCGCATCGGCTACATGGCGCAGAAGTTCTCCCTGTACGCCAATCTCACGGTGTTGCAGAATCTGCGCTTCTTCGCCGCCGCCTACGGGCTGCGTGGCCGACGGCAGGACGAACGGGTCGACTGGGCCCTGGACAACTTCGAGCTCCGCCCGCTCGTGCAGCGCAACACCGGCGTGCTGTCGCTGGGACATAAGCAGCGCCTCGCCTTTGCCGCCGCGCTGATGCACGAGCCACAGATCCTGTTCCTGGACGAGCCCACCTCCGGGGTCGATCCCATTGCACGGCGTGAATTCTGGGCCCGCACCAACGCCCTGGCCGAGGCCGGCATCACGGTGCTGGTCACCACCCATTTCATGGAAGAGGCCAACTATTGCGATCGCCTGGTGATCATGGCCGAGGGCGAGGTACTCGCCGAGGGCACCCCGCGTGCTATCCGCGAGCGGGCGCGGGATCCACAGCACCCCGAGCCGTCCATGGAGGATGCCTTCATCTCCCTGGTGGCCCACCGCGAGGTTGCCGCGTGAGTGGGGCGGGGCAGAGCAGCCGGCGCCGCCTGCGCGGCATGGTGCGCAAGGAGTGGCTGCAGATCCTGCGCGATCCGTCCAGCATCGCCATCGCCTTCGTCCTGCCGGTGGTGTTGCTGTTCCTGTTCGGCTACGGGGTGTCTCTGGATGCCAAGGACATCCGCCTGGGGCTGGTGGTCGAGCACATGGACAGCCAGAGTCGCGATCTGGCCGGGGCCTTCGTGCGCTCCCGCTTCTTTCGTCCGCATTACTACCGCGACATTCAGTCCGCCGAACAGGATCTAACCGAACGTCGCCTCGACGGCATCGTCTGGCTGCGTCACGACTTCAGCCGCCGCCTGGAGCAACCCGGCGGCGCCGCCATCGGGGTGCGGGTCAACGGCACCGATGCCAACCAGGCGCGTATCACCAGTGGCTACATCCAGGGGGTGTGGTTCGGTTGGCTCGAGAAATACGCCCGCGCCCAGGGACGGGAGCTGAAGACGCCGGTACAGCTGGATCACCGGGTCTGGTTCAACGCGGCGGTGAGCAGTCGCTATTTTCTGGTCCCCGGATTGATCGCGATCATCATGACCCTGATCGGGTCGCTGCTCACCTCCATGGTGATCGCCCGGGAGTGGGAACGCGGCACCATGGAGGCGATGATGGCCACCCCGTTGCGCATCCCCGAAGTACTGGCCGGCAAGCTGATCCCCTATTTCGCACTGGGCATGTTCGGCATGCTGCTCACCGTGGCGCTGGCACTGTGGCTGTTCGAAGTGCCGCTGCGCGGCTCCTTCGTCGCCCTGCTCGGCGCAAGCGCACTGTTCATGCTGGTGGCACTGGCGATGGGGTTGCTGATCTCTATCGTGGCAAAGAACCAGTTCGTGGCCGGACAGATCGCCATCATCGTGACCTTTCTGCCGGCCTTCATCCTCTCGGGTTTCATCTTCGACATCGGTTCGATGCCGGCGCCGATCCAGGTGATCACCCACCTGGTGCCGGCGCGCTATTTCGTGGCCATCCTGCAGACCCTGTTCCTGGCCGGTGACATCTGGCCGGTGATCCTGCCCAACCTGGGCGCCATGGCGCTGATGCTGCTGATCTTCATGGCCATCATTCGGCGCCGGGCCCACAAGCGCATCGCATGAAGGCACTGCTGCAACTGCTGGCCCTGGTCCACAAGGAGTTCCTTGCGCTGCTGCGCGACCCGCGCAGCCGCCTGGTGCTGATCGGCCCACCCATTATTCAGCTGATGGTGTTCGGCTATGCCGCCACCTTCGATCTCAATGATGTGCCGGTGGCGGTGCACAATGCCGACCGTGGCACCCTGTCGCGGCAGTTGCTGGCACGGGTCGAGGGCTCGCCGGCCTTTCACCTGGTGGCCGAGGTCGCGTCCGAAGAGGCCCTGCGCGAGCTGATCGACGAGCGCCGGGCGATGCTTGCGCTGAGTTTCGATCCCAACTTCTCGCGCGATATCGAGCAGGGCCGCAGCGGCCGCCTGCAGGCCATTCTGGATGGGCGCAATTCCAACAGCGCCCTGATCGCGCTCGGCTATCTGCGCAACATCCTGATCGATTTCAACCAGACGCAGTCGCTGCGCCACGGCGGGCCGCCACTGCCGGCGGCGCTGAAGGTTCGGGCCTGGCACAACGAGAACATGACCTCGCGCTGGTTCATCGTACCGGGCATCGTCGGCCTGCTGTTGCTGGTGGTGACCCTGGTGGTGACTGCCCTGTCGATCGCCCGCGAGCGCGAGGCCGGCACCTTCGACCAGTTGTTGGTCACGCCGCTGCACCCGTGGCAGATCCTGCTGGGCAAGTCGATCCCGGGCCTGGTGATCGGCCTGCTGGAGGCCAGCTTCATCATCCTCCTGGCGGTGGCCTGGTTCGAGGTGCCACTGCGCGGTGGCCTTGGCGCCCTCTACCTCGGAATTTTCCTGTTCCTGCTCTCGGCGGTTGGCGTGGGGCTGATGATTTCCGCGATCTCGATCACCCAGCAACAGGCGCTGCTGGGGGCCTTTCTGTTCCTGGTGCCGGCGGTGATCCTGTCCGGCTTCGCCACCCCCATCGCCAACATGCCTCAGGTGGTGCAATGGCTGAGCTACCTCGATCCGCTGCGCTATTTCCTGGTGATCGTGCGCGGCGTGTTCCTGGAGGGCGCCGATGCCGGCCTGCTGATTCACCAATACTGGCCCATGGCCCTGATCGGCGGTATCGCCCTGCTCGCCGCCGACTGGCTGGCACGACACCGGATGTACTGAACAATTACAACAGAAGACCAAGGGCCAGCAGCAGGCAGACCATTGCATGGGTCACGATGGTCAGCGGAATCGCTGGCATCAGCCTTCCCTTCCAGGCGGCCGAGGCGGCAACGCCGGCAGGAATCGCGGCCAGCAACACCAGGTCGGCGGCGTCGGGCAGAGGCGCGGCGAGGATCGCCAGGAACCCCGCCACGAACCACAGGCCATGCAGGCGCAGGGCGAGCCGCTCTCCCAGCCGGGCGGGAAGCGTGCGCTTGCCGGCGCGAAGGTCGGCCTCGATGTCGGGCACCGAGTTGACCCACAGGATGGCGGCAACGAAACAGCCGATCGCCAAGCCGAGCCAGAGCGCCACGGGATCGAGCACACCGGTCAGGGCATATAGGGTGCCAACCACCGGCAGGACACCGAAGCAGGTGGCGATGACGATGTCGCCAAGTCCATGACAGGAAAGGCAGGGGGGCGCCGAGTAGAACCAGGCCAGCAGCACGCCTGTCAGGCCGATCAGCCAGATCCATGGCCCCGAGTTCAGCGCCACCACCAGCCCCGCTGCCACGCCCGCACCCAGCAGCCCGATTCCGAAATGCAGCATCTCGCGCTCGCCCAGGACGCCATTCTGGATGAACCGGCTGCCGCCCGAGAAGGGAAACAGGCGCCTGCGATTTTGCGCATCGGCGCCATTGCGCGCATCGAAATAGTCGTTGAGCACGTTCGCCGCCGCATGGATGCAGACGACGCTGAATGTGATTGCCAGCATCATCGGCGGATTCGCGGCGCCATACTGCCGCCAGATCCAGGCAAATGCGGTGACCACCGGCAGCAATGAGGCAGTGAAAAACATGGGCCTCGTGGCCGCCAGGTAGGTGAGGACGGTGTTGAACGTTGTTTGCCGATGAAAGATCGCTGTCGTCGGTTCGTGCATACTGTCCTGCCGTCGGCGAAAGACCTCATTCTATAGCAACGACATAACTGGCGGGATATGCCGCCCATCCAGAGAATTCCCCCATAGTTCGAGCGCCACCTGGCGCGCCCGCCGCCGCTACCATCACGCCATGAACAGCGATATGAACCACCTGGCCGACGTCACCAGCCCCTACCTGATCCAGCATGCGGACAACCCGGTGCATTGGTGGCCCTGGTGCGATGAGGCCCTGGCACTGGCGCGCGCGCAGGACAAGCCGATACTGCTGTCGATCGGCTACTCCGCCTGCCACTGGTGCCATGTAATGGCCCATGAATCGTTCGAGGATCCCGCCACCGCCGAGGTCATGAACGCACTGTTCCTCAACATCAAGGTGGACCGGGAGGAGCGTCCCGACCTGGACAAGATCTATCAGACCGCCCACCAGCTGCTGGCGCAGCGCCCCGGAGGCTGGCCACTGACCGTATTTCTCGATCCCCATGACCTGGTGCCATTTTTCGCCGGCACCTATTTCCCGCCGGAACCCCGCCACGGCCTGCCATCCTTCGTCGACCTGATGCGCCAGATCGAGCATGCCTGGCGCGAACAGCGAGAGGCGATCGGGGAACAGAACCGTTCGCTGCAGGCCGCGCTCGAACGCCTGGACTCGATCGGTGGAGATCGCGTGCCGCCACCCGAGCGGATCGACCAGGCCGTGACCGCCCTGCTGGGCCACTTCGATCGCCAGCATGGCGGTATCGGCGCAGCCCCCAAGTTCCCCCACCCAAATTCGCTGGAGCTGCTGCTGCGCCACGGCTGGCGCCACGACCATCCCGAGGCACGCCAGGCCGCCCTGTTCACCCTCGAGCGCATGGCCGAGGGCGGCGTCTTCGACCAGCTCGGCGGCGGCTTCTATCGCTACTCGGTGGACGAACGCTGGGAGATCCCTCACTTCGAGAAGATGCTCTATGACAACGGGCCGCTGCTGGCCCTGTATGCCGACGCCTGGCTCGCCGATGAACGGCGACCGCTGTTCCGCCACGTCTGCCAGCGCACCGCCGAATGGGTGATGCGCGAGATGCAGCTGCCCGACGGTGGCTACTGCTCCAGCCTGGATGCCGATAGCGAGGGCGAGGAAGGGCGCTTCTATCTCTGGGATCGGAGCGAGGTGGCCGAACTGCTGGACGATACCGAATACGATATCTTCGCTGCCCGCTACGGCCTCGAGGGGCCGCCCAACTTCGAGGGCCGCTGGCATCTGCATGTAGCCTCCTCCACCGAGGCGCTGGCAAAGCGATTCGGCCTGGCCCCACGTGAGATACGACGCCATCTCAAGCAGGCGAGGGACCGGCTGATGGCCGCCCGCGAACAGCGGGTACGTCCGGGTCGCGACGACAAGATCCTCAGCAGCTGGAACGCTCTGATGATCCACGGCATGGCCCGCGCGGGGCGCCTGCTGGAACAGCCGGATTGGATCGCCTCGGCGGAGCGCGCGCTGGACCATCTGCGCGAGCACCACTGGCAACAAGGCCGCCTCCTGGCCACCAGCCGCCATGGTCAGGCGCGGCTGCCCGCCTACCTGGACGACCACGCCTACCTGGTCCATGCCATCCTGGAACTGCTTGCCGCCCGCTGGCGCAGCGAGGACCTTGGCTGGGCCCAGGCACTGGCCGAGCTACTGCTGGAACATTTCGAGGACCGCGAGCGCGGCGGCTTCTACTTCACCGCGGACGACCACGAGACCCTGCCGGTGCGCCCGCGCCCTTTTGCGGACGAGGCGATCCCGTCGGGCAATGCCATCGCCGCGTTTGCGCTCCAGCGCCTCGGCCTGCTGCTCGGCGAGTCGCGCTATCTGGGGGCGGC
>JANTHJ010000115.1 GCA_024762475.1 Chromatiales bacterium | reverse complement strand
GGGGTGGCTTGCCCGGCGCTTTGGGGCTAGCCCCAAGCCGGCCGCTATTGGGCGCGCAGGGCCTCGATCAATCGGCCGAGATCGTATTCCCAGCGGGTCTCGCTGACTTCCAGTGCATTACGTGCGGCGAGGGCCTGGATGGCAGGCGGCAGCTGTTCCGCATCTGGCATACCGGCACCGCCCACCAGCACGGGGATGACCCGCTTTCCCGTGTTCAGCGCGGTGGCGACCTCCAGGCTTACGATATCGTTGGGATCCTCCAGCCGCGGGCGGCCGTCGCCATCGGTCAGCGACAACCAGCGGTCACCGATCAGGACGATGACAGTGTCGACGTCTGCGAGTGACCGTTCGATACGCTGGACGAAATTCTCGCCCGGCACAATATCGCGGATATCGATAAATACGTGGTCCTCTGAAAAGGCGGCACCAAGGCGTTCGTACAGTGCGCGCGCGTAGGCCGCTGTGTCGCGCCGCCGATAGCTGATGAATATGTTCGTGTTGGGTGCTTCGCTGTCCTTGCCAAGGTCGCTGTTCGGCGCTACCTCGGCGGTGGGGTCCACCAGCATCTCGTCGACATAGTGCAACGGCAACCGTAGTCCCTTGAACGTCAGCAGCCGCGCCAGGTAGGCCAGAATGGCGGTCGCGCTGACGATCAGCAGCACCAACGGAAGATTGTTCAAAGGCACTGGCACCAGGGTGAGGAAGAAAATCCAATAGGCGAAAAAGAACAATACGCCGGCACGGTTGTCTCCCGTGGGCCAGAACGAATTACGTGCGAAATCTGCAGCAACAGTAGGCAGCAGCTCTTTGGCGCCCCGGCTGTCACGTGGCCAGGATCGCTCGGAGAAATATTCATGCAGAAAGTCGGCCACTGAGTGCTCGCCTCGGTCACCACCGCCGAGGCGCGGCAGCAGCTTTACCAGCGCGGGCATGGCGACCACCGCGAGAGCAACCAGCCACGACAGCGCCATGAGCCACTGGCTGGGCAACGGGAAGAGTTCGCCGAAATCGGGCGCCGTGGGTGGAAAGCGGAGAAACTCCGGCTGCTCGCTGGCGTTGGCAATCAGCACACCGTAGCGACTGAGAAAGATCGCGCCCCCCGCAATCATCAGCGCACGCACCTGGGTATTGAACGCAATGTTCGCGGCTCTGAAACCGAAGCAACGGTTGACGTCTTTCGGTTCCACCTGAAAATACCTTGCCTCGTCTCCGTCAGCTATCCAGCGGCGCTGGTAGACGTTGCGCAGAAAGAACAGGTTGTGACGAAAGAACAGCGTGATCGATAGCAGACCGAGAAACACGAGGCAGAACTGGACCAATCCGGCCGAAAGCACCAGGAACAGGTTTTCTCCTGGGCCGATGTTTTCGACGACCTCGAACATGCTGGCCCAGCTGGGCCAGGTCGATGGCGTACCGAGGTAGGGTCCGAGCACATAGGGTGCGTCCAGCAGATGTACGCCCAGCGTAAGGAGCAATGGCAACACCACATTGCCTGTGGGCAGCACCTGTTTCCTCAGTGCATTGTAAACGCTGGCCTGAGCGGTCTCGCCGTGGACCAGGGACACGATCGGCGGAAGCTGCGGTGGTGGCCACGGTCGCGTGACCGGTATGACCCGCGACATCAACAGTCGAAACGCGAATAACAGCGCCGGCAGGGCGATGGCCAACAGCCAGGCGTGACTGTCCCAATACCCGATATGTTTGCCGATCGTACGATGCGCGCCGATCAGGTAGGCCAGAAGCACGGGCCAGGCACCGATCGCGAACGCAATCAGATAGTCGCCGCGCCGGCTGCTGTCGAGAAGTCGCACCAGGAGCCCGTTCGGCGCGAAGTCTATGCTGCGAGTGCTGTCGCCCATCGCTGCCATCCATGCTGATCGGGTTTCGTCGAGTTATAGCATAGTAGCCGTGTAGTAGCGGGGTCCGACGCGTTGTTCGTTCAGCATGTGCACTTGTTCAATCCGGTGTTGCGAGTTGGGCGCCCCCTTCCGATCGAGCGCCGCTGCCAGAGTGCCCGGGCGGAACCGCCGGCAAGGAGGCGCGAACGCAAGAAAATGCTATACTTACGAGCGAATGCACTCTTCAGGAGCCCCCATGGTCCATGCCCTTCGTCAGGAAACGCCAGACCCTCGGCAGGTATTGGCCGAAGCAACGCTCAATGCCGCGCGAGAGCTGGGACTAAGTCAGCAGGATCTGCAGGCCATTATCGGGAAGCATCCGAGCAACATCAGGCGCCATGGCATCGACCCGGACAGCAAGTCCGGCGAGCTGGCGCTGTTGCTGGTGCGGCTTTACCGCAGCCTGTATGCGCTGATCGGGGGCGATTCGGAGCTGATGCGCCACTGGCTGCATACCCATAACCGTGATACCGGGGCGGTACCGGCCGAACAGGTCTGCCAGATCCAGGGGCTGGCAGAGCTGGTCGCCTATCTCGATGCGCTGCGGGGCATGCCTTGACGGATTGGGATGGGTTGTTGGGGACCACCGCGCCGGTGCGTCTGGGTGGCGCCCTGATGCGAATGGTCGAGAGCCAGGAGGTCGTGGCGACCCGTTCACTGGTCGGCTCGATGGCCGAACAACAGATCCTGGAAGATCTCCTTGAACGATCGAAGCCCCCTGTGCCGCCTGACGCCCGGAACCTGCACTATCTGTTGGCCGCGCCGTTCCGTTACCCGCCCTTGCCTCACGGATCGCGCTTCGGTCCGCGCTACGCGCCCGGAATCTTCTATGGGGCCAGGAAACTTTCCACGCTGCTGCACGAGGCCGCATACTACCGGTTCGTATTTCGGGAGGGGATGTCGATGCCACCGGATCGTCCCATCATCACCCAGCATGTCGTGTTCTCGGTGAATTCCCGTGGCCAGGGCCACCCGCTCCAGGACCACCCCTTCGATCAGTATCGGGACCATATTCGCTCCCCGGACGACTACCGTGCCACGCAACGCCTGGGAGAGGCTATGCGCCGGCGTGGCATCGAACGGTTCGAGTACCCGTCAGCACGGGAGCCGCAGGGTGGTCTGAATGTGGGCCTGTTTACCCCCAGGGCCCTGGCTTCGCGGAAGCCGCGGATTCAGGGCACATGGCTGTGCGAGGTCGATGCGGAGTCCGTGGTGATGTCTCAGGTGGGAGAGGGCAGTGTCTGTCGCCTTCCAAGGGCGGACTTCTTGTTGAACGGGGAATTGCCACGGCCCGCGGCGTGAGTATTGGTTAATGACAGACCTCGTAATACCCACCCGCCTGCGGGACAGACTGCCGGACGATTTCGCCTATCCCCTGTGGCCGACGAAGGTCACGGAATTCCTGGAGGATACCCCGCAGCGGCATGATGCCGAGCTGGTATTTCGCTGGCGCGATGAATTCTGGGAGTCTCATTGGCGCCAGCGGATAAGGCAGAAGGGCGTGATCACCCTGGTCAAGGCGCAATACACGCCCGACTGGTCGCCCTATTTCCCCAAATGGAAGGTCGATATCTACTCGGTGCCCAAGGAGTACCTCACCGCCGCCCAGGAGATCCTGTTCGGTGGCGGTATGGAGGCATTGGCGCGGAAGCTTCGTGAATACGGGCTGACGCCCGACCATCCGGTGAAGGAATCGATCCGCATGGACCTCTCGGAATGGGATCACGACGAGTCGCGGCTGACCGACGAGCAGATCGCGGCGCCGGAGCCAGCCACCGAGGCCGAGGGCGCTTAGGGGCTCGGCCCCCGCGGCGGCCTTGAATCCTGGCCGGGCCAGCCCGCCATGGATGGGGACGGTGGCCTGATTTGCAGACAGGGGTGGTGGTCTGGGGGCGCTGGTCGCCGTTAGCCGGCGTCTGTAAGATACGCCCTGTCTCCCGTGTTCGGATCTACCCTATGAACCTCGACTTTCTCGACTTCGAACAGCCGATCGCCGAGCTGCAGGCCAAGATCGAAGAGCTCCGCCTGGTCGGCAGCGACAATGAGATCAATATCCAGGAAGAGATCGAAAAGCTCGAGGGCAAGTCCCGGTCGCTCACCGAGTCGATCTTCTCCAAGCTCTCGCCGTGGCAGATCTCGCAACTGGCCCGCCATCCGCTGCGTCCCTATACCCTCGACTATGTGGCACGCATCGTGGACGATTTCGAGGAGCTGCATGGCGACCGGGCCTTCGCCGATGATCATGCCATCGTCGGTGGTCTGGGGCGCATCGACGGCCGGCGGGTGATGATCATCGGTCACCAGAAGGGCCGCGATACCAGCGAGAAGATCTACCGCAATTTCGGCATGCCGCGTCCGGAGGGCTATCGCAAGGCCCTGCGCCTGATGAAGCTGGCCGAGCGGTTTCGCATCCCGGTCGTGACCTTCATCGATACGCCCGGCGCCTATCCGGGCATCGGCGCCGAAGAGCGCGGCCAGTCGGAGGCCATTGCGCGCAATCTCTGGGAGATGTCCTCCCTGCGCACGCCGCTGATCGCCACCGTGATCGGCGAGGGAGGCTCCGGCGGCGCCCTGGCGGTCGGTGTGGGCGACAAGCTGATGATGCTCGAATACGCCACCTATTCGGTGATCTCGCCGGAGGGCTGTGCCTCGATCCTGTGGAAAGACGCGGAAAAGGCGCCCCTGGCGGCCGAGGCGATGGCAATCACCTCCAAGGATCTCAAGTCCCATGAGCTGATAGACGAGATCATCCCCGAACCCCTTGGCGGCGCGCACCGCGATCCCGATCTGGTGGCACGCAACCTGCGCAATGCGCTGGTCGAGAGCCTCGACAATCTGACTGCCGAGTCGCTGGATCGCCTGCTCGAGCGCCGCTACGAGCGGCTCATGTCCTACGGTGTCGCCCAGGGCGAATAACCCGCCCCCGTGGCCTTCAGCGAGAACGCCCTCCGGCACATCCTGACCAAGTGGCCACAGCCCACCGGCTGGCTGGTGGCCTTCAGTGGTGGCCTCGATTCGACCGTGCTGCTGACGGCGATGGCCAGGCTGCGTGGCGTGCTGGGCGTTCCCCTGCATGCGGTGCATGTCCACCATGGCCTGCTGCCGCATGCCGAGGCCTGGACGGCGCACTGCCAGCGCGTCTGCGACCGGCTCGAGGTGCCGCTGGAGGTGGTGCGGCTCGAACTGGAGCTGGCGGCAGGGGAGAGCCCCGAGGCCCAGGCGCGCGAGGCCCGCTATCGGGCACTGGGCGACCTGTTGGCCGAGGACGAGATGCTGCTGCTCGCCCAGCATCGCAACGATCAGGCCGAGACCCTGTTGCTGCAGCTGATGCGTGGTGCGGGCATCGAGGGACTGGCCGGGATGGCACCCTGCCGGCGCTGGCAAGGCGGCTGGCAGGCGCGGCCGCTGCTGGATTTCGCGCGGGCATCGTTGCGGGACTGGGCGGAGCATCACAAGCTCGATTGGGTCGAGGACCCGAGCAACCAGGATCTGCGATACGACCGCAACTTCGTGCGCCAGCGCGTCATGCCCCTGCTGCGCGAGCGCTGGCCGTCCGCGGAGCTTACGATCGCGCGCAGTGCTGAGAACCTGGGCGCCAGCCTGAAGATCCTCCGCCAATGCATCGGCGAGGACCTGCGGCACTGCCGGGAGGGGGCGGCGCTTTCGGTCGCGGCGTTGTTGCGGCTCGATCCGGAGCGCCGGGCCGAGGTCCTCCGCGCCTGGATTCGCGCCCAGGGGGCGCCCGTCCCGGACCGGCGCAGGCTGCGGGAGATCGAACAGCAGGTCCTGGGGGCCGGCCCCGATGCCGCGCCCCTGGTCGAATGGGATCGATTTGCGGTACGGCGTTATCGCGACCGCATCTTCGTGTTGCCACGAACACTGCCGCCGGCCCCCGGCGATCGACCATGGTCCGACCAGGAGAGGTTGGTGCTTCCCGGTGGCCTGGGCGTGTTGCGCCGGGTACCGGCGGCCGATGGCATACCCGATCGTTGTTGGTCGGAGGGGCGGGTGACGGTGCGCTGGCAGGTGCCGGACATTGCCTGCCGGCTGGCGGGCAGGGCGGGTACCCGCAGTCTGCGCAAGCTGTGCCAGGAAAGGGGGGTTCCATCCTGGAGTCGGCTGCTGCTGCCACTGGTCTTCGTGGACGAACAATTGGCGGCCATCGGCGACCTGTGGCGCTGCGAAGGCGTGCCGACACCGCATGAGGAACCGGCCAGTGGCATCGTCTGGGAAAAGGTGCCGGCGTGGCTGGCTCTGGAAGGAAGCGGGGTGCCCGATGAGTTTTCGTGACAGTCATGCCGTGCATCACCCGGTCCAGGGGGGGCTGGTGAACGTGCTTCTGCTCGCGGCCCTCGGGCTGCTGGTCGCAGGGCTGCGCCTGCCGCTGATCACGCTGGAGAAGTTCTATTTCTTCAGCAACACGGTGAGCCTGTGGTCCGCCCTGCAGCAGCTGCGGGCCGAGGGCGAGTGGGGACTGTTCGTGTTGATCGGCCTGTTCAGTGTGGTGTTCCCGGTGATCAAGATCCTGCTGCTGGCCCTGGTGTGGAACTTCGGCAGCGAGGGCAGCCGGGCCCACCGCCGGCATCTGAAGTGGCTGGCCGAGTACAGCAAGTGGTCCATGCTGGACGTGTTCGTGGTGGCCCTGCTGGTGGTCTCGGTAAAGCTGGGTGCGCTCGCCCAGGCGCACGTCCAGGAAGGGATCTACTTCTTTGCCGCCAGCGTGGTGCTGACCATGCTGGTGTCGAACTGGATCGGCCGACATACCGGTTGAGAATTGAGTATTGTGTCTCCAATTCCTTCAGCCAAGCCTGGATAAAGGCCTTAGGCCGAAATCCAGGAGAGATGCGGTGCTCGGATTCCCGGAGACAGCCTGCCGCGGGCTGTTTGCTCAGGCGGTGATTGTCAGGTCCACAGGCAGCGCCCGCGTCATACGGAATTCGTCCCGACGATCTGTCGTGCAAAAGCCCAACCCACAGCAGTGCCTAGCCTGGATAAAGGCTGTAGGCCGATCCCGGATTCCGCTTCGCTCCATCCAGGCTACAGGGGTTGCGTAGGCGTAGCCTGGATGAAGGCCTTAGGCCGAAATCCGGGAGAGATGCGGTGCTCGCATTCCCGGAAGCAGCCTGCCGCGGGCTGTTTGCGCAGGCGGTGATTGTCAGGTCCACAGGCAGCGCCCGCGTCATACGGAATTCGTCCCGACGACCTGTCGGGCTAAAGCCCGAGCTACAGCAGAGAAACCAAGGGGCACGATACGCAGTGACCCGGGCCAGAGGCCGGTACTAGTCGGTCCTCCCCTCGCGGTTGTACTTGTCGTCGAAGCGCACGATGTCGTCTTCTCCGAGATAGCCGCCGGATTGCACCTCGATGATCTCCAGCGGGAGCTGGCCGGGGTTCTCCAGGCGGTGCGCGGTACCGATCGGAATGTAGGTCGACTGGTTCTCGGCGAGCAAGAAGGTTTCGTCGCCGCGGGTGACCTTGGCAGTGCCGCGGACCACGATCCAGTGCTCGGCCCGATGGTGATGCATCTGTAGTGAGAGGGTCGCCCCGGGCTTGACGCTCAGGCGTTTGACCTGGAAACGATGTCCCTCGTCGATGCCCTCGAAGGTGCCCCAGGGGCGATGCACGCAACGGTGGAACTCGTGCTCGCC
>JANTHJ010000114.1 GCA_024762475.1 Chromatiales bacterium | reverse complement strand
CAGGCGCTCAAGGATCGCTATGGCGACGACAAGCAGCGCATGCAGCAGGCGATGATGGAGATCTATAAAAAGGAAAAGATCAATCCACTCGGCGGCTGCCTGCCGATGCTGGTGCAGATCCCCTTCTTCATCGCCCTGTACTGGGTGCTGCTGGAGAACGTGGAGATGCGTCAGGCGCCCTGGATCCTGTGGATCAAGGACCTTTCCATCAAGGACCCTTACTTCGTGCTGCCGGTGATCATGGCGGTATCGATGTTCCTTCAGCAGAAGCTCAACCCGGCGCCGCCCGATCCCATGCAGGCCAAGATCATGTCCTTCCTGCCGTTGGTGTTCGGCGTGATGTTCGCCTTCTTCCCGTCGGGCCTGGTGCTCTACTGGGTGGTCAACAATATCCTGTCGATCGCCCAGCAGTGGGTGATCACCAGACGCATTGAGCAGGGTGCCAAGGCCTGATACCGACACCATTGCTGCGGTCGCCACGCCGTCCGGTCGTGGCGGCGTTGGCATCGTGCGCGTCTCCGGACCGGAGGCCCTGTCGATCGCAGAGGCGGTCACCGGCATCCGTCCCAAGCCGCGCCTGGCGACCTTCACCCGCTTTCGTGACGCCGCCGGGGAGGTGGTCGACGAGGGCCTGCTGCTCTACTTTCGCGCCCCCCATTCCTTCACCGGCGAGGAGGTGGTCGAGTTCCAGGGTCATGGCGGCCCGGTGGTGCTGGATCTGCTGCTAGAGCGGGTGTTCTCGCTGGGCGCCCGCCCTGCGCGCGCCGGCGAGTTTTCGGAGCGCGCCTTCCTCAACGATAAGCTCGATCTCGCCCAGGCCGAGGCGATTGCCGACCTGATCGATGCCGAGACCCGTGCCGCCGCGCGCCTTGCAGTGCGTTCATTGGAGGGTGTCTTCTCCGATGAGATCCACGCGCTGGTCGAGGCGACTACCCGCCTGCGGATGTATGTCGAGGCGGCGATCGACTTCCCCGAGGAGGAGATCGACTTTCTCGCCGACGAGCGGGTCGCACGTGAACTGGAGGGACTGATCGCCCGGTTGCAACGGGTACGCGGGAGCGCCCGCAGCGGCAGCCTGCTGCGCGAAGGGATGCGTCTGGTGATCGCGGGGCGGCCAAATGCCGGCAAGTCCAGCCTGCTCAATGCCCTGGCCGGCGCCGAGCGGGCCATCGTCACCGAGGTGCCGGGCACCACCCGGGACCTGCTGCGCGAACAGATCCAGATCGACGGCATGCCGCTGCATCTGATCGACACCGCGGGGCTGCGGGACACCGAGGACACGGTCGAGCGCATCGGGGTGGAGCGGGCGCGCGCCGAGATCGCCGATGCCGATCGCATCCTCTGGGTCTATGACGGCGCCGCCGACCCGACGCACGCCGGCCTGGCCGACGCCGCCCTGCCCGAGGGGGTGCCTGTGACCCTGGTGTACAACAAGGTCGACCTGAGCGGTGGCACCCCGGGACTCGGCGAGCGGGACGGTCTGCTCGAGGTGCGACTGAGCGCACGCACCGGGGAGGGAATCGAGATCCTGCGCGCACATCTGCGCCAGGTGATGGGCCTGCAACAGGGCGCCGAGGGCCAGTTCCTCGCGCGCCGTCGTCACCTCGAGGCCCTGGATCGGGCCGCCGCTGCGCTGACAGACGGCCGGCGCGCCCTGGCGGAGGGCCGGGCCGGCGAACTGCTGGCCGAGGATCTGCGTCAGGTGCAGCTGGCGCTCTCAGCGATCACCGGGGAATTTTCCGCCGACGATCTGCTCGGCGAGATCTTCTCCAGCTTCTGCATAGGCAAGTGACCGGATGGAGTCTGCTCGAACGCCAACGATCGGGGTCTTCGATTCGGGGATTGGAGGCCTGAGCGTATTGCGGCATGCAATGCGCCGCCTCCCTGCCAACTATCTCTACGTGGCAGATTCCGGCCGCGCGCCCTATGGTGATGCCGACCCCGAGTGGGTCCGCGAGCGCAGCCTGGCGATTGCCACCTTTCTCGCGGAGCACGGTGCCGACGCGGTCGTGATTGCCTGCAACACGGCGACCGCGCTTGCCGCCGAGGCGATTCGCGGGTCGCTGGCGATCCCGGTGATCGCGATGGAGCCGGCGGTAAAGCCGGCCGCCGGACTGTCACGCTCCGGCCGAATCGCCGTGCTGGCCACGCGCACCACCCTTGAGAGTACGCGCTATCGTGATCTCAAGCGACGCCATGCGGCCGATCTGACGGTGCTCGAATATGCGCCGCACCACTGGATCGAGGCGATAGAACAGGGACGCGAAAGCAGCCCGGAGTTCCTCTGCCGGCTGCGCGATGAGCTGGGTGAAATCGCCGCCGAGGGCGTGGACACCTGGGTCCTGGCCTGTACACACTTTCCTTTTCTGATCGATCGACTGGCCGGTTTTCTCGACCCCGCGGCGCAGATCATCGACCCTGCCCCGGCGGTGACCGCTCAGCTACAGCGGAGACTGGCGACACCCGACGGTGCGCCGATAGCGGCCTCGCTGCGACTGTTCACCTCGGGCAACCCCGGCGCCCTGGCCCTACGTTTGCAGTCGTTGGGCATCGATACAAGCGAGATTCTTCTCTTCGATCATTGAATCGTTCAGCGCCGGTTGCGCCTGGAAAGACGGATCTGCCGGAGCAATCGACGCAGTGCGCGCGTGTCTGGATTGGCCGAGCCAGGGCCGTAGCGTTGTGCGATATAGCGCCGCGTGAAGGTACGCAGTGGTCGCGCCTGGCCCGGCCAGCGTGCCAGTGCCGCCTTGAGCGCGTCGCGCGGTCCGTACCAGGGCGGCAGTTCGAGCCCGGCGCGTTGCAGTCGGCGTCGATAGCGGCCCCAGATTTGCTGCATCGGGTCGCTATCGGCCCGGTCCGGCAATCGGCTGACCAGCCACAACACCAGGGCCGCGATCACCCCGAGCAGGGTGATCACCGCTGCAGCCGCAAACTCGCCCAGTCTTTCCAGGCCGAGTCGGTCCCACAGGGACTGCTGGCGCTGCGCGCTGAAGCCGAGTACCCAGCGGTACCAGCCCTGATCCACCGCATCGAGCAGCCAGCGGCCCTGACGCAACGCCTTGCTGAACCAGCTCGGGGGCGTGGCGTCGAACACCATCCGGCCGTCGGCGATGCGCCGGGCGTTCTCCATGCCCAGTTCGATCCGCTCCGGTGCCACCGCGGCAGTGGGGTCCACTCGGATCCACCCCTTGTCCGGCAGCCATACCTCGTTCCAGGCATGCGCATCCGATTGACGCACGATCCAGTGATCACCCATCGGATTGTATTCGCCGCCCTGGTAGCCGATGACCACCCGGCTCGGAATGCCGGCCAGTCGCATCAACAGGGCGAAACTGCTCGCATAGTGCTCGCAGAAACCGCGCCGCGATTCGAAAAGAAAGTGCTCGACCGGATCGCCGGGTGCCACGCCCGGTGACAGGGTGTAGACGAAGGGCTGCTCGTGGAACCGCTTCAGCACCGCCTGGACCACCCCCGCATCGTCGCCCGGATGGGCGGCTCGCAGGGTCTGAGCCAGGGTGCGGACCTTGTCGCTGACCTGCGGCGGGATCTGCAGTGCAGCGGTGCGTTGATCTGGCGCGAGTGTCATTACCTGGTAGCGCCAGGCCGATCCCAATCGGTACAGCGAGCGGCTGCGCACCGGCTGATCTGCGCGCACCTGCAGGTCGGCACTCGCCCGTAGATCGGCAGGCAATTGCACCGGTACATCCAGTGCATAGATCCAGCGCTGTCCGCTCGGCTCCATGGTGAGCTCGTAGTCGAGCAGGGTCTCCGGATCGAATTGCACCTCGGCCTCGCCGGGTATCGGTTTTCCAGGTGACCAGATGAGGCCATCGAAACGCCAAAGCACCGGTCCGCGCCAATAACGCCTGGCCGGTGTCGGCGCCTCGCCGAGAAAGCGGGCGCGAAACGCGATCTCCTCCGATTCGGCCAGCTCGCCGATGGCCCCCATGTAGAGGTGATCGGAGATCCCGGTGATCCCCTGTCCGGTATCGTGCTGGATGCTCCACAGCGGCGAATCGAGTCGCGGAAAGAAAACGAACAGTGCGACGGCCAATGGCGCGGCCACGAGCAACAGGCGCAGGCCGCCGCGCAGCGCCTCCACCGGCTCGAAACGAATCCGCCCAAGGGCCAGCTGCAGCGCCACCATCAGGGCGAGGACCGGCAACACATAGGCGGCCAGCCACAGATCCTGGCGGAACAGGAATTGGGTGAACAGTACAAAGTAGCCCAGCAACAGCGCGACCTCGACGTCGCGCCGGCGGTGGATCTCGAGCAGCTTGAGGCCGAGCATCGCCACCAGCACGGCACTCCCGACATGGGCGCCATCACGCACCGAGGTATAGGCCAGCGCGAGCAGCAGCCCGAGTATGGCCAACAGTGCCAGCAGCCAACGGCCGGGCAGCAGCGCCGGCCGGTACAGCGCCACCAGACGCCATAACAGGGTTGTGCCGAACAGGCCGAGCACGAAGGGATGAATGTTGCCCCAGTGGGGAAGTCCTGCCGCCCCCAGGGTCAGCGTGAGCATGAGCAGATAGGGTCTGTCCAGAGGGATGCGGTCGAGGGCGCAATCGCTCATGGATTGTGCTCCCCCACAAGCCCGAACAGGGCCAGTGCCTCCAGGCAGCGCTCGCGATGGCGGCTGTCCCGGCCAGGGCCCAGACGGCGGTCCGGCAGGATCAATTCCCAGGGGAGGCCGCTGCCGGCCGCCGCCAGCACCGCATCGGTCATGAACTCCAGGCGCTGCTCGATATCGGCAGGTGCATAGGCCGCCCAATCGATGTGCTGCAGATCCCGCCCTGCGGGATCCTCGAACTGCTTGGTCATCAGACCGCGCTCACGCGCCAGGCCCTTCCAGTCGACGTGGGACAGGGGATCGCCCGGGCGGAAATCGCGCAGCCCCTGCCATTCCTCATCGCCTTCGGTGGGGCGGACCGGGTTGGGTTTCTCGACCCTGTGCCCGACTGTCCTGCGCCTCGCCGGCACTGGCCTGGGGTACACCAGCACCGGACGACCGATCTGCACCAGTGACCAGGCGCGCAACAGCCCCAGCGGATAGCGGGTCGAGAGGCGAAGTTCGCCCGGATCGAGCCAACCCCGACGTGGGGCGGAAACGGCCAGCTGGACCTGCATCGGCTGTTCATCGAGGTCGATCAGGCGTTGCGCGTCTCCCAGTTGCAGGCACACCGATCGATGTCCCTTGCCCGACAGCTGGAATGTAAAGGCCGCCTCTCCGCCGGCGAACACCGGCACGGGCGCCAGCAGGCGCAACTGCAGGCCGACCAGGTTGCGCCAGGTGAAATAGATCGCATTGACCCCGAGCGCACCGAGCAGGAAGGTCAGCAGATAGCCCGCGTTGTTGTCGTAATTGAGCGAGCCGGTCAGCAGTGCCAGGAACAGCGCCCCGTACAGCCAGCCGAAGCGGGTCGGCAGAATGTAGACATGGCGATTGTCCACGCCGACCGGCTCGCGGGTATCCAGCCGCAGCCGGCGTAGTAGCCGGTCGAACTGGCGGCCTGCCCGGCTCACGGGATCGGGACGGACTCGATCAGGGTACGCGCGCTGTCCACGCCGTCGATCTCGCCCAGGCGGTGCGCCACCACCGCGGGCAATACCGCCTGGACGTGCTCGGGCAGCAGGTGCGCCTCGCCGTGCAGCAATGCCCAGGCACGTGCGGCGCGCAGTAGCCCCAGGCCGGCGCGAGGCGAGAGTCCGGGCTGCCAGGGGCCGGCCTCGCGGCTGAACTGAAGCAGGGCCTGCACATAGTCGATGATGGCAGGGGCGGCTACCACCGCGTCCACCTGCTGCTGCCAGTCCTGCAGCGTGGCATCGTCTGCCAGTGGCAGCAGTCGCTCTACCTGTGCGTGGCGGTCGCCCTCGGTGAGCAGGCGACGCTCCGCCGCCGGGTCGGGATACCCGATATGCAGGCGCATCAGAAACCGGTCCAGCTGCGATTCCGGCAGTGGGTAGGTGCCGATCTGGTAGAGCGGATTCTGGGTGGCGATCACGAAAAAGGGTTCGGGCAGGGCCCAGGTGTGACCGTCGGCCGTCACCTGCTGTTCCTCCATCGCCTCGAGCAGCGCACTCTGGGTCTTGGGGGTGGCGCGGTTGATCTCGTCGGCCAGCAGCAGCTGGGCGAAGATCGGTCCCTTGTGGAAGTGAAAACTGCCGTCCTCGCGGTCATAGATGGAGACGCCGAGGATGTCCGCCGGCAGCATGTCGCTGGTGAACTGCAGCCGTTGATAGTCCAGCCCCAGCAGGCGTGCCAGGGCGTGCGCCAGGGTGGTCTTCCCCACCCCCGGTACATCCTCGATCAGCAGATGCCCGCGAGCGAGCAGACAGGTCAGCGCCAGCTCGATAACCGGGCGCTTGCCGATCAGGATGTCACCGAGTGCCTCGACGATGGCCTGCAGCTGTTCGCTGGTAGACGCCTGTTCCGCCGCCTGCATCAGGTGCCCTCTATGCGCAGGGCCCGCAGGGTGAGGTCACCGCTGTCGTGGCGCAGCTCCAGCCAGGGGTAGCCGTCGCGGAATGCGCGGTCGCGTACCTGGAACAGGGGTTGCTCGTCCAGCATCACCTTGACGGTGCCATCCGACGTCTGCTGCCAGGCCAGGTCGTGCAGACGCCCGTCGCCGAAGGCCTGTTTCAGCGGTACGTTCTCGACGATGGCGCCGCGGCCGTTGCGAATCCGCTCCAGTTCGACGAAGCCTCGCGGCCCGGTCTGCAGACGCAGTCGATAGCCGTAGCGCGCCTTGGGACTCTGCAGCAATGCCAGCTCCAGACGGGTCGGCGGTTCCTCGCTGGCGCCGAGGGTGGCGCTCAGGGCGAAGGCATTGCTCGCATTCACCCGGGCGCGCAGGCGATCCGGCCCATGGCGATGCGCCCGAGCGGACTCGGTGTCCTTGTTCTCCGGCCCCGGCCCCAGTGCCTGCTGCAGCAGGGCACCCACCAGGGCAGTGCCCAGATCCTCCTTGCGCCGGGCGTCGCCGCCAGTGTCTCGGTCGCTCCCTTGCGGCTTGTCCCGCCACAGGGTGCTGTCGTCGGCTGCCACCAATCCGCGGTTGCGTCGCACCTCGAAGTGTCCCTCCAGCAACTCCCAGCTTGGATTGCGGCTGAAGTCGCCATCGCGGAAATCGTCGAAGAACAGGGTGCGCTGCCAGGGACGATCGTAGCGGGCCACCAGGTCGTCCAGCGCACGCTGCAGCCAGCGGTCGGCGGCCTGTTGGCGGCGGGCCTTCTCGGCGAGGGCGCGCAGCTCCTCGAGCAAGGGCTTTTCGTGCTGCCCGGCCGCCAGTGCGGGACCGGCCAGCAGCCAGACAAAGAGAATGACCAACAATGAGGCTCGCATCCGATACTCCATACTCACAGCAATGGAGTGAAGTGTAACCCAGCAGATCGGCCTGAAAGCGGAAGGCAGTCACTCCGCCAGCAGCCGATCGACGGCATCCCGAATCGCACGATCGCGCCGATCCCCGGTGTGGGTCTCGCCGACGAAGCGATAGCGCAGCCGACCGGCCTTGTCGACCAGGTAGTAGCTCGGCCAGTAGCGGTTGTCCAGGGCGCGCCAATAGGCCATATCGTTGTCCAGCATCACGGGGTGGTGCAGGCCGAATTGCTCGATCTTGGCGGCGACGCGGCGGGCGTCGCGCTCATGCTCGAACTCCGGGGTGTGGATGCCGATGACGGTGAACGATCGATC
>JANTHJ010000113.1 GCA_024762475.1 Chromatiales bacterium | reverse complement strand
TGCGCTGCATCCGGGCTACGGGGTTGTCGGTCATCAATTTTGCATGATCGAATGCGTAGCCTGGATGGAGGCCGCAGGCCGTAATCCGGGAGAGATGGCGAGTTCGGTTTCCCGGATTCCGCTGCGCTGCATCCGGGCTACGGGCTCGTTGGTCATCATTGATACATGATCGAATGCGTAGCCTGGATGAAGGCCGCAGGCCGTAGTCCGGGAAGGATGGCGAGTTCGGATTCCCGGATTCCGCTGCGCTGCATCCGGGCTACGGGCTTGTCGAACCGCCATTCTGAAACGTCGTTGGTTCGAACCCAACCGGGGTTTTTGGGGCATGAAAAAGCCCGATACATTGATCGGGCTTCAGTGTATGGCTCCCCCGGTTGGATGGACTCGGCCTGCGGCCTCGCCCCTGCGGGGCGTCGTCGCTGCGCTCCGACGTCCTGCGGCGCTTCGCGCCTTGTCGAACCACCATTCTGAAACGTCGTTGGTTCGAACCCAACCGGGGTTTTTGAGGCATGAAAAAGCCCGACACACTGGTCGGGCTCTGGATATGGCTCCCCCGGTTGGATTCGAACCAACGACCAACGGATTAACAGTCCGCTGCGCTACCGCTGCGCCACAGGGGAACGGCTTGAGGCCGCGCATATTACTGAGGGGCGGGCGGGTGGTCAAGGGGATGCCTGCATCGGTGTGGCCGGGTCAGGGGCAGGTGACCGGGGCGCCGCCGCTCAGGGTGTTGGAGGCGCGGGTGCGCCCGCTACCGTAGAGGATCAGGGCCCGGTTCAGCCCGGCGTCGGCGGTGCAGAACCGCAGGGTGAGATTGCTGCCCCAGGCACTGCCGTCGGGGCCGAAGCGGACGCTTCTTCGACCGCTGCTGCTCTGGATGCGAACTTGCGATTTGCCGTCGGCGACGCGGATCATGGCCTCGCCGGCATCGTGCTGGCGATCCTTGTCGAGATCCTCGAACAGGATCATCCCGGACTGCCAGTTGCGCCAGTCGCCGCTGCATTGGTCGCCGTCGCTGCTGGGGCAGAGTGTGACCGCATGCGCCCGGTGGATGGCGCTCGATCTCCCCAGTTGCAGGATGCTCATCATTTCCATGCGCGCGGCGCCGATGCGATTGCTTTCGGTGAGATGTCGCCAGGCAGGAACAGCGATGCTGAGCAGGATCGTCGAGACCGTGAGCGTGATCAGCAACTCGACGAGCGAGAACCCGCGCGAGCGCGGGCAGTGGTTGGTGACTTCCATGTCGAACCCTCCTTGTCGTTATCCGCCGGTCGTCCGTGACCGGCGGGTTTGGCATAGAGGGGCGGGCCCCTCGTTGTGAAACTATTTGACGGCCGCCTCGATGCGGTCCAGTGCCTTCTCGAGGTTGTCCATGCTGGTGGCGATGGAGATGCGGATATGGCCGCCCTGGCCGAAGGCGGTGCCGGGCACCACGGCCACCCCGGCCTGTTCGATCAGGTACTCCGCCAGATCCAGGTCGTTCTTCACCCCGTCGATGGCCTCGATCATCCCGGTCACCGAGGGGAAGACATAGAAGGTGCCATCGGTGGGCAGACATTCGACGCCCGGGATGCGGTTGAGCCGGTCCACCACGTAGTCGTGGCGTTCCTTGAAGTGCACGAGCATCTCCGAGATGCAGTCCTGCGGCCCGTTCAGCGCCGCCTCGGCGGCCGCCTGTGAGATCGAGGCGGGGTTGGAGGTGCTCTGCGACTGGATCTTCTTCATCGCCTTGATCAGCGCCGCGGGTCCGCCCGCGTAGCCGATACGCCAGCCGGTCATCGAATAGGCCTTGGAGACCCCATTGAGTACGATGGTGCGCTCGTAGAGGTCGGGGCAGGCATTGAGGATGTTCACGAAGCTGCCCTTTTCCCAGACGATGTGTTCATACATGTCGTCGGTGGCGATCAGGATGCGCGGGTGCTCGCGCAGCACCTCCCCCAGCGCCGCCAGCTCGTCTCGGCTGTAGGCCATGCCGGTGGGGTTGGAGGGGCTGTTGATCACCACCAGCCGGGTCTGCTCGGTGATAGCGCCGCGCAGCTGCGCCGGGGTCATCTTGAACTGCTGTTCGGCGCCGGCATGGATGAACACCGGCACGCCCTCGGCCAGCAGCACCATGTCGGGGTACGAGACCCAGTAGGGCGCCGGGATGATCACCTCGTCGCCCGGATCGAGCAATGCCTGGGCCAGGTTGTAGAAGCTCTGCTTGCCGCCCGACGAGACCAGGATCTGATCCGGCGCGTAGTCGAAGCCGTTGTCGCGTTGGAACTTGTCGATCACCGCCTGCTTGAGCGAGGGGGTACCGTCCACCGGGGTGTACTTGGTCTGGCCCGCGCGGATGGCGGCGATCGCCGCCTCCTTGATGTGCTCGGGGGTGTCGAAGTCGGGCTCGCCGGCACCCAGGCCGATCACGTCGCGGCCCTCGGCGCGCATGGCGGCGGCACGGGCAGTAATGGCCAGGGTAGGGGAGGGCTTGACGGACTGGACGCGGGCGGAGAGCTTGATGGTCATTACCGGTTGTTTTCCAGGGGTTCGGGAACGATCAGGGAGCGATTGCTATCATAACGGACGATCTCCCTCCCTGGCACCCACCCAATGGTAAAAAAGTTCGAGTTGGTCAGTCGTTTCGAGCCGGCCGGCGATCAGCCGGAGGCGATCGCGCGCCTGGTCGAGGGGCTCGGCGACGGCGAGGCGGGCATGACCCTGCTCGGGGTGACCGGTTCGGGCAAGACCTTCACCATCGCCAACGTCATCGAGCGGGTGCAGCGTCCGACCCTGATTCTGGCGCCGAACAAGACCCTGGCCGCGCAGCTCTATGGCGAGTTCAAGGAATTCTTTCCGCACAACGCCGTGGAGTATTTCGTCTCCTATTACGACTATTACCAGCCGGAGGCCTACGTCCCTTCGACCGATACCTTCATCGAGAAGGACGCCTCGCTGAACGAGCATGTGCAGCAGATGCGCCTGTCCGCCACCAAGGCGCTGCTGGAGCGCCAGGACACCATCATCGTCGCCACTGTCTCGTCGATCTACGGCCTGGGCGATCCGCGCCAGTATCTGAGCATGGTGCTGCACCTGTCGCGTGGCGACCAGATGGATCAGCGCAAGATCCTGCGCCGCCTGGCGGACATGCAGTACAAGCGCAACGATCTCGAGCTGGCGCGCGGCACCTACCGGGTGCGCGGCGAGATCATCGACATCTACCCGGCCGAGTCGGAGGACGAGGCGGTGCGGGTCGAGCTGTTCGATGACGAGATCGAGGGCATTTCGCTGTTCGATCCGCTCACCGGCGAGGTGTTGCAGAAGGTGCCGCGCTATACCGTCTATCCCAAGACCCACTATGTGACGCCGCGCGAGATAATTCTCGGCGCGGTGGACCAGATCAAGGCCGAGCTGAAGGAACGGCTGGAATTCCAGCGCGCGAACGACAAGCTGCTGGAGGCGCAGCGCCTGGAGCAGCGCACGATGTTCGACATCGAGATGATGCTGGAGCTCGGTTATTGCTCGGGCATCGAGAACTATTCGCGCTACCTGTCGGGACGCGAGCCGGGCGAGGGGCCGCCGACTTTGTTCGACTATCTGCCGGGCAATGCCCTGCTGGTGGTGGACGAGTCACATGTGACCATTCCCCAGCTGGGGGCCATGTACCGCGGTGACCGCTCGCGCAAGGAGACCCTGGTGGAATACGGCTTCCGTCTGCCCTCGGCGCTGGACAACCGGCCGCTCAAGTTCGAGGAGTTCGAGGCGCGTGCGCCCCAAGGCATCTATGTCTCGGCCACGCCGCGGGAGTACGAGTTGGCGCATTCGGGCGCGGTGGTGGAGCAGGTGGTGCGTCCCACTGGCCTGGTCGACCCCGAGGTGGAGGTCCGCCCCGCGAGTACCCAGGTGGACGATGTGATGTCCGAGATCAACGCCCGGGTGGCGATGGGCGACCGGGTGCTGGTGACGACCCTGACCAAGCGCATGGCCGAGGACCTGACCGACTACCTGATGGAGCACGACATCCGGGTGCGCTATCTGCACTCCGACATCGACACGGTGGAGCGGGTGGAGATCATCCGTGACCTGCGCCTGGGCGAGTTCGACGTGCTGGTGGGCATCAACCTGCTGCGCGAGGGGCTGGACATGCCGGAGGTATCGCTGGTGGCCATCCTGGATGCGGACAAGGAGGGCTTCCTGCGGTCGGAGGGCTCGCTGATCCAGACCATCGGCCGGGCCGCGCGCAACGCCCGCGGCAAGGCGATCCTGTATGCCGACCGGATCACCGGCTCGATGAAGCGCGCCATCGACGAGACCGAGCGCCGGCGCAAGAAGCAGGTCGCCTTCAACGAGGCCCATGGGATCACGCCGAAGACCGTCGAAAAGAGCGTGGCGGACATCATGGAGACCGCCGTTCCCGGGGGCGGCGCCATCGCCCAGCGTTATCGCAAGGTGGCCGAGCAGGGGGGCGAGTATGCCGCCATGGACCCGCTCACCGCCGCGCGTGAGATCAAGCGCCTGGAAAAGGAGATGTACGCCCTGGCGCGGGATCTAAAGTTCGAGGAGGCGGCACGGGTGCGTGACCAGCTGCGAGAGCTGCAGGGCAAGAGTTTCGTGGCCTGAGTGCGGGTTCCGTTTTCGGCAGACCGTAGCCCGGATGGAGGCTGCAGGCCGGAATCCGGGAACGCAACGGTGGGGCAACCTGGATTTCGCTGTGGCTTCATCCAGGCTACGCCACTGTGTGGGAGGGGCTTTAGCCCCGACCGCCATCGAATAAGAATCTACTGAATTGCCACTGCGTTTGACTTTGTTCTCCATTCGCCTAGGCTGCTGCGAAAGGATTCCTTATACCTATGCCCTACGGAGAGACACGATGACGAAATCGGCCCCAGTTCATCCCATTTCCCATTGGCTTCCCTGGCTGCTTCTGTTCGCGGTGATCGGTTGGACGCTGCCTGCTGTCAGCGCCGGTATATCGGCTGCGGGCGCCCAGGGGCAGCACGCCTCGTTCGCGCAGGCGTTGCGTGCACGCGGCTGGCATAGCTGGCGTGGCGAAGACGGCTCGATGTGGTTCATGCCCGCAACACAGGGATCTTCTGAGGTTGCACAACAACGGGATCGCCGCGTGAAGCCGGCGCCGGCTGCGGCCCCTGCGTTCGCGCGCCTGATGCGCCAGCGCGGGTGGCAGGTGCGGGTCGATGGCAGCGGCACGACCTGGCTGACGCCGGTGAGAAAGGCCGGTTCGGTCCCCGCCGGCATCTCCGCCGAGCACATCGCCAGCGCGCGACCGGCTGGCCGAAGCGCTGCAGCTGCGCCGTCGCACCTGGCGCGTCTGCTCCATCGGGGTGGCTGGTCGTCGCGTCGCGGCGCCGATGGCAGTCTCTGGTTGTGGCGTCCGCAGCCGGTGGTCGTGCCGGAACGCCAGGATCTGGCCGTCACAGCGGCGTCGTCGCGCTCGCCCGCCTGTCACCGCCGAATGGGCCTGCGTGCGAGCAGCTTCTGGCATGTCCAGCGGTCGCCGCAGGGCGACGTGCTGCTGTTCCCGGCCAGAAGGCCCGTCTGACCGGCTGCGCTCCGGGATCGGGGCGCGACTTGTGTTGGCGGACATCTGCCGCTAGCCTGTCGCCCCTTTCCCGATGACCGGAGCAGCAGCGTGTCCACCGACCTACGGTTCGTGGTCCGGCCCGGCGGTCGCCTCGAGGGCGATATCCGCGTGCCGGGCGACAAGTCCATCTCCCACCGATCGATCATGCTCGGCTCGATTGCCGAGGGGATCACTCGTGTCGAGGGCTTCCTCGAGGGCGAGGATGCGCTGGCCACCCTGCGCGCGTTCCGCGCCATGGGGGTCGAGATCGAGGGTCCCGACGCCGGGCGGGTGGTGATCCACGGTGTCGGCATGCACGGCCTTCAGCCGCCGGACGCGCCCCTGGACGTGGGCAACTCGGGGACCTCCATGCGCCTGCTGGCCGGTCTGCTGGCGGGGCAGGGCTTCGAGGTGACCCTGGTCGGGGACGACTCCCTGTCACGTCGCCCCATGAAGCGGGTCACCGAGCCCTTGGTCCTGATGGGCGCGGAGATCAACACCACCCCCAAGGGCACTGCGCCGCTGGTGATCCGTCCGGTCGACGGCCTGCGGGGCATCGACTATGTGATGCCGGTGGCCAGCGCGCAGGTGAAATCCTGTTTGCTGCTGGCCGGGCTCTACGCCGAGGGCGAGACCTGGGTGACCGAGCCCGCGCCGACGCGCGATCACACAGAGCGCATGCTGCAGGGCTTCGGCTACGAGGTGATGATCGAGGGGCCGCGCCGGGGCGTGCGCGGCGGTGGCCGGCTCACTGCCTGCGACATCGATGTGCCGGCGGACATCTCCTCGGCGGCCTTCTTCCTGGTGGGGGCGAGCATCGCCGAGGGCTCCGACCTGACCCTGCGCCATGTGGGCATGAACCCGACCCGCGACGGGGTGATCAATATCCTGCGGGCGATGGGTGCCGATATCGAGGTCGCCAATGAACGGGTGGTCGGCGGTGAGCCGGTGGCCGACCTGAGGGTGCGCGCCGCGCCACTCAAGGGCATCCGGATTCCGGAGGATCAGGTGCCGCTGGCGATCGACGAGTTCCCCGCCCTGTTTGTCGCCGCCGCCTGCGCCGAGGGCGAGACGGTGCTCACCGGCGCCGAGGAACTGCGGGTCAAGGAGTCCGATCGCATCCAGGTGATGGCCGACGGCCTGCAGGCCCTGGGGGTGCGGGCCGAGCCGACCCCTGACGGTATCGTGATCCAGGGCGGGCCGATCGGCGGCGGTCGGGTCGACAGTCACGGCGATCATCGGATCGCCATGGCCTTCGCGATGGCGGGGCTGCGCGCCAGCGGGGAGATCGAGATCGAGGATTGCGCCAACGTGAACACCTCCTTCCCCGGTTTCGCCGATCTCGCCACTGCGACCGGTCTGGCCCTGGAGGTGTCGCATGTCTGATCCGGTACCGGTGATCACCATCGACGGGCCCAGCGGTTCGGGCAAGGGGACGGTCTCGAGCCGCGTTGCCGAGGCCCTGGGTGGCTGGCACTTCCTGGACTCGGGTGCGCTCTATCGCCTGACCGGTTTGGCGGTGGAAAAGGCGGGGATCGGCTTCGAAGATCCGCAAAAAGCAGCCGAGATCGCCGCCAATCTGGATGTGCGCTTCGAGCAGGGAAAGGTCTTGCTCGGGGGCGAGGATGTGACCCTGGCGATTCGCACCGAGCAGGCGGGCAACCGTGCCTCGAAGGTGGCGGCCATGCCCGAGGTGCGGGCCGCATTGCTGGACTGGCAGCGCCAGGCGGTCCGCCCGCCGGGGCTGGTGGCCGATGGGCGCGATATGGGGACCACGGTGTTCCCGGACGCCCCGCTCAAGGTGTTTCTCACCGCCAGTGCCGAGGAACGCGCGAAAAGGCGATATAAGCAGTTGAAAGAAAAGGGCATCGCGTCTAATATTGGAGAGCTTGCCGAAGAGATACGCCAGCGCGACGAGCGGGATCGCAACCGCAGTGCCTCGCCACTGGTGCCGGCAGCCGATGCGCTGGTCATCGATTCGACCGGCATGACCATCGAAGCGGTGGTCGAAAAGATATTGCAGGCGGCGCACAAGGTGCTGCCGGCAGGATAGAGCGAAGCGGTCCCGGCTTGCCGGGGCTTTCGTTTTTAGGGAAGCTCTGATTGATTCTGGCGCGAGCAGATTGCGGTGAAAAACCGTCCAGTTCAAGGCGCGGATCGTACGTAATGGCCCGCTATTGCGAAGATCTGCAACGCGGAAA
>JANTHJ010000112.1 GCA_024762475.1 Chromatiales bacterium | reverse complement strand
TTGTTGCGGACGGTCGCAATAAACCGGAAGACCGAACAACTGGGGTGTCGCCAAGCGGTAAGGCACCGGACTTTGACTCCGGCATGCGCAGGTTCGAATCCTGCCACCCCAGCCATAATTTGGTACAGCCGCGCAGCGGCTGCGCTGGGAGTAAGGTTGTGGCAGGGTTCGAACCGTAGAGGTTCGACGGAGGCGCGCAGCGCCGCAGATCGCCGCTTGCGGCGCCCCGAAGGGCGAGCGAAGCGAGTCATCCTGCCACCCCAGCCATATTGATACAGCCGCGTAGCGGCTAGGTCGGGATATCGGGGCTGAAGGCCCTCCCACAAGGAAGAATCGTCAGGTCCCGTGGGAACGGCTTCAGCCGTGACAGGATGGTTGGAAAGGTCGTCCAAGCCTACACAAGGCCGCCGCTGGCGGCCTTGTTTCGTCTCTAGATCAGAGCGGAGTTGAACATGTCTGCCAGCAGCATGATGGTGTTTTCGGGCAATGCGCACCCGCAATTGTCTGCTGATATCGCCGAATACCTGAGCATTCCGCTCGGCAAGGCGGTGGTGGGGCAGTTCAGTGACGGCGAGGTGATGGTCGAGATCGAGGAGAACGTGCGCGGACGGGATGTGTTCGTGGTGCAGCCGACCTCGGAACCGACCAATGACAACCTGATGGAGCTGCTGGTGATGATTGACGCACTGCGTTGGGCCTCGGCCGGGCGCATTACTGCGGTCATCCCCTATTTCGGATATGCGCGGCAGGATCGCCGGCCACGCTCTGCCCGGGTGCCGATCACCGCGCGTCTGGTGGCCAAGATGATTGGCGCGGCGGGGGCGGACCGGGTGTTGACCATGGATCTGCATGCGGATCAGATCCAGGGGTTTTTCGACATCCCGGTGGACAACGTCTATTCGTCACCGATCCTGCTGGGCGACATCTGGCGGCAGCGCTATCCGGACCTGATCGTGGTGTCGCCCGACGTGGGCGGGGTGGTTCGTGCAAGGGCCCTGGCGAAGCGCCTGGACGACGCGGACCTGGCGATCATCGACAAGCGCCGGCCCAAGGCCAATGTGGCGCAGGTAATGAACATCATCGGCGATGTGCAAGGGCGGGCCTGCATCCTGGTGGACGACCTGGTGGACACTGCTGGCACCCTGTGCAAGGCCGCCGGGGCGCTCAAGGGAGCCGGGGCTGCCAAGGTCGTCGCCTATTGCACCCATGCAGTACTGTCCGGGCGCGCGGTCGAGAATATCAAGGGTTCGGAGCTGGACGAACTGGTAGTGTCCAACACCATCCCGCTGCGCGCCGAGGCGCAGGCGTGCGAGAAGATCCGGCAGTTGTCGATCGCCGGCCTGCTGGCCGAGACGATCCGCCGGATCAGCAACGAAGAATCGGTCAGCTCGCTGTTTGTCGATTGACAGCGGGTTGCCAGATGGCGCGGCCCCGATCCGTGCCGAACAGGCTTGGGCAGATCTGGTCGCGGACTGCCCGGGCAATTTATCCATGTGAACTGGAGTTAGAACCATGAGCAACGAAGCAGATCTGAAAGTGGTCGCTCGTGACGTGCAGGGCAAGGGTGCGAGCCGCCGCCTGCGTCGCGAGGGCCTGGTGCCCGGCATCATCTATGGAGGCGGTGAAGATCCCCTGATGATCGCCACCCGACACAACGAGCTGATCCACGAGGCCGAGGATGAGGCCTTTTTTGCGAGGGTGCTCGAGCTCGACCTGGACGGCAAGGCTGTCAAGGCGGTGGTCAAGGACCTGCAGCGCCATCCGGCCAAGCCGTTCGTCCTGCATGTCGATTTCCAGCGCGTTGGCGCCCACGACGAGATCCGCATGACTGTGCCGCTGCACTTCATCAACGAAGACACGGCGCCCGGCGTGAAGGCCGGCGGTGAGGTCTCGCGCATGATGGCCGATGTCGAGGTGTTGTGTGAGGCAGGCAATCTGCCCGAGTACATCGAGGTGGACCTGGGCGAAATGGAGATCGGCGACCTGCTTCATCTGAGCGATCTCAAGCTGCCGGAGGGCGTCAAGCTGGCGGCCCTTTCTCACGGGGAGGGATCCGAGGACGCGGCGGTGGTCACTATCCACGCCAAGGTCGCGGCTCCCGAAGCCGAAGAGGGCGAAGGGGTCGAGGGTGCGGAAGGTGCCGAGGGTGCGGAAGGTGCCGAGTCTGGAGAGGAGTGATCTTCGGATGCTCCTGTGGTGCAGAAAAGACGGCGGCCTCGGCCGCCGTTTTTCGTGAAGGGGGAGGATTGGAGTGAGCGAAGCGATCCAGTGCCTGGTCGGTCTGGGCAATCCCGGACCCCGCTATGCGGATACCCGCCACAACGTCGGCTTCTGGCTCGTCGATCGCCTCGCCCGACGTCATGGGGCGGTGATGCGGGCCGACAACAAGTTCGCCGGCGAGGTGGGACGAATCCGCACCGAGGCCGGCGAATGCTGGCTGCTCAAGCCCATGACCTACATGAATCACAGTGGCCGATCGGTCGGTGCCTTTCTGCGTTTCTACAAGATCGCCCCGCAGAATCTGCTGGTGGCCCACGACGAGCTGGATATGGCGCCGGGCGTGTTGCGCCTCAAGAAGGGTGGTGGCCACGGCGGCCACAATGGCCTGCGCGACATCATCGCCGCCAGCGGAAGCAAGGACTTCTGGCGGGCCCGCATCGGCATCGGTCACCCGGGTCACCGTGATGCGGTGACCGACTACGTTCTCTCCCGCCCCTACAAGACCGAGCAGGAGGCGATCGAGCAGGCGCTCGATGCATTCGAGCAGCAATGGCCCCTGATCCAGGCGGGCGAGATGCAGCAGGCGATGAACCGGCTGCATACCGGGGTGTGATCTGGACAAAATCAACCGCGAATGACGCGAAGGATCGCAAAGAGGATGGAAGCGCGGTAGCTCGGGAGAGGGGGAGGCCACGCCCGGGCCGGGATCGCGCCGCGTCGTGGGAGGGGCTTCAGCCCCGACAGGCGGGTTCGCCGCGGCCTCCGCCCGCCATCTCTGGCGTATTCTCATCAAGGCTCGCCCTATTCCGCCCTATTTCGGCACCTGGGAACCAAAGGTCTCAGCGTGGAAACATTTCCCGTTGACAGCATTTTGGCGCCCCGTCATTATTGAGCGCGCCTGTAGCCGGCACCCCGTAGTCGACCTTGGGGCCAACAATAACAATAAGTTATAGGCTTATTTATTTTTCCAACAACCAAAGTCCATCAAGAAGTCCTTGATTAGCAGGAGGAGTCTCATGCAACTGAAAAAGAAACTATTGGGTGCCGGCATTGCCGTCGCACTGGGTGCCGCCGGTACCGCCTCGGCCACCACCGGCTATGCGCCGCACGGGATCGGGATGAAGGCCAAGGGAATGGGTGGCGTGGGTATCGCCATCGCCCAGGATGCCGTCGCCGGCGGTATGAACCCGGCTAATATGGCCTGGCTGGGCAACCGCATCGATTTTGGTGTGGATATCTTCCGGCCGATTCGAAGTGCAGACAGCGATGGGACGAACGGATTCTTTGCTGGGGGCACTGCGGGTCATTTCGATGGCAGCGAGACCAAGCTGTTCTTCATCCCGGAGTTCGGCTA
The DNA here is from genome assembly GCA_024762475.1 of Chromatiales bacterium. Lineage (GTDB taxonomy): Bacteria > Pseudomonadota > Gammaproteobacteria > Chromatiales > Chromatiaceae > MONJU. The sequence goes on along the minus strand of JANTHJ010000112.1, from coordinate 4,192 downwards.
CAACCTCGCGGTGAACAACACCATGACCCTGGGCGTGTCGGTGTTCGGCAATGGCGGCATGAATTCAGACTACAAGACCGCCATTTTCAGCGCCTCAGGAAAAGAGACCGGTATCGATCTGGCGCAGGTCTTTATCGTGCCGACACTCTCCTACAAGGTGAACCAGAACAACAGCATCGGTGTCGGGCTGAACCTCGTGGTACAGGCCTTCGAGGCCAACGGGATGGATGCATTCGGGGGACTGTCCAGCAACTCTGCGAAGTTGAGCGACAACGGTCATGACTATGCCTACGGTGCGGGTGTGCGACTCGGGTGGAGCGGCAAGGTAGCGCCGGGCGTAACCGTGGGCGCGACCTACCAGACCCGCACCTACATGACCGAGTTCAATGACTACAAGGGTTTGTTCGCCGAACAGGGCGACTTCGATGTGCCGGCCAACTTCGGTGTCGGCGTGGCCTTCGAGGCGACGCCTGACCTGACGGTGGCTCTGGACTATATGCGTATCCAATATAGTGACGTCGAATCGATCGGCAATAAGATGGACTGCCTCCCTCCTTTCGGCGGCGCCTGTACCCTCGGTAGTAACGGGGGCGCCGGTTTTGGTTGGAAAGATCAGAACGTCTACAAACTCGGCTTGGCTTACCAAGCGCAGCCTGACCTCATGCTGCGTGCCGGCTTCGTCTACGGCACGGCCGTGATCCCAAGCAGCCAGGTGCTGTTCAACGTGGTGGCGCCCGCGACTGTGCAGAAGCACCTCACCCTGGGGGCCACCTATACCCTGGCCAATGGTGGCGAGCTGACGGTGTCCTATATGCATGCCTTCGAAAAGAGCATCGCGGGCACGGGCAACAGCACTGGAGTCAGCATCAAAATGCATCAGGACTCCCTGGGCATCGCCTACGGCTGGAAGTTCTGATCGCCCCATGATCGCAGGATCCTGAGTCATTGGAGGGCCATGGCGACATGGCCCTTTTTTGTGCCGGGTCCGATTGGCCCGGCTCTTGAGAGCAAGACCAAATGTCTGGAGGAGGAATTATGAAAATGCAAAAGACCCTGGGTTTGCTGGCCGGAGCGGCGCTGACGCCCTCCGTCTGGGCCGGCGCCTACCAGGATGCCGACTGGGCCAAGCAGGCCTGCGACGCCTGGAATAAATCCGAGACGCTGACCGGTGAGCTGGGTGGCGACTGGGCGGCCAACAACGGCGGCCGTGGCTACAAGGTCATTCGTCTGTACCGTGACAAGTGCGGGCCGGACTCCGCAGTGCAGCTGACCATCTCGGCGAAGGACGGCAAGGCCATGTGTACCTATGGCGGCAAGCCGACCGATGAGAAACTCAGCGATGACATGGACTACCTGATGCACGCCACCTATGACGACTGGCAGTGCATGGGGCGGAGCGACTGGGGTTGTGGCGCCATGGGTGCCATGATGACCGGCAAGCTCAAGTTCGAGGGGCCCAAGGGCGAGGCCATGAGCGTAATGGGGCCGTTCAATTCGTTCCTGCAGCTGATGGACGATATCCCCGGCGACCCGAGTCAGTGTCCGAACTGAGGCGGGCTCTTCGCTGATGTGCTAAAGAAGCCCGGTGCCTGGCGCCGGGTTTTTTTCATCTGGAGCACCTCTAACCGCAAAGGATGCGAAGGACCGCAAAGACGATAAAGGCAACGACAGATCAGCAGGATGCCCCCTTGCTGTTCGTTCGGGAGGTGCTTCCTGGCGATCTCTCGTAGGGTGAGGTCGAGCTCTGCGAAACCCACTACCGGGCATGGCGGCCGATCGGTTTAACCTAACCCCTCCTGCATGGTTTTCCATGATCAAGGGTCTGGGCAAGCCCCCTCATGAAAGTGCTCGACGATGCGGTTCGCGGAGCTCACCACATCCTACGACCCTCAATATCAATCTTTGCGAACCTTTGCGCCCTTTGCGGTTTAAATTTCCGCATGCAGCGGCTGCCGCCCGATGCTGTAGTAGCTGAGTCCCGCTGCCCTTGCGGCCTGGGGGTCGTAGATGTTACGGCCGTCGAACAGCGCCTTGCTCGCAAGCTTGTCGGCGAGGTGGCTGAAGTCGGGGCTGCGGAATTCGATCCACTCGGTGACCACCGCGAGGGCGTCGGCCCCCTCGAGAGTCTGTTCGGCGCTCTCGCACAACACCAGATCATCGCGTTCGCCATAAATGCGCGTTGCCTCGTCCCGTGCCACCGGGTCGAAGGCGCGCACCCTTGCGCCAGCCCGCCACAGCGCCTCCATCAGGGTCCGGCTCGACGCCTCGCGCATGTCATCGGTGTTGGGCTTGAAGGCCAGCCCCCAAAGCGCGATCGTCTTGCCCGCCAGGTCGCCGTCGAAGTGGTCGGTGATCTTGCGGAACAGCACCTGCTTCTGGCGCTCGTTCACTCCTTCGACCGCTTCCAGCAGTTGCGGCGGATAGTCCACCTGTCGGCCGGTGTTGACCAGGGCCTTCACGTCTTTGGGGAAGCAGGAGCCTCCGTAGCCGCAGCCGGGGTAGATGAAGTGGTAGCCGATGCGGGGGTCCGATCCGATGCCGACCCGGACCTTTTCAATGTCGGCACCCAGGATCTCGGCCAGGTTGGACAGCTCGTTCATGAAGCTGATCTTGGTCGCCAGCATGGCATTGGCCGCGTATTTGGTCAGCTCAGCGGAGCGCACGTCCATGAAGATCAGGCGCTCGTGGTTGCGGTTGAAAGGGGCATAGAGTTCCCGCATCGCCTTGATGGAGCGCGGGTTCTCGGTGCCCACCACAATCCGGTCGGGTTTCATGAAGTCGTCAATGGCGGCACCTTCCTTGAGGAACTCCGGGTTGGAGACCACATCGAAGGCCGTATCTCTACCGCGCTTGGCCAGGGTGTCCTCGATGCGCTGACGGACCTTGTCCGCCGTGCCTACCGGAACAGTCGATTTGTCCACCACGATGCGAAAGCCATCCATATGCGTCGCGATGGACTCGGCGACGGCCAGTACGTACTGCAGATCGGCCGAACCATCCTCGTCCGGCGGTGTCCCGACCGCGATAAATTGAAACACCCCGAAGCCGACGCCTTCCTTCGCGTCCGTGGTGAAGTGCATCCGACCGGCGGCCCGGTTGCGGGCGATCATTTCCTCGAGGCCCGGTTCGTAGATCGGCACCCCGCCGTTGTTCAGGGTCTCGATCTTGGCCGGGTCCACATCCACACACATCACCTGGTTTCCAACCTCTGCCAGGCAGGCCCCGGTGACCAGGCCCACATACCCGCTACCGAAAATGGTGACTTTCACGCCATTTCTCCCTATGCTTGATGCGATTCGTCCCGTTTGGCGCGCGATCCTAGCATAGCGGGAGAATTGGCTGGGTCCCATTCACAAAATTGCCGTCGGATGTTGACAAGCTGTGGGCGTTCCCCGAGAATACCGCCTCTTTTTTGGAGGGGTTCCCGAGCGGCCAAAGGGATCAGACTGTAAATCTGACGGCTCAGCCTTCGGTGGTTCGAATCCACCCCCCTCCACCAGATATGAAGGCTGCCCCGGCTGTTGGACGGGGTGGGTTCGAACCACCGAACAGGTCGCCGGGGTTGGTTCTGCGAGGCGCAAACGGGCCGCAGGGCGATGCTGCAGGGGGTGGTTGCCCCGAAGACAATTTGACGCCAGCGATTGGTCGAATCGATTACCAGCGCGGGTGTAGTTCAATGGTAGAACTTCAGCCTTCCAAGCTGACTATGTGGGTTCGATTCCCATCACCCGCTCCAGATGAATGTGGTGCAGCGTGTTGAATTGTCGGAATGTGATTGATGCCCAGGTAGCTCAGTTGGGTGAGCTGCGACCGTTTGTCCGGTGGACAAACGCAGCGCGGCGAACGCCGCACAGGGATGTGCGGCCGGATGGCGTCACAGGGACGTTGTCCGCACGGGCTGAGCGCCAGGGAAGGCTGATGCCATTAGGTGTCGGCGACAAAGTGATTGATGCCCAGGTAGCTCAGTTGGTAGAGCACACCCTTGGTAAGGGTGAGGTCGGCAGTTCAAATCTGCTCCTGGGCTCCATTTTGGTGTGCCGTTTGCTGCCGGTCAGCGCGGTTGGTGTTGCTTCAACCTGAACTCGAGAGAGCGAAATGTCAAAGGAAAAATTTGAACGTACAAAGCCGCATGTCAACGTCGGGACCATTGGTCACGTTGACCATGGCAAGACGACGCTGACCGCGGCCATCA
>JANTHJ010000111.1 GCA_024762475.1 Chromatiales bacterium | reverse complement strand
CGAAGCGCCTGCTGGAAGAGGCACAATACCGCCTGCTCGACTGTCGCTACGATATGGAATACGAAGAGAGCCGCATCCCCGGCGCCCGGCTCATCCCCCTGCACCTGCTGCGCTTCCAGGTCCATGAACTCGACCCCGACGCCCGTTACGTGGTCTATTGCCGTAGCGGCCGGCGCAGCAAGGCAGCCGCCTTTCTGCTCCGGGAACGCAACATCGAGGCGGTTTCCCTCGCAGGAGGCATCAAGGACTGGCCGTATGCGCTGGAGGTTCCCGACGCCGTGCCCGACTAGCGGCTCAGGGGCGCACCATCTTGTGCGCCACCTGCTCGCGCAGATAGACCGGCTGGGCCTCGGCGGCAGACACCGTTTCGCCCGCCGTCACCAGCGGTACAGCCAGGCGGGCCACATCCTCCGCGTGCACCATGGCATCGGGCAGCAGCACCGCCCCTTCCCCCACCTCGGCGGACAGAACCTCTCCGGCGGCCGCCGCCCCGCTGCCCGCAATCCACCAGGGGCCCTCGCCCGGCAGGCGCACGGCCTCCGCGGTACTCACCCGTTCCGGCCCCGCAGGCTCGGCCAGGCCATCGGTGCCGGGGCGCGCGGGCAGCCAATAGAGCTCCTGCATGCGGGCATCGAAGGCGGCCAACACCTGTCCGGCACCCGTCTCCCGCATCGCCCCCTGGGCCAGCGCCAGCAGGCTCGAGACCGGTGCCACCGGCAGATCGGCCGCCATCGCCAGCCCCTGTGCCGCGGCGGTGGCGATGCGCACGCCAGTGAACGAGCCGGGGCCGCGGGCGAACGCCAACGCATCCAGCCGACCGAGGGACAGTTCCGCCTCCGCCAGCAGGGACTCGATCATGGGCAGCAGCAATTGTGAATGGCGTCGCGGAACCACGTCGAACTTCTCGTGGATCTCGCCCTCCAACAGCAAGGCGGCCGAGCAGGCCTGTTCGGTGGTATCGATGGCAAGCAGCTTCATGGCGTCGATTCTACCTGCCAGCCGGCGGTCCGGCGCCATTTGGATTAGAATCTGCTTCCCCCGATGCCGGAGCAGTAGCAGGCATGAATGCACAGACCGACCCCGTGACCGACGCCCCGGCCTTCGACATGAAGGCAGGCCAATACACCCTGCCCTCGCTGTTGATCCGCCGCAACGACCCGGACGGACTCGACCACTACCTGGGCGAGCAGGTGGCGCGCCTGCCGCGGTTCTTCGAACAGGCGCCGCTGGTGATCGACCTGAGCCGCTTCGAGGGCGAGGCGGCACCGGACTTTCCGGTGATCGTCGGCATGATCCGTGCCCATGGCATGGTCCCCGTGGGGGTGCGCGCCAGCTCGCGGGAACAGATCGAGCAGGCACGGATGCTGGAGCTGGCGGTGATGCCCCGCTTGCGGACCACCACCGCCCGACCCGGCGGGGAAGCGGCCCCGGCCACCGCACCCGCCGCACCGCGTGAACCGCTGGTCGTCGAGCAGCCGGTTCGTTCCGGGCAACGGATCTATGCCGAGGGGGCGGACCTGGTGCTGTGCGCCGGTGTCAGCTCCGGTGCCGAAGTGATGGCCGATGGCCATATCCACGCCTGGGGGCCGGTACGCGGACGCATGCTGGCGGGCGTGCGGGACAACACCGCGGCATGCATCTTCTGCCGTGACCTGGGGGCCGAATTGGTGGCCATCGCCGGTCGCTACCTGGTGAGCGAAGACCTCCCTTCCAAACATCTGGGACGCAGCGTGCGCATCGCCCTGCAGGGCGACCGCCTCGAATTCACATCGATCTGAACCGGGAGCAATCCCAAGGAGCATTCCGTTGGCAAGAATCATCGTCGTCACTTCGGGCAAGGGCGGTGTGGGCAAGACCACGACCAGCGCCGCCTTTGCCATGGGACTGGCCGAACGCGGCCACCGCACCGTGGTCATCGACTTCGACGTCGGCCTGCGCAACCTCGACCTGGTGATGGGCTGCGAGCGCCGGGTGGTATTCGATTTCGTGAACGTCATCCAGGGCGAGGCGAAACTGGCCCAGGCCCTGATCCGCGACAAGCGCAATCCCAACCTGTTCGTGCTCGCCGCCTCGCAGACCCGCGACAAGGAGGCGCTCACCGCAGAGGGCGTGGGCAAGGTCCTGGAGGAGCTGTCGGAGAGCTTTGACTACATCGTGTGCGACTCGCCGGCGGGCATCGAGAAGGGCGCCACCCTTGCGATGTACTTTGCCGACGACGCGATCGTGGTGACCAACCCCGAGGTCTCCTCGGTGCGCGATTCGGACCGGATGATCGGCATCCTCTCGAGCAAGTCGCGGCGTGCCGAGGAAGGCCTGGAGCCGATCCGCGAGTACCTGCTGGTCACCCGCTACTCGCCGGAGCGGGTGGACAAGGGCGAGATGCTCTCACTCGAAGACGTGCAGGAGATCCTGGCACTGAACCTGATCGGCGTGGTTCCCGAATCCCAGGCGGTGCTCAATGCCTCCAACGCCGGTCAACCGGTGATCCTCGACAAGGAAAGCACGGCCGGCCAGGCCTACAGCGACATGGTGGACCGCTACCTGGGCGAGGACCTGCCGCACCGCTTCACCCAGGTCGAGAAGAAAGGCCTGCTCGGCCGCCTGTTCGGAGGCTGAGATGGCACTGCTGGATTTTTTTCGTCAGAACAAGAAGAGCAACTCCGCGGCCGTCGCCCGCGAGCGCCTGCAGATCCTGGTGGCCCACGACCGGGGGCGCAACGGCCCCTCCTATCTGCCACAGCTGCAGCGTGAGCTGCTGAAGGTGATCCGCAAGTACGTGGAGGTGGACGAGGACGCGGTCAACGTACACCTGGAGAACGAGGGCAACCAGGAGATCCTGGAACTGAACATCGTACTGCCGGAGCGCTGAGGAAGGTTCCCGTCAGGGCGGCGTCAGGCCCGCATAGCGGACACCGGAAAGCTGCGCCATCTCCCGCTTCCAGGTGCTCAGATCATCGGGGCCGAAGTGGGCCAGGTGGTCATGGCCGCAGGCGCGCGCCATCACCTGCATCAGGCTCAGCGAGGCCTCGAGGAAGTTGTGCAGGCGCCGGGCGCCTTCCTCGACATCCAGGCGGGCTCGCAGCTTCGGATCCTGGGTGGCGATGCCCGCCGGGCAGGCATTGGTGTGGCAGATCCGGGCCGCCACGCAGCCGATGGCCTGGATGGCACTGTTCGCGATCGCGATACCGTCCGCTCCCAGTGCCAGGGCCTTGACGAAATCGGCCGGCACCCGCAGCCCGCCGGTGATGATCAGGGTGACCCGCCCGCTCGCCCCCTGGGCGTCCAGATAACGGCGGGCCCGCGCCAGTGCCGGGATGGTCGGCACGCTGATGTGATCGCGAAACAGTTGCGGCGCCGCACCGGTGCCACCGCCGCGACCGTCCAGGATCAGATAATCGGCGCCGGCATCCAGGGCGAACTGGATGTCCTGTTCGATATGGTTGGCGCTGAGCTTGAAGCCGACCGGGACGCCGCCGCTGATCTCGCGCACCCGCTCGGCAAAGCGTCTGAAGTCCGCCGGGGTGGCCAGGTCGGGGAAGGTCGGTGGCGAGATCGCCGGCTGGCCCTCGGGCAGTCCGCGTACCTCGGCGATCCGGCCGGTCACCTTGTTACCGGGCAGATGCCCGCCGGTGCCGGTCTTGGCCGCCTGCCCGCCCTTGAAATGAAACGCCTGCACCTGGGTCAGCAGCGCCTCGTGAAAGCCAAAGCGGGCGCTGCCCAGTTCATAGAGATAGCGCGAGTTGGCCTGTTGCTCCTCCGGCAGCATGCCGCCCTCGCCCGAGCAGATACCGGTGCCGGCCCGCTCCGCCCCGCCGGCCAGGGCGATCTTGGCCTCCTCGGAGAGGGAGCCGAAGCTCATGTCCGACACCAGCAGCGGCATCTTCAATACCAGGGGCCGGCGCGCCTCCGGGCCGATCACCAGCTCAGTCGCCACCGGCACGTCTTCCATCAACGGACGCCTTGCCAGCTGCGCGGTCAGGATCTGCAGATCGTCCCAGCGGGGCAGACGATCCCGCGGTACCCCCTGGGCCACCAGCGGCCCGTGCGGCCCATATTTGGACAGGCCATCGCGGGCCAGCTCGTGGATGAACTCGAGCCGGGGTTCCTCCGGGGTCGCCCGCGGTTGCGGTTGCGCCTCTACGGGCCCAGGCCCCGGCCCCTCCTTGCCCACGTCTTCGACGCTGAAGCGGTTGTGGGTGCCATCGCAATAGGGCAGATTGCCCGAGTGCTTGCAGGCGCACAGCCAGGCCTCGGTGTCCTCCTCCACCACGATGACCCGCGGCGTGAAACCGGTGCCGGCATGCGAGCCGTCGCAAAAGGGCTGACTCTTCGATCGTCCGCAGGTGCAGAAGTGGTACTCCTGGCCCTTGCTCAGCTCGACCTTGACCGGTTTGTTATCGGCGATGATGGGGTTGCTCAAGGCGGGCTCCTGCGTCGAAGAACGAGGTAATGTGGCCGCGTTGCCGCGATCAGAATCGAATATAGGCGTAGCCGCGCTGTTGCAAATCGATGATCCGGGTATAGCCGTCATGCACGACCTTCACCCCGGGAAGCAGGTCCTCGGCAGTCCAGCCACGCGACCGCATGGTGACATTACAGGCCTCGACGCTCGCACCCAGGTCGATCAGGTTCTCGATCACGTGATGGTTCAGGTTGACCGCGAAAGGATCGCCCGTATATCTCTGATACGCCTCGTCCTTCAACAGCCACTTGACCGGGCCACCGTGCAGCACCGCGCTGACGTGTATCTGCTCGGGAGGGACTCCCTGCTTGCGGTACGCCTCGTAGAGACCCCGCAGGTAATACAACGCCTTGCCAATCCCCGCCGACAGTTGGGTGGTCTTGATGTCGTAGACCACCCGGATGTTCTGTTTCACCTCGACGGTGATGATCGAGGACGCCGATTCAGGGGGCGCTGCGCGGGCCAGACCGACGATTCCCAGCCAAAAACACAAACTGCCATACACCAAAGACCTGTGCATCTGCCGCTCCCTCTGCCGACGCCCGCCGAGACCGATCCCCTGTCTCAGCTTAGCAGCCTGTCGGACTCGACGCTGTCCGCCTGCAAATCCGCGGATAGCGATCAACTGCGCCTATCGAATTCGTCAAATAGGCCGGCTATTCTCCTTATTCGATAGGCGCATTTGATTCGCTCCCGCAAATTTTCGCTTCGAACGGCCGAGTCCGACAGGCTGCTAGCCCGGCACGGTGGGACCAGCAAATATGGGGACGAAGCTCCGGCCTGCCCTACAATGCCTCGAGGAAGGCCCGCGCCACCTCGGGATCGCGGGTGCGCCCGAAATCGGGCATCGCGGCCAGAAAGGTATGCCCATAGGACTTCTTCAGCAGGCGCGGGTCGCATACCACCAGCACCCCCCGGTCGGTCACGTCGCGAATCAGCCGCCCCGCGCCCTGTTTGAGCGCGATCGCCGCCTGCGGCACCTGGTACTGCATGAAGGGATTGCCGCCGCGCGCCTTGATCGCATCCAGGCGCGCCTGCAGTACCGGGTCGCCGGGCGAGGCGAAGGGCAGTTTGTCGATCACCACCAGCGACAGCGCCTCACCGCGCACGTCCACCCCCTCCCAGAAACTCGCCGTGCCCAGGAGCACTGCGTTGCCGTGTTCGACGAAACGGCGCAGCAGCTCCGCCTTGGGCATCTCGCCCTGAACGAGCATGGGGTATTCGAGGTCCTGATCCTCCAGCCAGTCGGCCGCCTCGTTCATCGCGCGGTAACTGGTGAACAGCAGAAAGGCGCGACCGCGGCTGGCCTCGATCAGCGGCAGGGCCTCGCGCATCACTGCCCGGACATAGCCCCGATCGCTGGGCGGGGGCATGCCCCGCGGGACGTACCACAGCGCCTGGTGCTGAAAATCGAAGGGGCTGTCCCACTTGCCGGTCTGCGCATCGAACAGGCCGAGTTGCTGCTGGAAATGGCTGAAGCTGTCGCCCACTGCCAGGGTGGCCGAGGTGAAGACCCAGGTGGCCGGGTGCTGGCGCATCTGGCTACTGAAGACATCCGCGATGTCGATGGGGGTGCTGTTCAAACGCAGGCTGTGACCGAAGACCTCGAACCAGCGCACCACCGCCTCCGGCGCCTCGGGTTGGCGCAGGTCGCCCAGCTGGGTCAGCTGGACCTCGCAGCGCGCCAGACAGCTGTCCAGGCCCTTGCCGCGCCCTTCGAGGGTCTTCAGCATGCCCTGCACGGCCTCGAGTTGCCCGACCAGCCCATCCAGCGCCGCCTCGATCTTGGTATCTTCCTCGATATCCTGCCAGGCACCCCGCTGGGGCCGGCCCTCGAAGGCCAGGCGCAGGTCCTTGCCTGCCTTCTCCAGTGCCTCGATCTGGTCGAGCAGCTTGGGCAGGTCGCCTGCCTCGCGGTGGTATTCCGCACGACTGTCCTGCGCCAGCTCGACCACCTGGCGGGTGCTGAGGGTGCTGCCGAAGAAATTGGAGGCGACCTCCGGCAGCTGATGCGCCTCGTCGACGATGAACACATCCGCGGCCGGCAGCAGTTCGCCAAAACCGCCATCCTTGATCGCGAAATCGGCGCACAGCAGATGGTGATTGATGACCACCAGGTCGGCCTCCTGGGCGCGGCGTCGCGCCTCGACCAGGTGACACTTGCTCCAGCTGGGGCACTCCTGACCCAGGCAGTTGTCGGTGGTGGAGGTGACCAGCGGCCAGATGGGCGCATCCTCCGGGACCTGGCTGATCTCCCCGATGTCACCGCGTTCGGTGTGTACCGACCAGTCACGCACCGCCAGCAGCCAGCGCAGCTGATCGCGCGGATGGCCTCGCGCATCCTGCAGGGCCAGGTCCAGCCGATGCACGCACAGATAGTTGGCCCGCCCCTTGAGCAGGGCCACCTTGGCCGGGCTCGCCATGGCCTCGACCACCCGCGGCAGGTCACGCAGGAAGAGTTGATCCTGCAGGTTGCGGGTGCCGGTGGAGATCACCACCTTCTGCCCCGAGAGCAGCGCCGGGACCAGGTAGGCAAAGGTCTTGCCGGTGCCGGTGCCCGCCTCCACGATCAGGTGCTCGCCGTCGCGGATCGCCTCCAGCACCTTCTCCGCCATCTCCAGCTGCTGCTGGCGGTGGGAAAATCCCTCGATATGGCGCGCCAGCTCTCCCTCGGCCCCCAGTACCGCTTCGATCTCGGAGAGCATCAATCGACCGTGTCGCTCCAGGCCCCGTTGACCGCATCCCACGCCAACTCGCCGATGATCCGAAAACGCGCCACCGACATCGCCCCCCGCTTGGCACGGCTGGCACTGGAGCTGTCGAGGTACTCGCTCAGCTCATCGCGATGGGCACGCCAGATCTCCTGGGGCTCGTAGCTCTCGTCCATCAGCACCAGCACCACTGCGTCCCACTCCTGGTTGAGCTTGAGATGGCCGATGCGCTCGCCGCCCTTGCCATCGGCGACCATCAGGCGCGACTTGATCTGGATGCGCTCGCCGGTCTGCGGGTCGAGGGCATCCCAGCCACCGCCTGCATCCGCGGGCTTGGGCTCGAGCTGCAACAGACGGATCGCGTCGTGCTCGGCGATCTCGCTGCTCACGCCGGGCAGCGGCTTGCCCATGGCGCGCCGGTATTCTGCCGCCAGGGCACGGGCCTGGGCGATCAGCTTGTCCGGCGCGTAGGGGGTGGCCATGGGCGTCAATTCTTCTTCGGCGGTTCCCAGTAGCCGAAGGCATCCTGAGCCGGGGGTGCCGCCGGCGCCTGCTGCTGCCCTTGCACGTCCTGGTAGACCCGCTCGGCAAAGTTACACAACTCCTTCAGGTAGGCCTCCTTGTC
>JANTHJ010000110.1 GCA_024762475.1 Chromatiales bacterium | reverse complement strand
TTCCGGGATAACTGGAGCGGGAAACGAGACTCGAACTCGCGACCCCAACCTTGGCAAGGTTGTGCTCTACCAACTGAGCTATTCCCGCCGAACGAGCCGCTATTCTATGGATTCCCCCGACCCTGTCAAGTCTGCCCGCCAAGCCCTGCCGGCGCCACCCATCTGGCCAGTTCTATTCGGTCACATTTGCCTGAACGCTGCGGAGCTAGGCATACGTCGCCCACGGCCGGGTTTGCCCGCTTGTGGGAGGGCCTTTAGGCCCGACGGTCATTTCCGTCGCGGCTAAAGCCGCTCCCACGAACGAATTCGCAACATGACGGCGTAGAACTAGTCCGCCGGCGTGGAGCCGCCGCCATTGGATCCGCGCAGTTGCGGCCAGGCCGCGCGCAGATAGATGAGCATGGACCACAGGGTGAGGATCACGGCGACGTAGAGCAGCACCTCGCCAATCAGGTAGACGGGGATGCCCGCTAGCGGGTCGCGGTAGATCAGCAGGGCGATGGCGGTCATCTGTGCCGCGGTCTTGAACTTGCCGATCTCCGAGACCGCCACCTCCGCGCGCTGACCCAGTTCGGCCATCCATTCGCGCAACGCGGAGATGGTGATTTCGCGGCCGATGATGACCATGACCGGCAGCGCCAGCCACAGTTGCGGGTCGGCCTGCAGCACTACGACCAGCGCGGTGGCGACCATCAGCTTGTCGGCAACCGGATCCAGGAAGGCACCCAGGGGCGAGGTCAGCTGCATGCGCCGTGCCAGGTAGCCGTCGAGCCAGTCGGTTACCGCTGCCAAAATAAAGATCAGGCACGCAGCCAGGCTGGCCCACTCGACCGGAAGGTAGTACACCACGACGAATACCGGGATCAACAGGATCCGGGTGAGGGTGAGCAGGTTCGGCAGGCTGTAGAGGTTGTTCATGTCTCTCCGTGAAAGGCCTGGTATACGGCCTGTGCCAGCTTGTCGCTGATCCCCTCGATACTCGCGATGTCCTCGACCCCGGCGCGCGCCAGCCCCTGCAGTCCGCCGAAGTGCTTGAGCAACCGCTGGCGGCGCTTGGCCCCGATGCCGGGAATCTCCTCCAACGGCGAGCTGCGGCGTGCCTTGGCGCGGCGTTGCCGGTGGCCGGTGATGGCGAATCGATGCGCCTCGTCCCGGATGTGCTGCACCAGATGCAGGGCGGGTGAATTGGCAGGCAGTATAAGTGGCGACTCCTCCCCCAACAAGAACAGGGCCTCCATGCCGGGTCTGCGATCCGGCCCCTTCGCCACCCCGAGCAGCAACAGGTCCGAGATCCCCATGTCGCCCAGCACCTCGGCCGCAGCCCCCAGCTGCCCCTTGCCGCCGTCGATCAGTAGCAGGTCGGGCATCTGCCCTTCCCCGCTCTGGATGCGCGCATAGCGCCGCGTCAGGGCCTGGCGCATGGCGGCATAGTCGTCGCCCGCTTGGATACCCTTGATGTTGAATCGGCGATAGTCGCTGCTCAGCGGCGCCCCATCCTGAAAGACCACGCAGGAGGCCACCGTCTTCTCGCCGCCGGTATGGCTGATATCGAAACATTCCATCCGGCGCGGGGGCTCGTCCAGGTCCAGCGCCTGTTGCAGCGCCTCGAGACGCTGCTCACTCGCGCTGGCACTGGCCAGGCGGGCCGCGATGGCGGTCTCGGCATTGGTGCGGGCCATCTGCAACCAGCGGGCGCGCTCTCCCCTTGGGGTATCGATGATGCGCACGCGTCGCCCGGCCTGCCTTCCCAAGGCCTCTTCCAATACTGCCCGATCGGGTGGCATGGTGCTGACCAGGATCTCGGCCGGCACCGCCCGCTCCAGATAGTGCTGGGCGATGAAGGCCGAGATCAACTCGGCCTCCGAGGCCCCCTCGGTGTTGCGCGGGTAAAGGGTCTTGTTGCCCAGGTTGTGGCCCTGTCGTACCAGAAAGAGCTGGATGCAGGCCACCCCACCCCGGGTGGCGACGGCGACGATATCCAGGTCGCCCCGCTCGCCGGCCACGTACTGCTTTTCCTGGACTGCACGCAGCGCCGCGATCTGGTCGCGCAGACGGGCGGCCTCCTCGAACTCCAGCGCCTCGGATGCCTTCTCCATACGCGTCACCCAGCGATCGACCACGTCCGAGGCCTTGCCCTCGAGAAACAGTACCGTGTCGCGCACGTCCTGGGCATAGCGTTCGGGGGAGACGAAGCCGACGCAGGGGGCGGTACAGCGGTCGATCTGATACTGCAGACAGGGCCGTGAGCGATTGGCGTAGTAGCTGTTCTCACATTGCCGTATGGGAAAGAGTTTTTGCAGCAGCTTCAGGGTCTCGCGCACCGCCCCGGCACTGGGATAGGGGCCGAAGTAGCGGCCCCCGGCCTTGCGCGCGCCGCGGTGAAAGCTCAGGCGCGGAAACTCGTCGTCCGAGAGATGGATATAGGGGTAACTCTTGTCGTCGCGCAATAGCACGTTGTAGCGCGGCCGGTGCTCCTTGATCAGGTGGTTCTCGAGGATCAGTGCCTCGGCCTCGGTATGGGTCACCGTGATCTGGATGTCCGCGATCTGCGAGACCATCATCTCGATGCGCCGGTTGGCCGCGCGGGTGAAGTAGCTGGATACCCGGCGCGCCAGGTCCCGCGCCTTGCCGACGTACAGCACCTCCCCCTTGGCATCGAGCATCCGGTAGACGCCGGGACGATGGGTCAGCGTGGCCAGAAAGGCCTTGTGGTCGAAGGATGGCTTCTCACTCATCGATCAGGGCGCGGACACGCGCAAAGATCTCCTGGAACATCGGCTCGGTCAGGCGCCGTGTCTGGGTGTTGTAGCGGCTGCAGTGGTAGGAGTCGATCAGGCGGACCCCATTGGCCAGACGGTGTTCTGCGCCGTGCGCGAACACATGGTCCTTCTGCCGGGCCCCGGTGCAGGCAACGATCGAACGATGGGCAATGGAACCGAGCGCCACCACTACGTTGTCCGCAGGCAGAGCAGCCAGCTCAGCGGCCAGGTAATCACGACAGGCGTTGATCTCGGCGCCGGTGGGCTTGTTCTGCGGCGGAAGGCATTTCACCGCATTGGTGATCCGGCAGTCGATCAGCGTCAGGCCGTCGTCCGCCGATACCGATTCGGGCCTGCTGGCGAAGCCATAGCGATGCAGGGTCTGATAGAGCAGGATACCGGCATGGTCCCCGGTGAAGGGGCGACCCGTGGCATTGGCGCCGTGCATCCCGGGCGCCAGCCCCACTACCAGCAGCCGCGCCTGGGGATCGCCGAAGGGCGCGACGGGTCGGGCATGATAATCGGGGTATTGGCTGCCGACCTCATCGAGAAAGCCGCTCAGGCGCTCACAGCGGCGGCAATCCAGGTCGAAGATCGGGGCATTCACGAGCTGGGATCGATAATGTTGTGTCGAATCGCAAAATGGGTCAGCTCCACATCGTTTTCCACGCCGAGCTTGTCATAGAGCCGGTGGCGATAGGTGGAGATGGTCTTGGGGCTGAGAAACAGGGCATCCGAGATCGCCTGGTTGGACTGCCCCTTGACGATCATGAGCATTACCTGCAGCTCGCGCGGCGAGAGCTTGTTCAGCGGCGAGGCCTCGGACTGCTTGGCAAACCTCCCCAGCGCCAGCTTCTGCGCCACCTCGGTGGACAGATAATGCCGGCCCTGGGCCACCGCCCGGATCGCCTCGAACAGCTCCTCGGCATCGCAGCCCTTGGACAGGTAGCCGCGTGCCCCGGCGTCGAGCAACTGATTGGGAAAGGGATCACCACTGAGTGCCGTTACCGCGATCACCCCGATATCCGGGTTCACATGCACGATCTTGCGCGTCGCCTCGATGCCGCCGATGCCCGGCATGTTCACATCCATGAGCACCAGATCGGGCGGCGTGTTGCGCACATATTCCACCGCCTCCTCCCCGCTCGCGGCCTCTGCGACGACGTCGATATCCTCGGCGCCGTCGAGCACACTGCGCATGCCCGAGCGAAACAGGGCGTGGTCATCGACGAGGAGTAAGCTGATCATCATTTCTGCTCGGGGCGCCTAGTCTTGGAGGGTCTCTGGCCTTCAATGATCATAGCATGTCCGACAGAATTGCCGCTCTGCGGGCACCTGCTCAGAGCCAGGGTTCATTCGGCAAAAGCGACTGGAATCGACCGTAATACCACTTCATGAAGAACGGCGTGATCAGGGTGGTGATGGCGATGACGATCAGCAGCCCTGCATAGATCTCGTTGTTCAGGATACCGCTGACCCGCCCCAGCTCGGCAAACACCAGGCCCACCTCGCCTCGCGGCACCATCGCGATGCCCATGATGCCGCGGCGGGCCCAGTTCTCGTTCAGCCACAGCGCACCGACCACCTTGCCGAAGACCGCGACGAGCAGCATCACGGCCGAAAAGACCCAGATGAACGGCGACCCCCATTCGATCTCGCGCAGGTTGAGCGAAAGCCCCACATACACAAAGAAGATCGGGGTAAAGAGATAGAGGATGGGCTTCATCTCCGTCTCGATCTGCTCGGCAAACCTGGCGTCCTGATGCAGGGCCACGCCGAAGGGCAGGAAGAACCGCCTTGAGAGGGCCAGTCCTGCGGCAAAGCCGCCGAGCAGCTCCGGCGCTCCGAGCACATTGGCCAGCCAGGCGAAGGCCAGCACCAGCGACACGATACTGGCAGGAATCAGGCCGGGAATCCGGGAGATCCGGGCAAATCGCTGCAACGCAAACGCAACCAGGCGAGCCGCAACCGGGGCGAGCACAAAAAAGGCGAGTATGAAGATCATCACCTTGCTCGCGTTGGCCACATTGACCCCGCCACCCACGGCAAACTCGTAGAGCAGCGCCAGCAGAATCACGCCCAGCACATCGTCGATCACGGCGGCACCGAGCACCACCTGCCCCTCATGGGAGTGCTGCCGGTTGAGGTCGGCCAGCACTCTCACGGTGATGCCGATGCTGGTGGCGGTGAGGGTGCCGCCAATGAACAAGGAGACCAGCAGGGGCAAGTCGAACAGCTGCAGCGCGACCAGGAACCCCAGCGCCATTGGCGTGACGAACCCCACCACAGCAACGGTCAGCGCCTGCCGGCCTGCCTTTACCAGCCGGTGGACATCGGTCTCGAGCCCCACACCGAACAGCAGCAGAATAATGCCAATCTCGGCCATCAAGCGCACCGCCTCGCCAGGACTGACCCAGCCGAGCAGACTCGGGCCCAGGACGACTCCCGCCATCAACTCTCCGATCACCGGCGGTGCCTGCCAGCGGATCGCCAGTTCCGCGAACAGCCGAGCGGACAGCAGGATCAGCGGCAGGTAGAGAAAAAAGTCGTGGCCGGGCATGGGCTCCTGCCGGTTCGGTCAATGGGCAGCCATGCCGTGGACCGGTTCAGCCCTGTCCGACCTTGGGCAGATGCGCCAATGACTCCTTCAATGCCTCCTCGGGGAACTGATAATCGTGCAACTCGCCCTTGAAATAACGGTCGTAGGCGGCCATGTCGAAATGCCCGTGCCCGGAGAGGTTGAAAAGAATGGTCCTGGCCTCACCGGTCTCGGCACATTCACGCGCAGAGCGAATCGCCGAGGCGATGGCATGACAGGACTCGGGCGCCGGGATAATGCCCTCGGTGCGCGCGAACAAGACGCCGGCCTCAAAGGTCTCGAGCTGCGGCACTGCGATCGCATCGACCAGGCCCTCGTGATGCAGCTGACTGACCAGCGGGGAATCGCCGTGATATCGCAGCCCGCCGGCATGAATCCCCGGCGGGACGAAATCGTGCCCCAGGGTGTGCATCTTCATCAGCGGTGTCAGGCCGATGCTGTCGCCAAAGTCATAGGCATAGGGCCCTCGGGTGAGGGTCGGACAGGAGGCCGGTTCCACCGCCACCAGGCGCACCGCCTTGCCTGCCGCCTTGTCGGCGAAGAAGGGAAAGGCAATGCCACCGAAATTGGAGCCGCCACCGCAGGGAGCATGCACCTCGTCCGGGTAGTCGTCCACCATCGCCAGCTGCCTCTTGGCCTCCTGGCCAATCACCGTCTGATGCAGCAGGACATGATTGAGCACCGATCCCAGGGCATAGTTGGTATCGTCGCGGCCAGCGGCCTCCTCCACCGCCTCGGAGATCGCAATCCCCAGGGAGCCCGGCGAATCCGGGTGCTCGGCCAGCACCTTGCGCCCGGATTCGGTCATGTCCGTGGGGCTGGCGAAGACCTCCGCACCCCAGGTCTGCATCATCGACCGGCGATAGGGCTTCTGCTCATAGCTGACCTTCACCATATAGACCCGCACCTCGATGCCGAACATCTGGCCGACCAGGGCCAGCGAAGAACCCCACTGCCCTGCCCCGGTCTCGGTGGTCAGGCGCCGGATGCCCTGCTGACGGTTGTACCAGGCCTGGGCCAAGGCGGTATTGGGCTTGTGCGAGCCCGCCGGGCTGACCGACTCGTTCTTGTAGTAGATGCGCGCCGGAGTGCCCAGTGCCTGCTCCAGGCGATGCGCCCGATACAGCGGCGACGGGCGCCACATGTCCAGCGCCTCGCGCACCGGTTCGGGGATCTCGATCCAGCGCTCGCGGCTCATCTCCTGCTCGATCAATGCGTCCGGGAAAATGGCCTGCAAGGCATCGGGTCCGACCGGTTTGCCGTCCGGACCCAGCGGGGGCGCGGGCAGATTGGGCATATCGGCGACGACGTTGTACCAATGAGTGGGCAGGTCGGCTTCTTTGAGCAGGATTTTTGTACGCATGTCGCCTCCATAGCAGTGCACATTGAATTGGAATTGTTGGCACCGGCCAATCTGCCAGATGCCCCCGGGACTTTCCAGACAAGAATGGGTGCGGATCGCGGCGCCCAGCGCATCCGACGGCACGGGCCTCCGATTGAGGCCGCGCACGCCCGATGCTCGTCGCGCGTCGCAGGGGATTCGTGACCATCCGCTTGTCCGTTTTCTTTACACCTTCGCCCTTGAGCTGTGGCAGGAGCGACGCATCTCACTGATTTTCTGCACATCGCCATTCAGGGTATGATTATTGCTTAACACGAGAATGGATTACCGAAAACCGGATCGACGATGGATCGCCTCGTATCTACCCTGCTGAGCCTTGCCCTTTTGCTCACCGGTGTTCCCGCACTGGCGGGTGGTACCGACCACCTGAAGAAGGCCCGGCAGGCGGAGACGGGCCTTGGCGGCCCGCGAGACTATCAGCGGGCCTACCGGCTCTACTGTTTGGCCTCACTGGAAGGGGAATCCGATGCCTACTACTACCTCGGATGGCTGACCCTGCATGGCCGAGGCGTCCCCGCCGACCGTGGTATCGCCGTGGGTTGGTTCAAGCGCGGCGCCAAGGCGGGCGACATCACCTCTGGCAATGTTCTGGCACGCCTGGGCGAGGCCGATGCCAAGCGGGACAGCCGATGCCCCAGCCGCCCGCTGGGCCAGCAACCCGCTCCGGCACTGGTTGCCCAATACGTAGCGCTGCTGGCCCCGGAATACGATCTCGATCCCCGGCTCGTTCTGGCAGTGATTCGCGCCGAGTCGAACTTCGATCCGCGGGCGCGTTCGCCCAAAGGTGCCATCGGCCTGATGCAACTGATGCCCCAGACGGCCAAGCGGTTTGGCGTGAAGAATATCCATGACCCCCTGCAAAACCTGCTCGGCGGCATGGCCTACCTGAAGTGGCTGACCGGGCACTTCGGTGGCGAGCTGCCCCTGATATTGGCCGGCTACAACGCCGGTGAGAACGCCGTTGCGCAATACAACGGGGTCCCGCCCTATCGCGAGACCCGCGGCTATGTGCGGCGCATCGTCCGCGAATACAGCCGCAACGACACCTGATCAACGCCTCCCCGCATCCTCCGGGATCATCGGCAG
>JANTHJ010000109.1 GCA_024762475.1 Chromatiales bacterium | reverse complement strand
AACAGATCGCCGAGGTGGCCAAGCGCTATCTGGTGATCTACGAGAAGGTGCCGATGAAAGACTCCGCCATGGGCTACTCCATGGACCACTCGTCGATCATCTACATCATCGGCCGCGACGGAAAAATAAGTGCCTTGGTCCACCATGCGGATACCGCCGAGGCCCTCGCCAAGTATCTGCGCGAGGCGCTGGCCAGCTGACTCTCTTCGAGCGCATCGAAAGACGCTCCAACTCGCGCCCTGATCGCCAGCAACAAAAAACCGAGCACTCCGCTTGGTATTTCTCGAAATCCGGTCTATACCTTTAGTGCAGGCCCGCATCCCCCATTTGGGAGAGCATAAAGGCCGCCAAGACGGCCCGGCCACGTGACCGGTGTCGCCATATCACCAGGACAAGAGATGAGCGTGGAGGCGCGGATTCGATGCAAGACACATCCCCTATGATGACAGAAAACCTCGATTTGCCAGAGGGTTACGAGGATTGGACCAAGCAGCAGGCGCTGCAGGCCGCCAAGGAAGAAGGTATTGAGATGACCGATGCGCACTGGGAGGTAGTCTACTTCCTGCGCAATCACTGCAAGGCAAAGGGCGCTTCGTGTAGCGCGCGACACGTCATCAAGGCGTTGTCGGATCGTTTTGCCGATCGCGGCGGCAAGCGCTATCTGTACCGGCTGTTCCCCCATGGTCCGGTCTACCAAGCCTGCAAGATCGCCGGCCTGCCGCTGCCACCAAGCACCACCGATCTTTCATTCGGCAGCGTTCACTAAGACAACCCCCTGCTCTCCCTGCAAGCAGGGAGAGCAGGGGGCTCCCGGAGTTCCGCGATATTTCTTGGCGTCAGATGTAAGGCTGCAGATAGTTGTCGGTCTTACCACCGATACGAGATCCCGAATGCGCGGCGCGCTTCTTCGCTGCCATCATCTTGGCCGCCTGCATCTGCGCCGCCTTCGTCCGCGCTGCATAGACCTGGGCGGCACGCACCCGCGCAGCCATCATCTGGGCCGCCTTTATCTGTGCGGCCTTGATCTGTGCCGCCCTCACCTGGGCGGCACGCACCCGGGCAGCCATCATCTGCGCCGCCTTTATCTGCGCGGCACGAACCTGGGCCGCTCGCACCCGCGCAGCCATCATCTCAGCCGCCTTCATCTGCGCAGCCCGAGCCCTCGCGGCCATCATCTTGGCGGCCTGCCACTGCGCGGCCCGAATTCTGGCGGCGTACTCACGCTCCTGCTGCGCAGCCGACCCATGCATCGACCCCCCGTCGCGAGCATTCGTTCCGGCGGTCGGCGAGTTGGCAGAAGCGTTAGCGGAAACCGCCATGACAAGACCAAGTGCAAGCAACCATTTCTTCATTCGGGACCCCTCGAGTAAATATGACAATAATGTTCGGACTCACATCAGAATGTAGCTGACCCGCTCGAACATACAAGCCCGGATTCATCGGCAAAGAACCGAGGGCACGCCACGACCGCATCGGCGCATGAGATAAGGGAAAAGGAAATGGAGCGGGTGATGGGAATCGAACCCACGTAGTCAGCTTGGGAAGCTGAAGTTCTACCATTGAACTACACCCGCATTGTCTGGGCACGATTCCAGGCCGTGCCGCGGAACGTCCCTGTGAGGCCATCCGGCCGCACCTCCCTGTGCGGCGTTCGCCGCGCTGCGTTATGCCACTGGCATAACGGTCGCAGCTCACCCATTGAACTACACCCGCATTGTCTTGGCACGATCAGCGGCCGTGCCGCGGAACATCCCTGTGAGGCCATCCGGCCGCACCTCCCTGTGCGGCGTTCGCCACGCTGCGTCATGCCACTGGCATAACGGTCGCGGCTCACCCATTGAACTACACCCGCATTGTCTTGGCACGATCAGCGGCCGTGCCGCGGAACATCCCTGTGAGGCCATCCGGCCGCACCCTCAGGAAGCAGGACCCTCACCGTAGATCGCCTCAATTTCAGCAGCGAAACGTTCCATGACCTTGGGACGCTTGACCTTCAAGGTCGGGGTCATCAGGCCGTTGTCCACCGTCCATGGCTCGAGGGTGAGGTGAACACGGCGAATTTTGGCATAACCGGGAAAATCTTTCAGGGCCTGCTGCACCCGTTGCAGCACCGCCTTATGCACCTTGTCCTGCCGCAGCGAGGCAGCATCCAGGGGGTCGAGCCCCAAGTCCTGGGCAAAGCCCGGCCAGTGATCGGCATCCAGCACCAGCAGCGCGCCCAGGTAGGGTCGCCCCTCTCCAAGCACCATGGCCTGTTCGATCAACGGGTCCAAGCTGAGGGCCAGCTCCATATCCCCTGGAGGAATCTTCTCGCCGTTCGAGAGCACCAGTATGTCCTTGATCCGGCCGGTGATGTAGATATGCCCGGTATCTCCGATGCGCGCCTGGTCACCGGTATGCAGCCAGCCATCCGGCTCAATGACCTCGGTGGTGGCCTTGTGGTTGTTCCAGTATCCCTTCATGACCCCTGGCCCCTCGACCTGGAGTTCATCGTTCTCACCGATGCGTACCTGGACCCCACGGATCGGCAGGCCCACGCTCGCAGGGATATTGTTCTCCAATGGATTCACGCTGATCACCGGCGAAGTCTCGGTCAGCCCATAGCCCTGCAGCAGCGGAACCCCCAGGGCAATGAATACCTTCGAGACATCCTCGCTCAGCGGGGCGCCACCACTGACTGCGGCCCGCAGCTGCCCTCCAAGACGGGCCCGCAGCTTGGCACCCACCAGGCGATCGAGCATCGGAAAGAGCAGTTGGTCGGGGGACCAACTCGCCCGCCCCTGCTGGCGCAAAAAACGTTTCCAGCCAATGCTGACGGCCATCCTGAACAGGGTGAGCGCTGCCCCACCCTTCTTGATCATCTGTTCGTTGAGCCGCCCGTAGACCCGCTCGAAGATCCGCGGTACTGCGATAATCAGGGTTGGTGCGACCTGCTGCAGATCGTCCGCAAGCTGGGCGACGGATCGTGCATAGCTGACCTGCGAACCGGTCATGATCGGCAGGTAATAGCCGGCGGTTCGCTCCAGGGTATGCGAGAGCGGCAGGAAGGAGAGAAAGCTGTCCTCCTGGTAGACGTCGATCATGGTCACACCTCCGTGAGCGACTGACAGCATATTGTGATGGCTGAGCATCACCCCCTTGGGGCGGCCGGTGGTGCCAGAGGTGTAGACGATCGACGCGAGCGCATCGGGATCGGGGTTCTTGCGCACCACCAGCTCTCCCGGGCGTGCCGGCAGCCAATCGGCGGCCACCCGCACCCGCGGGTCCTGCGCGGCCAGCTCGCGCGCGGCCTCGCTGTCATCGAGCAGCAGGATACGTTGCAGCTTGCCCTCTTCCGGAATCACCTTCGACAATCGCCGCCAGCGCCCGGCGTCCTGCACCAACAGCAGGCGCACGCCGGCCTCTTCCAGGATGTAGGCGATATTATCCGGCCGGTCGTCGGTATAGAGCGGCACCGTGACCAGATCCAGGCTCAGCGCGGCCTGATCGAACATTACCCATTCGGGGCAATTGCGCAGCTGCAGGGCCACCCGCTCACCCGGGGCGATTCCCTCTGCGGCGAAGGCCTGCTGCCAACGGGCCACCTCACCCGCCATCTCCGCCCAGCTATAGGCCTTCCAGCTCTTGGAGGCCCGATCGTACCAACCATAGGCCGGCCGCTCGGGGTTACGCTTTACCCGCTGGGCAAAGAGCCCATCCAGGCCTCGGGCCTGCTCGGGGGAGATGAGATTTTCATGAAGCGTCGGCATACTCTCCTCACTCGTTATTGCCTCCTTCCGATGGAGGGCCAGAGCGATCACCGCCCTGGGATTCCTGGTGCCACGGAGTTTATTAACCCGGCAACCAAATAGTTTGTGTTCAGCCAAGCTGTGCCGGCCTGCAGCAAGGCGTCGGCACGCCACTGTAGCACTCCTATAGCAAGTGACGACAACGCTGCCTGCAGGCCGGCACAGCTTGGCCTTTCCTCGGATATTCCACTTTGCTAGGGGTGCAGACAAGGCCACTGCACCGCGTTGTGACTCTTGATAAGGGCTGGCCATTATCTGCGAGTCACGCCTTGTTCAGTGGCCTTGTCTGCGCCCTGAACACGATCTATTTGGTTGCCGGGTTAATAGTGTAAGATTCAGTTGATTTTCACCTATATCCCCGCCGCACCGAGATGCAGATCCTAATCAACGGTGAAACCCGCACAGTCGGTGATGAAATGACGCTCGCCGCCCTGGTCGAACAGCTCGACCTGACCGGCAAACGTATCGCCATCGAAGTGAACGGCGAGCTGGTTCCACGCAGCGCGCATGCAGACCATCGGATCGAAGCAGGCGACCGCGTCGAAATCGTCCAGGCCATCGGTGGCGGCTGACACAGCAGGTTGCAGTATGAACGACACGAACGACGACATCCTCGAGATTGCGGGGAGACGCTTCCATTCCCGCCTTCTGGTGGGGACAGGCAAGTACAAGGACATGGCGGAAACCCGCGCGGCCATCGACGCCAGTGGCGCCGAGATCGTGACCATCGCGGTACGCCGGACCAATCTCGGACAGAACAGCGACGAGCCGAACATTATGGAGGTGCTGCCTCCGGATCGGTTCACCTACCTGCCCAATACCGCCGGCTGCTATGACGCCGAAACCGCGGTGCGCACCTGCCGGCTCGCGCGCGAGCTGCTCGATGGCCATGACCTGGTCAAGCTGGAGGTATTGGGCGACGAGAAAACCCTGTTCCCCGACGTGATCGCCACCTTGAAGGCGGCCGAAACACTGATCGCCGATGGCTTCCAGATCATGGTCTACACCAACGACGACCCCATCATGGCGCGGGAATTCGAGCAGATGGGCTGCGTGGCGGTGATGCCGCTGGCAGCACCCATCGGATCAGGCCTGGGTATCCGCAACAAGCTCAATATCCGCACCATCGCCGAGAATGCCAAGGTGCCGGTGCTGGTCGACGCCGGGGTCGGCACCGCCTCGGATGCCGCCATCGCCATGGAGCTGGGATGCGACGGCGTGTTGATGAACACCGCCATCGCCGCCGCAAAGGATCCGGTGCTGATGGCCTCCGCCATGAAGAAGGCCATTCAGGCGGGACGAGAGGCCTATCGGGCAGGACGCATGCCGGCACGTCGCTATGCCTCCGCCTCCTCACCAGTGGATGGGCTGTTCTTCGATTGACGAGCGCGATGACGCTCACCATGAAGCGCACAAAGAACACGAAGACTGTCTATCACGAGCCCTACCCAGCCTTAGTCTTTGTATCCCTTGTGGCAGAGCGTCCACCCCGATGAATCCAGATCGACAACGCCGCCCCATCCGCAGCTATGTGCTGCGGCAGGGCCGCCTGACCCGGGGCCAACAGCGGGCCTTCGAACAGTGCTGGCCACGGTTCGGGCTGGAATGGCAGCCCGAGCCGCTCGATCTGCCGACCCTTTTCGGCAACCACAATCCCGTCTATCTGGAGATCGGCTTCGGTAATGGCGAATCCCTTGCCGAGATGGCGAGAAAGCACCCGGATCGCAACTATATCGGCATCGAGGTGCATGCCCCCGGCGTGGGCCATCTGCTGATGCGTCTGGACGAACTGGAGCTGTCGAACGTGCGGGTCTTTCGTCACGATGCGATCGAGGTGTTGCGCGATTGCATTCCGGATGATGCCCTGACCGGGGTCTATCTCTTCTTTCCCGACCCCTGGCACAAGAAACGTCATCACAAGCGACGCATCGTACAGCCGGACTTCCTGACCCTGCTGGCCCGCAAACTCCGCCCAAGCGGCCTATTCCATGCCGCCACCGACTGGGAGGACTATGCGCAGCACATGCGGTCGGTCCTGAACGAGCACCCGGCATTCCGCAACACTGCCGAACAGGGCGATTTCGTGCCACGCCCGAACTATCGACCCCTGACCAAGTTCGAGCGGCGCGGCCAGCGGCTCGGCCATGGTGTATGGGACCTGATCTTCGAGCAGCAAGCGTGAACGACCTGGTCGTGGAGCGACTGGAGAGACCGGGCCTTGCCCCGATTCAGGGGCTGACGGTGCCGGCGGGCCAGACCCTGTGCCTGCACGGGCCCTCCGGCAGTGGCAAGACCCTGCTGCTGCGCGCGATCGCCGATCTCGATCCCAACGAGGGCGCTGTCCGCCTCGGTACCCTTAGGCGAGACGATCTGCCTGCGCCGGAATGGCGCCGGCGGGTCATCTACGTCCCGCCCGAGTCCCACTGGTGGGAAGAACAGGTACGTCCACACGCCCCGCAATGGCCACCGGATTGGTTGTCACGACTCGACCTCGGGCCGGACATCCTGGACCAGCCGGTACGCCGACTCTCGACCGGCGAGCGGCAGCGCCTTGCCATGGTGCGCGCTCTGTCGCGACGTCCGGCGGCCCTGTTGCTGGACGAGCCTACCGCCAACCTGGACGACGAAAACACCCGCCGGGTGGAGGCGCTGCTGCAAGACTATCAGCATGCCCACGACGTTCCGCTGCTATGGGTCAGCCATGACCCCGCACAACGCGGGCGAGTTGCCAATCAAAACCGCTCCATCGACGGGGGACAATTGTCTTGAACGGATCGGTCATCCCGCTCGGCCCTTACGAGCTGTCTCTGGCGGCCTCCCTGTTGCTGCTGGTGGGCATACTCTCGTGGCGGCTGCAGATGGGCGTGGAGCGACGCCTGCTGGTCGCCGCGGTGCGCGCCGCTATTCAGCTCTCTCTGCTGGGACTGGTGCTGGCACAACTATTCAGCACCCTCTCCCCCTGGCTGATCACCCTGGTCGCCAGTTTCATGCTCGCTGTGGCCGGTTACGAGGTATGGTCGCGCCAGAGCCGCCGCCTGCGGGGCTGGTGGGGCTACGGGACCGGGGCCCTGTCGATGCTGCTCTCGTCGGTCACCATCGCCATCCTCACGGTCAATGTGATCCTGCAGCCCCAGCCCTGGTATCACCCGCAATATCTTATTCCACTGCTGGGGATGCTGCTGGGCAATACCATGACCGGCATTGCCGTGGCAATGGACACCCTGGGTCGCGAGACCTGGAATCGGCAGGGCGAGGTCGAGGCCCGCCTGATGCTCGGCGACCCGGCGGCGACGGCCATCGGAGATATCCGGCGCGCCGCGCTGCGCGCCGGCCTGATCCCCATCCTCAACAGCATGACGACCGCGGGCGTGGTCAGCCTGCCCGGCATGATGACCGGCCAGATCCTGGCGGGGGGTGACCCCATGCAGGCCGCCCGTTATCAGATGATGATCCTGTTCCTGATCGCCGCCGGCACCGCCCTCGGTTCGACCAGCGCGGTGCTGATCATGTCGCGTCGCCTGTTCGACCCGCGCGAGCGCCTGCGCCTGGATCATCTGCACTGACATTTCTGCCGCAGGTAGGCACAATGGCCGCCATGAGCACTGCCCTGGTGATGATCACCGCCCTCGGACTGCTGGCCTGGTTGTGGCTGGACGGCGCGCGGGCGCGCGAATTGGCCACGCGCCTGGCCCAGACGCTGTGCGATCGACGCGGCCTGCAGTTCCTCGACGGAACGGTGGTGCTCCGGCGGATGGGCCTGCGCCGTGGCGACAACGGACTGCGAATCCGTCGTATGTTCAGCTTCGACTACAGCCGGGAGGGCAGTGGGCGCCATGTGGGATGGGTAATCCTGTTGGGCACCCAGGTCGAACTGGTGCAGCTGGACGAACCGGAAGAAAAGGCGACGCTGCAGGGAGAGAGTCGCTCCGAGGAAGCGCCGCAACGAGACGGCGAGGGAAAAGTCGTGCCATTCCAACGGCCGCGTCGCCGCGACTGAGATTATCCCAGATATGCCGTTAGCTGACGCCCCCTAAGGAAGCTCTGATTAATTCTGGCGCGAGCAGATTGCGGCGAAAAATCGTCCAGTTCAAGGCGCGGATCGCACGTAATAGCTAGCTATTGCGAAG
>JANTHJ010000108.1 GCA_024762475.1 Chromatiales bacterium | reverse complement strand
GGCCGATTGATATCGATATCGAACGACTTGAAACGCAGGCTGGTGCGCGCCGCCTCGATTAGCGCCTTCTGTGCGGCCAGATCGTTGGTGAGAAACAGGATATAGGCATCCGCCTTGTCGTTCTGATGCAGCGCGAACAGCATGCCTTCCCTGTAACGGTCGCTGACCCCTTCCACCAGATCGAACACCCCCACCGCTACCCAGCCGGCACGGAAGTCGTTGTGCGCGCGCTCGGGCGTATAGGTGCTGCTCAGTACCTGGTGATCCTTGGCCATGGTCTCGCTCAGGGCGCGGAACAGCATATTGAACAGATCGTTGGGCGCAGGTGCGGCGTTGTGCGGATCCTCGTAGTCGATCTCTATGCGACCCAGCGGCCGAATGGCATACCGCACCTCCAACTCCCCATCCCGACTCCGGTAACGTGCCTCATAGGGCATGATGAAATCAGGCGCCACCGGCACCGGCTCGAAGTCCTTCGGGATTTGAAGCTCCATGCCGGCCTCATCGAGCAATGCGGGAAAGTCGACGGATGCCGCGGACGCCACGGCCATCCCCAACAGCATGAGGGCCCCCAGGGTCAGCCGTGAAGTCACTGTTTTCCTCCCTTGGCATGCCCGTCCGTTGCGACCTTGTCCTTTTGCTGGGCATCCCAGGCCTTGAGCAGATTGCGCCCTGCCTGCTTCCAGTCCTCCGAGTCGGCCAACCCGATGAATTTTTCGATGTCGGCGCGCGCCGCTGCATCGTTGCCCAGCGCATGGTGCATGGCACCACGGTTGAAATAAGGTGCGGGCAGCGCCGGATCGTGCTTGACCAGATAGTCGAAGTCTTTCAGCGCCTGGTCTTCTTTCCCCAAGTTCGCCAGTAGGGTGCCCCGGTTGAAACGCGCCGGCACCAGTTCGGGATCGATGTGGATCGCGGTGTCCAGATCGACCAGGGCCTCCTTGTCACGCCCGAACTTCAGGTAGAGCTGGGCGCGCATCACCCGGTAGATCGCTCGATTGGGATCGAGGCGTATCGCCTGCTCCAGATCTGCGAGCGCGGGTTCGAGATTCTTCTGTTGCAGCTCGATGTTGGCGCGCATCCCATAGAGTTCGGCCGCCTCCGGGTGCTGCCCGATGGCCTGCCCCAATGCGGCCATGGCCTGGGGCACCCTGCCTGCCGCCAGGTGCTGTTCGACTACCCGAAGATGCTGCTCGACGGTCAGCTTGCGATGGGGATTGGCCCCTCGGTGCATTGCCGATCCTCGCCCTTCGTCCAATGGGTCCACATGCATCAAGGGGGCCGGGGAAACGCCTTCGGTGGCCGTGCTCGTCGATCCTTCGGCCAGCGCACCGCCCATCCAGAGGACCAGGCCGACCGAGAGAAGAATTGACAGACCGAGTTTGTTTTTCATAGATCACCGTTTTGATGGAAATCGGAGAAGCCCTGATCTCGTATGGCAGTGGGAGTTCGAAAACCGATTCTTCAGCGCCTTGCGAGACAGATTTGATCGCCTGGCCTGTCGGCCATTCTACCGTCAACCAGCGGCTTTCCTACTGCCAGACGAAACGGGGCCGCCATGTCGCCATGGCGGCCCCTGGTCTAAACATGGTCACCGATACGGCTGGCGACCATGACCCCGCTTACTTCTTGTCCTTCGAAGCCGCGTAGGTCCGCAGCAACTTGTTCAGCATCTCGATGTGTTGCTGATCGTTGAGCGTTCCCGGGGTCGAGACCTTGGCCCAAAGCTCGGCATTGGTCATCTCGCGGTGGCAACCCATGCACAGACCGGTACGCTCCATGCCGTCACGTACTTCCTTGGGCAGCGCCCGGGACAGCGGCCAGTGGGTACCGACGGTCTGCACCTGCTGCCCATCCTTGATGATGGTCGACCAATCGAAGTCCAGCGCGGCGATCTTCGGCACCTGGATCTTGTAGTTGCCGTTCTTTGGAATCGGCTTGCCGGTCTTCTGGTCGATCAGGTCCTCGACGATATCCTCCACATAGCGCGTCTGGAAGACCCCGCCGGCGATCCCGTAGCCCAGGGCCTTGGGATTGTCGTGGCAGGACTCGCAGGTCCGTGCCTTGCGCTGGGCCGAGTGCGGCTGTACCGGGGCCATGTCGATGGCCAGTGGCGTCCGCTTCTGCCCCAGTTCCTTGCGCTCGTCCTCGGACAGGGCGATCTGGTTCAGTGCGATGGTCTTGTTGTTACGGTCGATGACCGTGTAGACCACCTGGCAACCCGGCATCAGCGGGGTCACCCGACCTTCACCGTTGATGCCCAGCACCGGATCTTCCCAACGCAGGTAGGAGCGCGTCTCGAAGACCTTGCCCGGGCTCTGGATGCCCTTGGTGCCGAGCGGCGACTCGGCGGTGGAACCGTCGGGGTTACGCTTGGTGCCCGAGGCGATCCAGTCGGTGTCGTGATAGGGCTTGCCGCTCTTGTCCTTGCCGTAGTTGACCTGGACGTGACAGCCATAGCATTGCGGCACCCAGGAGGCGTGGCAGGCGTAGCACTCGAGCTTCTCATTGTGCTTCTTGACCCGGCTCATGGCCACCATAGCCGCCTGATCCTTCCAGGTTCCGTCGAGCTTGATCTGCTTCAGGATCGGCACCTCGAAGTCATTGCCGGTCGCCGAATGCAGAATCACCTTCTTGCCCTTCTTGGCCACGTTGCCGAACGGATTGCCCCGGGTGGTCTTGAGGTACCCATCACCCTTCGGATAGACCGTGGCGTACGCTGCCGTCTCCTGCAGCGGCTGATCCGCCAGCCCGCGCGGCTTGGCCTTGCTCAGGTCCTTCTCGAACTCCTCGCCATAACCCAGTGGCAGTTCCCAGGGATACATCTCGGGTGTGCCATGGCAGTCCTGACACTCGATCTCCACCTGCGCCAGCGTGGTACCTGGCAGGTTGCCGTCACCATGCATGTCGATGGTGGTGTGGCAGTCCTGGCACAACATGCCCCCGGGCGGATTGCCGGGACGACTCTTGTTGTACTGGTGATGCAGGTCATCGGAGATGAACAGGTACTTCTTGGTATGCAGCTTGGGCTGTTTGCCGCCCTTGGCGTTCCAAGGAGACCCATAGGGGAACTCCATCAGCCCCTGGTAGGTGACGCCGATCCGCTTGCCGCGGTTGTGGCAGGAGTTGCAGGTCTCGACCGGGATGCCCGAATACTCGGCGTTCTCGGTCTTGACCACCGACTTGCGCGTGGCCTGCAGCTGGTGGGTCAGCATGTGCCCCTTCTGGGTCTTGTCGATGGTCGGGTCGTTGCCCTCATAGAGGCCTTCGTTGCCATAGGGCACGTGACAGGATGAGCAACCCTGTCCCCGGTAGTCGCCGCGCTTCTCACGTCCCTTGACGGTCACGTGGCAGCGCTGACACTGCTGACGCTGATAGGTGAAGCCGGCCAGCTTGGGATCCTTTTCGATCTCTGCGACCGAGGGTTGCGGCACCTGCTTCAGCTCGGTCGGGAACTGGTCCTTGTGCGCTGCCATCATGTCCTTCATGTAGGCCTTGTACTCGGGCGTTCCCACGGTCGGTACGGGTCCGTCGCCGTCCTTCACATCGTAGTTACCCCAGGGCACCTTGTGGTTCTGCACCTCGGGGATGCCCCAGGTATGCAGGTTGCCCTGGATCTTGCCGGCCTCGGTGTTCATCAGGGCCTTCTCCAGGCGATCGGGGTAGCCCTGGTGACAGCCGGCCTGGCCGCAGGTGTACTTGTTGATGTCCATCGCGCCTGGATCGGGATAGAACAGCTGCGGACCCTTGGCCATGCGCAGTTTGTCCGGCGAGCCGCGGTGCGCCTTGTTCTTGTCCTTGGTCTCGTTCGGATTGCCGCCGTGGCATACCACGCAGCCTTCCGAGTCGCCATGTTGCGCGCCCATGCCCTTGATCATGAGCATCATGGCGCTGTTCGGATCACGGATATCTTCGATACCCTTGTGACAGCTCAGACATCCCGACTCGGCACTGGCCTGGGAGATCAACCCCAGCGCGCCACCCATTATTAGTATTGCGCCGACAGCGAGTCGGCGCAGTTTATCGAGTCTCATTTTGGCACCCCCTGGATGTGCGTTCTTACCCCTCGTGATCGCGCCCGCGGGCGGAACTGTCCCCGCCCATGAACACAACCCAAGCGTATAGGGTGCTTGGCCCGAGTGAAGGGTCTAACGGCCGCTTGATTGATATAGATCAATTTCCCTGATTTCGGTCGGGAAAAGGGGTTTGGCTGGGGTGCGCGATCTCGTGCCTCGATTCGCTGGCGTGCCTCCAGAGCCTGTCGGCACGCCTGCGCTTGGGTATGATGTGGCTCACGCAGGGCCGTCTTTCGCACCCGGCCATGCGCCATGCGCTTCCTACTGCGGTTCTATATAAGGTTAGGGATGTGGAGACCGAATCGCCGCTGACTCATCATCTGATCGGACGCCTGGCGCGTTCGCCGCTGTTCGCTGGTCTGCAAAAAGATCTGTTGGCAGAGATGGTCACGCACTCGCGCCAGGAGCAGTGGCCCAAGGGGAAAAAGGTCGAGCCATCGGTCTTCCTGCGACGTTTCTACGTCGTGATACAGGGCCGGATCGAGGCGATACGCGAAGATTCGGCCACGCGCAGACACCTGGTTCTGTTCGTGCTCGGACCAGGCGACGGCTACGACATTCTGCCCGTTCTCGACGGCAGGCCGCACGAGGCGCCCGCAACTGCCCTGGATGACTCGCTCCTGGTGTCGTTCCCCATAGAGCAGATCCGGCAATGGCTTGATGCCCATCCACGCCTGAACCACAATTTGATGCTCTACGCCACCGGCTGTCTGCGTCAGATGGAGCATCTGGCGACCGACCTCGCCCTGCACGACACCCTGACCCGTCTGGCGCGCCTGATTCTGCGGCATGTCGAGCGGGCGCAATCGGAGGACAGTGCTCGCCATTCCCTGCGCCGCATCCATGATTTTACCCATGACCATCTGGCGGCGATGGTGGGATCGGTGCGCCAGGTAGTGAACCGGCAGCTGAAGGAACTCGAGCGCGGTGGGGCCATCGCGCACAACGCGGGGGGGCTGGTGGCACGCGACCTGGCGCGCCTGCGCGACTATGCCGAGAAACTGCATCCCAGGGCGGGAAAGAGACCGGACAGGCCCTGACTCCCCAGGGTCACAACGATCCTCTTGGAGACGCCGACCAGAGGCCGGATGTCACAAAACTGACTGTCAGCCGAATTTATTCTTCGTGGCCCCTTGTTGCCCCGAAGTCAGACCTTATATTCTGGGCAGACTTAGAGTGGTAATTGTGATGAGCCGGCTTGCGAGTTTCTGGATACACCAGGCGAGTATGCGACCGATCACAGTCCTCGCACACGGCATAGGAGGCCATCATGCAAGATCCGCACGACGCGATGTCTGACGAGCCGTCCCCGACCCAGAGCCCCTTCCCCTCGGCGTTCGACCCGACCCAGCTCAAGAGCTTCGGGCCACATACCCTGCTGATCGGCATCCTGCTGGTGATCCTCGGCACCATCGGTATCATCGTGCCGGGCGCGATGTCCTTCGCGACGCTCGGTTTCATCTCCGGTCTGGCCATCCTTGGCGGCGCGCTTTGGGCGTATCACAGCTACAGGGCCCATGCGACGGGCTTCATGGACTGGCTCAAGCCGCTGATCCTGCTGGTCTTCGGGATCCTCCTCCTGATCTATCCCATCCCCGGCGTGGCATCGCTCGCCCTGGTGCTCGCCATGTACCTGTTGATGGACGCCTACAGCAGCTTTGCCCTGGCCCACAGCCGCTACCCCGACAAGGGCTGGGGCTGGATGACCTTCAACGGCATCATGGACATCGGACTGGCGGCGCTGTTCCTGTTCGGCTGGCCCGAATACTCGATTCTGCTGGTGGGCATATTCGTCGCGGTGAGCCTGATCTTCGATGGCTGGGCGCTGGTCGTCATCGGATGGGCGATGCGCAAGGCCGGTTCGGACAGCACCCAGAAAACAGCCTAGAGAGCACCTGAGGAGCGCGCCCGGTGAATCCTTCTCCAACCATTCCGCCCGGCCGCCTCACCCTGGTCCGTCATGGGGAATCGGTGTGGAACCGGCAGAACCGGTTCACCGGCTGGATCGATGTCTCCCTGAGCGGGCATGGGGTACGCGAGGCCGCGCAGGCCGGGCTGCTGCTACAGAACGAACACTTCGATGTCGCCTTCACCTCCAGCCTGTTGCGGGCCCAGGACACGCTCTACGAGATCCTCAAGTACAACCGGCAATGCGATACCTACATGCGCGTCCACGAGCACGAGAGCGAGTGGTACGAACATTTCGCACCGACCGACGAGGATCTGCGTGAGCTGAAGATCTATCTCTCGTCGAAACTCAACGAGCGCTACTACGGAGACCTGCAAGGACAAAACAAGTATGCCGTCAGACATCGTTTCGGCGCCGAGCAGGTCCATCTCTGGCGACGCAGCTACGAGGTGCCACCGCCCAACGGCGAGAGCCTGAAGATGACCGGCGAGCGCGTAGTGCCCTATTTCCTCGACCACATCGCGCCGCGGCTTCGACAGGGCCAGTCGGTGCTGGTATCGGCGCATGGCAATTCGCTGCGGGCGCTGGTCATGCACATCGAGCGGATGACACCCGGCGAAGTCATCGACTTCGAGATCCCCACCGGCACGCCCTATATCTATCTGCTCGATCCAGAGCTGCGCGTACTCGACAAGCAGGTCTTGCATCCCACCTCACCCGAGGGCCAGCAGGTGGGCACACGCAAGGCCGGCTGATACCTCTTGTTACCTTAAGGAGAGACGACCATGGGAGAGATGCGGCA
Organism: Chromatiales bacterium; assembly: GCA_024762475.1. GTDB lineage: Bacteria > Pseudomonadota > Gammaproteobacteria > Chromatiales > Chromatiaceae > MONJU. The sequence continues at coordinate 1,237 of JANTHJ010000108.1, read as the reverse complement.
ACGTCTGAAGCAAGTAGCCGAACTGACCGAGCGGCTGCAGCGGGACTATCCGACCGAGACCAAGGCCTTCCTCGGCTTCTTGCAGAAGGCGGAGGAAGGCAGGGCGCTGGACCTGCGGATCAAGGAGCTGATCAACGTCGCACTGGCCGTGGCGGGACAATGCGAATGGTGCATCGCCTTTCACGTCGAGCAGGCAGTCAGTGTCGGTGCCACCCGTGATGAAATCGTCGAGGCAGGGTTCATGGCGGTGATCATGCATGGCGGTCCCGCCTACATGTACATGACGCCGCTGTTCGAGGCACTCGACGACTTCCTGCCCGAGAAGGAGACCTGAAGTGGATCGCGATACCAAGGTCGCCATGCTGCGCGACATGCTGCTGGCCCGTACCTTCGAGGAGCGGGCGGCGCAGGAATACACCAAGGGAAACATCGCCGGTTTCCTCCATCTCTATCCCGGCGAGGAGGCCGTCGGCGTGGGCGTACTGCACGCCGCCGAGCCGGCAGACTATGTCGTCAGCACCTACCGGGAGCATGTTCACGCACTGGTGCGCGGCGTCCCGGCACGCGCGGTGATGGCCGAGCTGTTCGGCCGACGGGACGGCTGCAGCAAGGGGATGGGCGGATCGATGCACCTGTTCGACCGGGAACGTCGCTTCATGGGAGGGTACGCCATCGTCGGTGAGACCTACCCCGTTGCGATTGGCATCGCCTACACCATCGCCATGCGCGATCAGCCCGAGGCGGTGATCTGCTTCTTCGGTGACGGTGCGGTGAACCAGGGCACCTTCCACGAATCACTCAACATGGCCGCGCTGTGGCGCCTGCCGGTACTGTTCGTGTGTGAGAACAACCACTACCAGATCGGCACTGAGATCCATCGGCACTCGGCCGTGACCGAAGTCTACAAGCGCGCCTGTGGTTACCGTATTCCTTCCGAGAGGGTCAACGGTATGGATGTGTTGGCAGTCCATGACGCGACCCGCGCCGCCCTGGCGCGGATCCGGGAAGGGACAGGTCCGCAGTTTCTGGAGTTCGAGACCTATCGTTTCCGTGGGCACTCCATGGCCGATCCGGGCACCTATCGGCCGAAGGTCGAGGTCCAGGCCTACCAGAACATCGAGGATCCGGTGAAGGTGGCCATCGAAGAGACCCTGCCCGCCTATCCGACCGAGGAGCAGATCGCGGCGGCCGGACCGGACAGCATCAGCAATATGAAGAAACACATGCGTCAGGGAGG
>JANTHJ010000107.1 GCA_024762475.1 Chromatiales bacterium | reverse complement strand
AGAACAGACTGCCTTCCACCCCCGGGAAGCGCTGGAAGATATCCGCCACCGCCGGAAGATTGTAGACCAGGACGAATACCTTCGAGACATTGCCGCCCGCGTCGAAACCGATGGACGGTCCCTGCCAATAGACCTTTCGCGAAAACCCGGACTTGGTCCTGAGCACGCCCTTGCCGTAGCGCACGCCCACCCCAAGCGCCGCCGAGAACTCATTGCCGGCGATATAGGCGTTGGGCTGGCCATGTTCACGGAAGGCCTTCTCGATGACCTCACCGAGCCCTTTGGCGCCCTTGCCAAAAAAGCGCTCGACTTCGTGAATGATCTCGGCCTTGCTGTAGGTCTCGGGTTCGGGTTTTTGTGCCGGCTCATCTTCTGCCATCGCGGGCATAACCCACGCCAGACTTGCCAGCATCGTCCACAGAATCCACTGCCTCATGGGACACCTCTCCTTCGACCACCAAAGTGGCGGGCCACAGGACCCGCCTTGGCGTTCGTCATCAATAACGTGGCGACTCGTAGGCCTTGTACTCCTGGCCCTCGACGATGGGCTTGACATAGATCTCGACCCGCCGGTTCAGCTGCCGGCCAGCCGCGGTCGCATTGCTCGCCCGTGGTTCGGATTCACCCCGGCCCTCGGTGCGCAAACGCGAGCGGGGCACCCCCCGCGATGCCAGGTAATCAGCGACCGCCTCGGCACGGCGACGCGACAGCTCAAGATTATAGTCAGCAGAACCGGTGCTGTCGGTGTGGCCAACGATGTGCACCACAGTGCGGTTGTACTTGAGCAGTACGTCGGCCAGCTTGTCCAATGAGCGCCTGAAAGCGGGCCTGATACGGGCGCTGTCGAAGTCGAACGAGACCTCGGAATCAATACTCAGTTTCAGGGTGTCGTCTCTGAGACGCTCGATCTCCAGCTGGTGGGCCTGCTGTTCCTGAGCCAGGCTCTGCTCGAACGCCCGCTGCTGGTTGTCCATGTAGTTGCCCACTGCGGCACCCGCCAGGGCACCGACCGCGGCACCGACCCACTTGCCGGCACCGTGATCCACCTGGTGTCCCAATACGGCCCCCGCAACCGCCCCTATCGCAGCGCCGGCCTTGGCCCGTTGGTTGGGATCGTTGGTCGTACAGCCAGAAATGAGCGTGGCGGCCAACGCCGCACCAATAACGAATCGCTTCATTGTTCTTCCCTCTGCAAGTTCGATGTCGAGATACGATACTTCGATCGCCTGGAGCAAGAATAGTTCAAGACCGCCAGGACGCGTCGCGCCTCGGGATATGACGCCGTCTACCCTGCGTTCCGTCGATCCACAGCTAAGGCTGGCGACAACCCCGCAGGCGTCGTGTTTTCTGCACCATCCGGTAGATGGACCGAAGGTTATTGAAGCTGAGAACCCGATTCAAAGGCACCCAGAGCACCTCATGGGATTCGTCGTTCCCAGGAATGGGAATTCTGTCGTCGACCTCGACCAGGAAACGGATATCGAAGTGCAGATGGCGCGGATCATGGGCACTCTCATGCACCACATGCACATCGACATCGAATATCCGGTCGCTCACCAGACGAATATGCTCTGGCGCCAGGCCTGTCTCCTCGGAGGTTTCCTTCAGGACCACGTTCAGAACATCCGGATCACCGTCCGCATGCCCTCCAGGCTGAAGCCACATGTCGAGCTTCTTGTGATGCAGCATCAGCACCCTGTCCCGGGCCGGATTGACGACCCAGGCCGAGGCGGTCACGTGACCTGGCCACAGCTTCCGATCGAAGCAGTCCTCGTGCTCCAGAATGAAACGGCGGGTGCGCTCGACCATCGCCTCTTCCTCCAGGAAGAAGGTCCGGTAGTGAGCGAGCGCGGTGAGCAATTGCTGTCGGTGCATGGGAATTCCGGCCCTCCGATCGTGCTCAAACGCCGGAAAGGTTGTGCAGGGCCGACAGCGCCGCAGCCGCCGCGGCGTCGATGTCCGCCTCTTTCCCGGCCAGGGTCAGGCGACCGAAGGCCCCAACCGCACGTGCGTCCACCAGGGTGATGTTGGCCGCCTTCTCTGCCTCGTTGGCGGCGTAGACCACATAACCCGCCGGCTCTGTCTCGAGGATGAACATGCTCTGCCCGGAGAGGATCATCGAACCGCGCCGGTCCTGCCGATTGATGAGGACCGCGTGATCGGGCGTGATGGAGCGAATCACCTCGCGCCACGCAACACGGCATTTTTGCCGCGAATCCTCGTGTGCACCGAGGTGTTGCAGCACCGTTCGCCCCGCCTCCTGTACGTCACTCTGGTCACTGTGGTGCAGGACCATCGAACCGAAGGCACGCTCGACGACTTGCTGGCCCAGGTGCACTCGCGTCGCCTTGAGGGCGACGTCGCACAGCCGATGTACCGCCATTCCCGGCGCGACCTCGATCCAGAGGCAGGCATCACCGGGGACCGGCAGAAAACCCTGAGATGCTGTACCCAGATAGGCTGCGAGCTGAGGCTGCAAGGAGTCGATATACACATAGGTGCGCAGCGAAATACTCATATCGCCACCTCAGCACCCCAGGCATCGGCACCCCACTGGTCCGCAAGGCCCTTCATGCGGTTTTCGCCTTGCGCTGTTCTTCGATCTCTTCCTCGCAGTTGGCGAACCGCTCCATGAGCTGCTGGATCGCCGAACGCTTGTCCACAAAGAAGGCCCCATCGCCCAGTTCCTGATCGATCCCGGCCTGGCGGAACAGCTTGCGGATCTGATACTTCAGGCCGCTGAAGGCCAACTCGACGCCATTATCCCGCAGGCGTCGCGCCACTTCGCGCACCTTTTCCACGCCCGAGGCGTCGATATCGTTGATCCCACTGCCGATCACCAGTATCACCTTGGTCTCCGGGAACTCCGCATGCGCCTCCAGAATGATGTCTTCGAAATAGGCCACATTGACGAAAGTCAGGGCGCCATCGAAACGCACGGGCACGAAGCAGCGAGACAGGGGCTTGAGCTTGTGGGTCCGCACTCCCCCGAGGGTGCCATCGGGCTTCAGGGCGACCACCTCGGCACGGGGCTTCATGGTGCGAATGAGGTAGTGCAGCACCGTCAATAGCACGCCCACCAGGATGCCATTGGCGATCGCAGGCGCCATCGCCAGGGTTGCCCCAAAGGTGATCAGGCCGACCACCGCACCCACGCGATCCACGCGCCAGGCATCGACCAGCGGCTCGATCCGAATCAGCCCAAACACGGCCATCATCACGATCACGGCCAGCACCGCCTGCGGGAGATGGTAGAGATACTTGGTGAAAAACAGCAACACCAGCACCACCGCGATGGCACTGATGATGGCGAACATCCCCGTCCTGGCACCGGCCTTGGCCGCGACTGCAGACCGCGAAAACGATCCACTGACCGTAAAGGCGCCAAAGAAGCTGCCCGCAATGTTCGCCAGACCCTGGCCAACCAGTTCCTTATTGGTATCGACCCGCTCGCCACTCTTCAGCGCAATCGCCTTGGAAATCGAAGTCGCCTCCATGAAACCGATCAGTGCCATTACGATGGCCGCCGGAAACAGCGCAAGCATATAGCTCCAATCGATGTGGGGCGGCGCAAAGCTGGGAAGCCCCTCCGGGATATTCCCCACCACGGCTCCGCCGGAGGAAAGCACCACGCGATCCTGCGCGTCTATGCCGGTGAAGCGCCACTGACGACCATTCCTCTGATCGTCGGCGACGGTATCGAGTTGAACCAGGCGTGTCTCAGCCCCGGTTCCCACACGGGCCAGGGGCTGCTCATGCAGCTCTATGATGCGCCGATTGTTTTCGACCTTCAGTAGCTCGATACGCTTTTTGATCACCTCGATGGCCGCATGAATCTCGGCGGCCTTCTCCAGACCCGGGAGACTCAGATCCTCGCGGAGCTGTTCTGCCTCCTGGCGTTTCTTCGACAAGGCCCCAGACAACTCGCGGATCTTTTTCTGATCGAGTTCATAGGCCTCGACCTGCGCCCGCACATCGGCGTCTGCTATGGCGTTGGCCTGTACGACGATCTTGTGCTCATAACCCACCATTGCGCTGATAATGGTCGACAGCAGCACCGCCACCAGAATGCCGGGGATGCTGGGTTTGACCTTGCGCAGGCCGGCGATCAGTACCCAGGTACCGACAGCGAACAGCAAGGTCGGCCAATGCAGATCAGGGATCTGCGCAACCACCCCCCAAAGGTCGGCGAGATAGGAATCCGACCGCGGAAACGGGACGTTGAGTATCTTGTTCAGCTGCGACAGCCCGATGATCAGCGCGGCCGCGTTGGTGAACCCGACAATGACCGGACTGGAAAGCAGATTGACGATCGCCCCAAGGTGGAACAGACCCAATCCGAAACGCAGCACGCCGACCAGGAAAGCCAGCATGATGGAGAGTGCGATGAACTCCTCACTCCCCGGCGTGGCCAACGGCAGAATCGCGGCGGCCGACATCAACGACAGCATCGCCACAGGGCCGGTATGCAATTGACTGCAAGAGCCCCACAGCGCTGCCACGATCACCGGCACGAAGGACGCATAGAGGCCATAGACCACCGGCAGCGAAGCAAGCTGCGCATAGGCCATGCTCTGCGGGACCAGAATCAGCGCAACCGTTACACCCGCCACCAGGTCTGCCCGCAGCATCTCTGCCTTGAGGGGGAACCACCTCAGGAACGGAAATAAATTGTAGATCAGAGAATTCATCGATCTAAACCGAACTCCAGCGGAGAATATCCACGACTACCCATCCGCTACTGCCTGGACTCCGAAACATTGGATCGAAAGAAACGAGATGTCGATGGAATCCGGCACCGTGGGCTTGCGGCCGATGGTGCCGGCCCTGGCGCTCGCTCAGTCTGGCCAGACCCGACGGGCGACCTGATAGCCCTGCGTACCCTTGGATACTTTGGCCTTGCTCGCGGCCTTCTTGCGGACAGTAGTCTTCCGCGTCTGGCGCTTGGGCGCAGAAGGCTTCGAGGCGGGAGCCGCCGTCTTCTTCGTCGTCGCGGGCTGTCCGGTCGTCGCCTGCTTGGTCTTGCGGATCGAGTTGATCAGCTTATTCTGGGTATCGTCGGATGCGCTCATGGTCCAATAACCTCTTCAATCAATGCATTCATTTCCTGAACTGCCGCCTCGCCGCGCTTGCCCATTCCATAGATGGTCCGGCCCTCCAATGCGCTGTTCCGGTAGATGGCGCGTCGGCGGATGGCCGACTGCGCCACCTCCAGTTCCAACTCCTCGACCGCCATACGTGCGAGACGTGAGAGCACCGTCCGGCTTTCGAGCTGGTTGATGACCAACAATGCGCGCAGGCGCGGATTCTCCTTGCGCGCCTCCGCAAGGGTTTCCACGATATGCACGGTCGCCCACAGATCCATGGGCGACGGCAACACCGGCACCACGGCGACGTCGGCGTGGGCCAGCGCCTCGAGCGTCTGCGGCGCATTGACCGCCGGTGGGCAATCCACGACCAGATGGTCATGCTCGCGGCGAAGTGCACGGACCGTTTCGCCGACATGGTCGGACTCGGCCATCACCGGCAGGCCCTCGCGGCCGTCATCGATCAGACTCCATTGGAAGGCCGAACGCTGTGGATCGGCATCCAACAGATGCACTTCGCCCCGCTGCCCCAACCCCGCCGCGAAATTGAGCGCCAGGGTCGTCTTGCCCACGCCACCCTTGCTCCCCACAACCGCGATGGCTGGCATGACCGGGCTACTCCTCGCCGAGACTCTGGCGTAGCGAATCCAGGCGCTTCGCCAATTCCCGACAGGCCTCGTTCAGGCCCTCTTCGTAACCGTGAATGGTCACGTTCACGTATTCCCGTCCAAAACTGAGATCCGGATAGAGGTCCAGCTCTTCGGAGATCTCCGCAGCCTGGTCAAGAAACTCACGCAGCTGCGGATACCCGGAGAAGGTGTAGCGCCGCTCGAGCCGCGCTGAGCGCTCGTTCTCACGCCATTCCTCAAGCATGGTCACCCCCGGCCGCCCGGTTCACAGCACGGCCCCCACTTCCAGCTCGGCCAGCCACGACTGCAGCTCACGGGCATGCGCCTTTTCTTCATCGAGCAATCCGTTGAAGAACAGCCGGCTGTCCTGATCACCGGTGCGAGCGGCATAGGCCACCGCCTCGGTATACAAGGCAATCAGGTCGTTCTCGAATGCATGATCGAACTCGAGAAGTTCCCGCAGGCTATGACCGACGCCAGCTGGCCGCAACATGGAGGCATTGGGCGCTGCCCCCAAGGCCAGCATGCGCGCAATCACTCGCTCCACATGCTCCAGCTCCTCGGCGGCCTCTGCCTTGAACCGCTGCGCAGCCTCGCCCAGCCCCCAGGTCTCGGCCAAGCGAGCCTGGGTACTGTAGTTCTGGACCGCGGACAGCTCGAGGCTGAGCGCACGGCCCAGATAGCCCAGTACCTTCGGATCAACGCCGTGCATCGGTCTCTCCGACGGCCTCGCTGCTATTCAACGCTGGAGCCACCCTTACCGAATCAGGAGCGGGCCTGGCCCGTCTGCTCCAGCACCGGCTCCACCTCACGATGAGGACGCGCGATGATGTGTGCGGCAACCAGCCCGTCACCCACGCGCTCGCAGGCATCGGCCCCGGCACGAACCGCGGCATTCACCGCCCCGGTCTCACCGCGCACCATCACGGTGACGTAACCGCCGCCGACGAACTCGCGACCGATGAGGCGCACCTCGGCAGCCTTGGTCATGGCGTCTGCCGCCTCGATTGCAGGCACCAGGCCACGGGTCTCGATCATGCCAAGTGCAATGCCATAGGTATCATTGGCCATCGTCTTTCTCCTGAAAATTCAAAATTTGAGTTGAGCGTGAGCGCTCTCAGGCTTCCGCCGAACCTTTCGGCAGAACCGGCTCCACCTCGCGATGCGGACGCGCAATGATGTGCGCCGCAACCAGCCCATCACCGACACGCTCACAAGCGTCTGCGCCGGCACGGACTGCGGCATTCACCGCACCGGTTTCGCCGCGCACCATCACGGTGACGTAACCACCACCGACGAACTCGCGACCCACGAGGCGAACCTCTGCGGCCTTGGTCATGGCGTCAGCCGCTTCGATTGCGGGCACCAGCCCGCGGGTCTCGATCATGCCCAGTGCAATGCCATAGTTATCGTTGGCCATTGTTTCTACTCCTGTATTTGAGTTGAAATGAAAATCCTAGAATTTGCGTGCTCAGCTCTCGCCGCCAGTCGGCAGCACAGGCTCCACCTCGCGGTGAGGGCGCGCAATGATATGGGCGGCCACCAGGCCATCCCCGACCCGTTCGCAGGCATCTGCCCCGGCACGAACTGCGGCATTCACCGCACCGGTCTCACCCCGAACCATGACGGTCACATAGCCGCCGCCAACAAACTCTCGACCGACGAGACGGACCTCGGCAGCCTTGGTCATGGCATCCGCCGCCTCAATCGCGGGCACCAAACCGCGCGTCTCGATCATTCCCAGTGCAATGCCATAGTTGTCGCTGGCCATTTCTCAGTCTCCTGCTAACGAAGTCAAAAACGATACAAATACGTAGTAGATGCTGATGCGTTCACGCACCGTCCTGCTACAGCCTGTCCTCTTCCCAAGAATCGATGATTCCGCCAATCGTCAAGTCGGTGAGAATCTCGAAGTCCCCTGCTGCATACCGCGCGGCCGAACCGCTGACGGTAAATACCCAGTTGCCCTCTCTCACACCGACCGTATCCGTCGCCACCACCCGCTTGCCGCGTTTGTCCCGCAGTATCCGGAGGCTTACATCCTTGAGTCCGTCGATGCGACGGGTGCACACCAGTGGCATCTCGACCTGGAGGATGTCCATCAGCCCCCACCCTGATCCTCGACCTCCCCTTCAGGCGGCCAATGATCGATGATTCCAACGATGGTGAGATCACTCGGGTATTCCTTGCTCCCGGCCGCCTCCCGCGCGGCCGAACTGCCCACGCAGATCACCCAGTCGCCCGGAATGCATCCCACCGCGTCCACCGCAACGAGTTGCGCGCTGCCGTCCTGCACCACCTGCAGATGCTTGTGCTCCAGGCCGGGGATTCGATTCGTCGCCACCAAGGGCTTTACGACCTGACA
>JANTHJ010000106.1 GCA_024762475.1 Chromatiales bacterium | reverse complement strand
AGGCCCCGGCTGGCGCCCAGTGGCCGCATGCCGTGGACGTGCAGGATGTCGCGGGGATGATGGCGCAGGTAACCGCGCAGCCAGCGATGCAGCAACCAGCTATAGAAGGGTTCGGCCTTGGGCAGCCTGGGCCGCCAGACCCGCATGCCCAGCCAGTCGGACTCGTAGTCGCGCGCCTCGCCGAGTGGCAGGGTCACCACATCGACGTCCTGCGCCAGGCCAGCGAGCGCCTTGCCCAGCTCGACCACGTGCGCCGCCACACCGCCCACGTTGGGCGCAAAATCCGCCGAGACCAGGGAGATGCGCAGGGCGCCCGGCTCGCTCACGGCAGGGTCACCTGCCAGTCGGTCAGCTTGCCCGCTTTGTCGAACTGCATGCGCATATAGCCGCTGGTGCCGGCGATGTCCTTGCCCACCGCGTAGTAGACCCCCGTTTCGGCATTCGGATCGATCACATCGAATCCCAGCAGATTGGCAATGAACCGGCCCATCTCCCAGTGATGCGGATAAGGAAGCTGGCGCGCCTTTTCCAGCACCTTGGGATCACCATTGATGGCATACAGGATGAAGGGCACGGTGGCGGTCCGCGGGCTTAATATGGAATGCCCCCACTTTCCCTGGTCCCCAAGCGATTCAGCTTTGAGCATATCCGCCGCCCTGGCGATGGATGCCTTCCAGTGTTTTATGGGCCCGAGGAGTTCGCCGTGGTCGCCGGTAAACAATACATAAGTCGGCAGCTTGCTGCGGCGGCGCAGCAGCTTCAGAATTTCGTTGTGGACATGATCCGAGAACAGGACGGAGTTGTCGTAGCTGTTCACCCGAAATTGATCGAGATCGTCCACCTCTTCGGGAAACACCCGAAACTCATCGGTATGGTAGCGCTCGTACGGTGAGTGGGAACCCCGCTCGTGCAGCACCACGAAGTTGGGTTTGCTGAAATCCACCTGTTGCAGCAGGTCCAGCAGCACCAGGTCCTTGCGCTTCTCGATCTCCGCCAGATGGTCCTCACGCGCCTCGAAGTGATCCACCGCCCCGCCGTCCGCATAGGTGGCCAGGTTGGAGTTCTGGGTGGACAGCCACCAGGTATGCAGCCCTTTCTTCTTGGCCAGCTTGAACAGGTTCGCCTCGCCCTTGTAGAGCACCTGGGTGTTATCGGGCTCGCGTTTGAGGTTGAAGAAGGTCGGCACCGAGACCTTCGTCGAGACCCCGCCCGAATAGATCTTGGTATAGAACAGGTTGGGATCGCCCTTCAAGGCACTGAAGTGCGGCGTGGTATTCCGACCATAGCCGAACAGGCCCATGTGGTTCGGATTGAGGCTCTCGCCCATCACCACCACGATATTGGCCGGCAGGACCGAGGGCTGCTCGATCAGCTGGTAGGGCTCGTAGTGGCGTGATGAGTGCTCGTCGCTGAATCGCCGCGGCAACTCCTTGCCCAGAAACCAGCCCACCGCGTAGAGGGTGTTCTTCACCGAGTAGTGACGCGGATTGGGATAGAAGGCCTGGGAGCCGGTGGAGTTATAGGCCTTGACCGGCAGAATCCCCCCCAGCAGCAGCACCAGGACGACCGTGCCAGCCGGGATATGCTGCCGGAAATCGGCGAGCCGCCGAATCATCCACCAGACCGCCAGGTAGCACACCAGCACCAGCAGCAAAGGCGGAATCAGGGCCGGCCAGATACCCATCAGCGACACGGTGATCTCGTCCATCTCGCTGCCCAACAGACCCACCTCCTGGGGAGAGATCAGCGTGCCGTAGTAGACGAAATGCCAGAACTGCGGCAGCTGCAGCAAGGCAAGAAACACCAGCAAAATGGCGACAGCGCGCAGCCGCCGGGCGCTGAGGGCCAGGAAAAAGGCCAAAAACACCCCCAACAGGATCTTCGGCGCAATGCCGACCTGGTAGGTCGGATAGAGCAGGCTGAACAGATGGTCTGGCAGCAGCACACCGACCGTTGCCAACGCCGACAACAGCAGATGCCCTCCCAGGCGCGCGAACAGAGAGGGTCGTGAAGGGCGCAGCGGCGACATAGATAAGGAAGACCAGAAAAGAAGGGGATAACCCGTCAATGCTATAGAGCGCAGCAAAAACCCGCAACCGCGATTGACCATCCCATGGAGGCGGGTTGTCAGATTAATCCTACAAAAATTTCGGAAATCAGCGACTGTTGCAGGACCTGGCATCCGCCGATAATGGCTTCACCGCTTCAGGGATGGATGCAGGGCCGGAGGCCCGAAGGCAAGGACGTAGTCTCCACGGATTCGGAGATCTTCAGGCGGTAATGCCCACCCCAGGGATGAGGTGGGCTTTTTCATGCCTGCGGTATTCTGCCAGGAGAGGCACGAGGATCCGGATCCCCCGGATTCCGCTGCGTTTCATCCAGGCTACGAACCGAACTGCCTCGGCAGCGACCACTCGACGGCATACACCGCCTGACCACGCCGTGCCACCACCTTTCCGCCTTGCCCCTTATCCGGCCCCGTGTCGACTCCCTCTCCGTTGGCGGGCACCGGTCGCACCAGGGCCATCCCAGACACAGGAGGAGATTCCGGCGGTACGACCTTCACCGTCCGGCCCGTCATCAGCCGCAGGTGGGCCGCCAGAAAGGTGCCGTCGGCCGCAAGTGTCGGCGCCTGCAGGACAGCCGGCGGCAGCTGCCGTAGCGCCGCCATCACCGGCCAGGTCACGCGCGAGGGCTTCTTGCCGACATAGGGCGTGGCGCTCATCTGCCACAGCCGCGCCACCACCACCAGCACCAGTAGCGCGACGGTGGTCCATTGCAGTACCGGCCAGGCACGCCGGCGCGTGCGGGCATGCAGCAGCCACCAGAAGGGCACGAGCATCAGGAAGGGATGCAGCCAGCGGGTCTTGAGGTGTTCGACCCCGACGAACACGGATACCACCACCACCAGGACGAGCACCACCAGGTGGAATCGGTCGAGCAAGAGGCGCGCCGACCTTCCCCCCTCCCAACCTCCCCCCGCAAGCGGGGGGAGGGGCGTCGGAGCATCGGCCGTTGATGCACCTCGCTCACCCTCCGGGCCGTCCCCCGCAACCGGGGGGAGGGGCGGCGGAGCGTCGGTCGTTGATACATCTTGCTCACCCTCCGGACCTTTCCCCGTGTGTGGGGAAAGGGGCATGGCAGCAGCCACTGCCGGTTGGGAAGATGTGGCCGCGCCCTGTCGAGCAACCCGGAAGATCATCAGATAAATCAGCCACAATGGGGCCAGGAAGCCGGCAGTGCCGCGCAGCCACTGCCACAGCAGGCTGAAATCGCCGGCCAGGATGCCGCCGAGCCGATAACTCGTCTGACCCTGCAGACGCGCACCCACCGGCGAGTCGGGCGCAAACAGCGAGATCAGCGCCGGCAGCATCACCAGGGTCGCGGCCAGCAGGCTCCACAGCATCGGCCAGCGCAGCAGGCGTTCGCGCGTTGCCGGCGCGGCCAGCCCGGCGAGCAGCATCGGCACAACGAAGCCCGCATAGCTGTACTTGGCCATCATGCCCAGGCCCACCGCCAGGCCCAGGTACAGATAGTCCCGCGTCCGTCCCTGGCGCAGGATGAGCACAATCGCGTGCAGGCTCATCACCAGCGCCAGGGTGAGCAGGGTGGTGTGGGTCGAGCCCTGGTGGAGCTTCCAGCCCAGCTGGGCGATCAACAGCCAGCTGGTGGCCGCGGCGACCTGCCAGCGCGGGTCGTCGAACAACAGCAGGCTGACCCGGTGCCACAGCCAGAAGGCCAGCCCGATAATGGTGTAGCGGATCAGGTAGAGCACCAGCACTGAGGGTGCGGTGAACTGCCAGATACCCCACAACAGCCAGGTGTAGAAGGGGGGCTGGAAGTTGCCATAGTTCAGCCGCAGCTGCTGAGACTGGATCAGCTGTTCGGCGTCATCCAGCTGCAGGGTGTCGCTGAGCAGCAGGCGCATGCCCATGTGCAGGGCCAGGTAGGCCAGCAGGAAGAGCAGCCAGTTGCGTGGGCGGGCCAGGGCGAGCCAGGCCGCAGCCAGCTTGCTTGTCAGGCTAGGTTGCACGGAAGTCAGTCACGACGGTCTTTGATTGTCGGGCCTGAAGGCCCTCCCACAACAGCATGAGGCGTATTGTCGGAATGAATTCCGACCTACAGCTCCCGAGGATGCTTTCGGCCGGGACAGTAGGTCGAGTTTCAACCCGACAAGGAGTTGGAATGAATTCCGACTTCCCCCGGCCCGTAGATCGGGTTTCAACCCGACAGCTTGTCAATCGACCAGGCGGTAGCGGGCCCCACAGTAGGGACAGGTCGCCTCGCCGGTCTTTTCGATGGGCAGGAACACCCGCGGGTGCATGTTCCACACCTCGTCGCCAGGGCGCGGACAGCTCAGCGGTAGTTCGCTACGCCTCACCTCGATAACGGTCTGCACGTCCTGTTTCTTTGCCGGCTGATTCATTGCTTGCCTCGCTTAGACGATGGTGAGCCAGTGCTTGTGCTCGGCGCTGCGCCCATGCACGACGTCGAAATACTTGCTCTGCAGCTGCTCGGTGATCGGGCCCCGGGTGCCGCTGCCGATCTGCCGACCATCCACCTCGCGGATGGGGGTGACCTCGGCGGCAGTGCCGGTAAAGAAGGCCTCGTCGGCGATATAGACCTCGTCGCGGGTGATGCGCTTTTCGATGACCTGATAGCCGGCCCCGTGCGCCAGCTCGATCACCGTCCTGCGGGTGATGCCGTCCAGCGCCGAGGTCAGATCCGGGGTGTAGATGACCCCGTCGCGCACGATGAAGACGTTCTCGCCTGAGCCCTCCATGACGAAGCCGTTGGTATCCAGCAACAGGGCCTCGTCGTAGCCGCAGCTGAGCGCCTCCTGCAGCGCCAGCATGGAGTTCATGTAGTTGCCATTGGCCTTGGCGCGGCACATGGTGACGTTCACATGGTGCCGGCTGAAGGACGAGACCCGCACCCGGATGCCATTGTTCATGTTGTCCTCGCCCAGGTAGGCACCCCATTCCCAGGCCGCCAATATGCAGTGGACCTTCAGGTTGTCTGCACGCAGCCCCATACCCTCGGAGCCGTAGAAACACATGGGGCGAAAATAGGCCGAATCCAGGCCGTTCTCGCGCACCACCAGCTTGTGCGCCTCGTTGATGGTGTCCGCGTCGAAGGGCATGGGCATGCCCAGGATGCGGGCCGAGTCGAACAGGCGGCGGGTGTGGTCCTGCAGGCGGAAGATCGCCGGCCCCTGATCGGTATGGTAGGCCCGCACGCCCTCGAACACTCCCATGCCATAGTGCAGGGTGTGGGTGAGCACATGGGTCTTGGCCTCACGCCATTCCACCAGCTCGCCATCGAGCCAGATGACCCCATCACGGTCCGCCATGGTTTGCATCGTCTACTCCATACTAGATAAGGGGTTCCGGCAACGCCGGAAGCTCGACATTGTAACCGCAACGAGGCGGAAGGACCCGGATTACGCTTCGCTCCATCCAGGCTACGCCCTCTCCCGGTCCAGATCCGTAGCCTGGATGCAGGCCACAGGCCGGAATCCGGGAAATGGAGCCGGAACGACCCGGATTACGCTTCGCTCCATCCAGGCTACGCCCTCTCCCGGCCCAGATCCGTAGCCTGGATGCAGGCCACAGGCCGGAATCCGGGAAACAGAGGCTAAACAACCCCGACTGCGCTTCGCTCCATCCAGGCTACGCCTTCATTCTCCGCCTGAAAGCAGGCCTTCCCACGTCTCGCGCACCAGGGCGCGCTCCTCGGTAAAGCGGTCCGCCGGCACCACGGGCTTCCGCCCCTGCAGGGCGCAGCGGTGAACGACCGCCCGATAGACCCGGTAGACCCCGAACAACCGCTCGGCCTGCTGTGGGGGGAGCAGTCCGTACTCACCCAGCCGCTCCAGCAGCCGCGCATTGTCGGTCCATTCGGTCAGACCCGGATGCGCATGCGCCCAACGCAGCACGGCGAACTGCACCAGAAACTCGATGTCGATCAACCCTCCCCGGCCCTGTTTGACGTCGAACTGAGTGGCGTCGCCACGGTCGAGATTCGCGGCCATCTTCTCCCGCATCCCCCTCACCTCGGTCGCCAGTCGGTCCGGGTCCCGCGCTCGACACAGCACCTCGCGGCGAATCCGGTTGAAGTCCTCGACCAGCACCGGATCGCCCCCGGCCGCTCGGGCGCGCACCAGCGCCTGGTGCTCCCAGGTCCAGGCATCCTCGTGCTGATAACGCTCGAAGGCCCGCAGCGAGCTGACCAGCAGACCCGAGTTGCCATTGGGACGCAGTCGCATGTCCACCTCATAGAGGATGCCCGACGGGGTCCGGGTGGTCAGAATATGGATTATGCGCTGTCCCAGGCGCACATAGAACAGGTCGTCGGCGATGGGCTTGGGGCCCTCGGTCATGGCATTGGGGTTGTCGTTGCCGTGCAGAAACACCAGGTCCAGGTCCGAGCCATAGCCGAGCTCGATGCCACCGAGCTTGCCATAGCCGATCATCAGAAATCCGCTCTCCAGCGGCTCGGACAGTGCCGGCCGGCCATGGCGCTGCTCCAGATCGCGCCATGCCAGGGCACAGGTCTCGCGCAATACCGTTTCGGCGATCTCGGTGAGATAGTCACTCACCACCATCAGCGGGATGATCCCGGCGATATCGGCCGCCGCCACCCGCAGGCGGTTGGCCAGGGCGAACTGGCGCAGGCGCTCCATCTCCTGCTCCAGGTCGCCCGATTCGACCGAGCGCAGCAGGGTCGCCAGTTCCTCCTCCAGATCCTCCCCGCGCAATGGGGCGTACAGACTGCGCGGATCGAGCAGCTCATCCAGAAGAATGGGCATTCGGGCCAGCTGAGTGCCGATCCAGACGCTTTCGGACAGCAGCCGCACCAGCTGCGACAGCGCCATGGGATTCTCGACCAGCAGATCCAGGTAGGCGGTCCGTCGGATGATGGCCTCGAGCAGCTGCAGCAACCGGCCCAGCGCCTGGTCGGGATGCTCGGTGCCCGCCGCCGCCTGGATCGCCAGCGGCATCAGGCGGTCGAGGCGCTGTCGCGCCGCCGGGGACAACACCCGTACGGTCGCGCCCTCGCGCAACCGGTCCAGCGCCCGGAGCAGGAACTCCGCATCGGTGAAGCCGAGCGCACGAAGTTGCTCCAATTGCCCCTCACGCGGGATCTGGCCGAGCCACAAGGGCGTCAGCGGCGACTCATGCTCCTCTTCCGCCTGAGGGGCCTCGAACACCTGCTCGAACTGCGAATGCACCTGACGCCGATGTTGTGCGAGCGCCGCCTCGAAGTCCTCCCGACTGCGAAAACCCATGCAGATCGCCAGACGTTCGCGCCCCGCCTCGTGCTGCGGCAGCAGATGGGTCTGTTCGTCGCGCCAGGCCTGGATGCGGTTCTCGGTACGGCGCAGGAAGGCATAGGCCTCGAGCAACTGCCGCACCGCATACTCCGGCAGCAGGCCCTTGTCGCCGAGGCGCTCGAGCACCCTCTGGATGGGCCGGATCTGCAGATCGGTGTCCCGCCCGCCGCGCACCAGTTGGAAGGCCTGGCCGATGAACTCGATCTCGCGAATGCCGCCCTCACCGAGCTTGATGTTGGCCTCCATGCCCTTGTTGTACAGTTCGCGCTCGATCATGCGCTTCATGCCACGGATCGACTCGATGACCCCGAAATCGATATAGCGGCGGTACACGAAGGCGCGGATCAGCTGCTCGAGCTCCTCGCAGCCCTGCGGATCGCCGGCGATCGGCCGCGCCTTGACCATCGCGTAGCGCTCCCATTCCCGGGCATGGGCCTGCAGGTACTGCTCCATCGCCTCGAAGCTGACCACCAGGGGGCCGGCATCGCCAAAGGGGCGCAGACGCATGTCCACGCGAAACACGAATCCCTCCTCGCTCTGGTGGCTGAGCAGATTGGCCAGGCGCCGTCCGAGGCGGGCGAAGAAGGTCTCGTTGTCCAGCGGCCGCGCCCCGTCGGTTCGGCCATGCCGCGGAAAGCAGTAGATCAGGTCGATGTCGGACGAGAGGTTCAGTTCGCGCGCGCCCAGCTTGCCCATCCCCAGCACCACCATCTGCTGGGCCCGACCCTCGGCATCGCGCGGGGTGCCGTGCTTTTCGATCAGCC
>JANTHJ010000105.1 GCA_024762475.1 Chromatiales bacterium | reverse complement strand
CCCTGCCGCCCTCCATAGTAGGGGTCGGGCACCTCTCGCTCCGGGCGTTGCGGCGCGAAATCCAGGAACAGCCGCACCCGCTCTTCCAGGCCTGGCGGGCACATCGCCTGCAAGGCGGCGAGATTGTCCTGGTCCATCGCGATCACATAGTCGAACTTTTCGAAATCCTTCGGCTTGACCTGGCGCGCCCTCAGGTCCGATAGCTGCACACCGCGTTGCTCCGCGGTCGCCTGGGCGCGCTGATCGGGCGGATTGCCCACGTGGTAGGCGTGGGTGCCGGCGGAATCAACCCGCACCTGTCTCTCCAGGCCCTCGCGCCGCACCAGCTCGCGAAATACCCCGTGCGCGGTGGGCGATCGGCAGATATTGCCCATACAAACGAAAAGAACCTTTACCATCCCTATTTATCCTATGTTTCGACCCCGGAGGAGAAGCACCCATGGTCTCGCCACTCCACCGCAACCTGAGAAAACTGGTCGGCAGACGCTACCGCTATCTGTCCGATGACTGGCTCCTGATCGATATTCTCGGCGACGAGGATTGCGTTGTGCTGCAACGCATTCCGGGCGATCAGCCCAATCCCCTGCAAGGCGACCAATACGGCCATGCCCGACGCAGGGTACCCGAGACCTTGACGCTGCCGATCTCCGACCCCGAACAACCCGACACCTACTCAGAGGAATTGATGCTGCTGTTTCAGGGCGCTATCGATTGAACCAGGGCCTGCACCCGCCGGTAGTCCGCCTCCGTATCGATACCCGCAGGCGGCGCCTCCTCCACGATGCCCACCGCTATCTGCTCACCCTGCCACAACACCCGCAACTGCTCGAGTGATTCCTGCTGCTCGATCGGCGCTGGTGGCCAGGCCACGAATCGATGCAGAAAGCCCACCCGGTAGGCATAGATCCCCAGGTGGCGATACATGCCTTCGGGCACCGCCTCCTGCCTTTCGAATAGACCCCGTTTCCAGGGGATGGGGGCACGGCTGAAATACAGCGCCATCCCCCTCCGGTCCGTCACCAGTTTGACCGCATTGCTGTCGAACACCTCTTCGGGCGCCAGTGGCACACCCAGGGTCGCCATGGCGGCCTCGGGATGTTCATACAGGGTCTGGGCTACCCGGTCGAGCAGGCCCGGCGGCATCAACGGCTCGTCCCCTTGCAGATTGACCACCAGCTCATCATCCTCCCAGCCCATGATGCGGGCCACCTCCGCGATCCGGTCGGTTCCGCTCTCGTGCTCGGCGGCGGTCATGCAGACCTCCCCTTCGAAGTCACAGACCGCCGTGGCGATGCGCTCATCGTCGGTCGCCACCACCACGCGCGAGGCGCCGCTTTCTCCCGCGCGCTGGCAGACGTGCCAGATCATCGGCTGACCGGCGATCTCGAGTAACGGCTTGCCCGGCAGGCGCCTGGAGGCATGCCGCGCCGGGATAACGACATGGTAGGCCGGTATCATCCTAGAATCCTCAGTTGGACGGCCGCCAGAGTGCGTAGCGCGTGGTTTCTGGCAAGCCATGACGAGGCGGAATAGTCATTCTATTCCAACGAGTTATAACGCAGCCAGGGACCGCGCGATGCGTGCCCTGGTGGTCGTAGCGCCCTTCACCCAACAGGTGAGTCCGACATTGCCGCGGTTCTCTATGCCAGTCATTGATCTAGGCCCCACTCATAGCGGTCAACTGAGGATTTTAGGATCCTTCGACCTCTTCGTCAGCCGGAAGCTCACGTGCCTCTTCGACCAGCATGACGGGAATACCCTCTCGAATGGGAAAGGCCAGGCGATCGACCTTACAGATCAATTCCCCCTCCTCTTTGTGATAGACCAGCTTGCCCTTGCATACGGGGCAGACCAGGATGTCGAGCAGCTTCTTGTCCATTAACAATCCTCTGGGTCAGGGGGGCGGATCGCTGCCGCCGGTTCGCTCGTCGTAACGCAGGCATCCAGCTTTCCCTTCAGACGGTGAATGAAGGCGGCATCGGGTATTGCCTCCACCCGGACCACCCAGCTATCCGGGTAGTCGATCAGACGACGGCATTTTACGGCATCTTTCTCGGTCATCAGCAATGGCAATTGGTCTTCGAACGACAGTTCCTCCCGCGTAAAGGGGTGATGATCCGGAAAAGGTACTGCCTCGACCTGCAGACCATGCCTTCGCAGCATGTCGAAGAAACGCTCCGGGTTGGCGATCCCGGCAATAGCCCGCACCCGGCGCCCTCTCAGATCTTCCAGGTCCCGTTCCCTGCCTTCGTCCTGCAGAGCCACCAGGGCCGGCTTGCGCAGCCGCATGGCAAAGGTGCGAGGCAAAGGATCGCCATTGGTCACCACCAGATCGATCTGTCGCAGGCGCGATTTCGGCTCCCGCAGGGGACCTGCCGGCAGCATCAGTCCATTGCCGAAGCGGGTCCGGCCATTGATCACTGCGATCTCCAGGTCCCGGGCCAGTCCATAATGCTGAAGCCCGTCATCGGACACCAGTACATTGCAGTCGGTATGCGCCAGCAGGGCTGCGGCCGCAGCCCCCCTGTCCGGCCCGACGCACACCGGACAATTCGTCCGTCGCGCCAGCACCACCGCCTCGTCACCCACACTGCCGGGATCGCTGTCCGGTCGGACCTGCTGTGGCCAGTTCCGCGCCCTGCCCCCGTAACCCCGCGAAACGATGCCGGGCCGGTAACCCTGCTCGCGCAACCAGTGTGCCAGCCAGATCACCAGCGGCGTCTTGCCGCTGCCCCCTACCGTGATGTTACCCACCACGATCACCGGGCAGGCCGCCCGGTAGACCGAACGCAGGCCGAGGCGATAACTCCAGCGGCGCAGCGCCACCAGCATCCTGAACAGCAATGACAATGGGAGCATCGACAGCGCCAACACCCCAAGGCGCTGCCACTGAGACTCCACCCATTGCCGAAAGAATGCCGGCCGCGGCACGATCAGGGATTGCCGCCTGTCTTGCCCGTATCACCCGCTGTCACGCTCAGGCGCGCCATGCCCAGCTGCGCTGCCACATCCATGACCGTCACCATGGCCTGGATAGGGGCATTGCGGTCCCCGTTGATGATCACCGGAATATCGGTTCGGCCATCGGCAATCTTCTCGAATGCCCGACGCAGGGTCGCCGCATCATGAGAGACGAGCTCCAGATCGTTGACATAGAAATGCCCTTTGGCATCGATCGTGACCTCGATCTTGTTCGGACTCTGCTCCTTCTTCTCCACCGACTCCGCCGATGGCAGATCCACCTTCAGCTGGGTCTGCTTGTCGAAGGTGGTCGAGACCATGAAAAAGATCAGCATCAGGAAGACCACATCAATCAATGGTGTGATATCGATGCGAGGCGGCTCAGGGCGTCGCGGACGCAGGTTCATGACTCAGCGCTCCCGCTCGCCATGCATCACCTCGATCAACTTGAGCGCCTCCGCCTCCATCAGGATCACCAATTGATCGACTCGGCCACTCAGGTAGCGGTGGAAGATGAGCGCAGGAATGGCCACACTCAGGCCCGCCGCGGTGGTGATCAGCGCCTCGGAGATGCCGCCGGCGAGTATGGCCGGATTCCCGACCCCGGCGGTGGTGATGGCAGCAAACACCTTGATCATGCCCACCACGGTACCGAGCAGGCCCAGCAAAGGGGCAATGGCCGCAATGGTGCCGAGGGTATTGAGATAGCGCTCCAGCGCGTGCACCACCTGCCTGCCCTCCTCTTCGACCGCCTCCTTCATCACGTCCCTGGGGTGATTGCGATTGATCAGCCCCGCAGCAAGGATGCGTCCCAGCGGAGAACTCTTGCGGATGGTCGCGATGTGCGCATTGCTCAGCTTACCCTTCTGGTAAAGCTGCCAAATCTGCGCCACCAGATTCTCCGGCGTCACGCGACCGGTGCGCAGCGCCCACAGGCGCTCGGCGACAATGGCCATTGCGATGACTGAGCAGGCAATGATCGGCCACATCAACCAGCCGCCGGCCTTTACGAGTTCGAACACGTTATTCCCTCGATACTGAAAATTGCGCGATTATCCAGGAAGTTGCGATCCGTTCGTGGCACACAGTCTCGCGCCGGAATCAATCAGAGCTTCCTCAATGAGGGTCGCATGATACTGGATGGCGCGGGCGCACCCAAATCAGGGGGCCTCGGCCGGACCAACCAGTTCACAGGAAACGTCGTCCGGCCACCAATACGGGGGAGGCCCTTGCACAACGGTGCTGATTCGGGCCCGCCTTTGGCGAACGGAAAAGTCCGCATGTACGGTCCCGCAGCCGTCGGTGCGCCAACGCCTGGCCCCGGCGGCCGCCCAGCGAGTGTCCACGTCTGGGCGCGGAAACCCATAGCGGTTGCGATACCCACTGGCGTAGATGACGTGATCAGCGCGCACTGCGCGAACGAATTCGGGCGACGAAGACGTGCTGCTGCCGTGGTGCCCTGCCACCACGACGGAAATCGGCGCCTCGTCGCGCAGTCGTTCTGCCATCGCAGCCTCCACGCTGTCCTCGGCATCGCCGGTGAGCAACAGCTTGCCCCCTGCCGATACCACCAGCAGCACGCAGGAGGCATTATTGCCGTGGCGCCCGGCGCTCCAGGCGGGCTGTATGAAACGGAAATCGACGCCGTCCCAGTGCCACGCGTCCCCGCTGGCACAGCGCCGCGCGGTGACCGGTACCCGCTGTGGCTCTCCGGACAGGATTTCAGCCGAACTGATTCCGCGCACCAACGAATCCGCCGCGCCGGCGTGATCCTTGTCGCCGTGGCTCAGCACCAGCCGATCGACGCGATCTATCCCCTGGTGTCGAAGCCAGGGCAGTACCACCGCATCGGCCAGATTGAAACCGCCCCCAAAGGCCGGTCCGGTATCGTAGACCAGCACATGATGCCGGGTACGGATCACCGCGGAGAGGCCTTGCCCCACATCCAGCACATCGAGCGTCATGGCCCCCTCCGGCAGGTACGGGGTGGACGGCAGCTGCAATGCCAGGATCAGGCCCAGGCCCGGCATGCGCGCCCGAATGCCCGGCGCGAACAGCATCCAGACCACGCCAAACGCCATCAGTGCCACTCGCAACGGCGTCACCTTCGGCCACCCAATAGCAGGCGACTGCGCTGCCGCCCATTCCAGACCTCGGTAGGCAATCGACAGCAGCCATACCGTCCAATCCAGCGGCTGCTCGAAGCCGGGCGGGACGACTGCCACCAATGTGGCAAGCAGCGCCAGCGGAATCAGCAGCAGGCTGAACAGCGGAACTGCCACCAGGTTGACCAGCAGACCCAGTGGCGCCGGCGACATGTCGAATAACAGCAAAGGCGGGACCAGGGCGAGGGAGATACCCGCCTGCATGATCACCGCGCGCAGCCACAAGGGCCGCGCACGCATCTGTGGCAACAGCGCCAGGATGGCCGCAACCGCGAGGAACGAGAGCCAGAAACCGGCCTCCGTCACGGCCATGGGATCGAACAGCACCACGACCAGAACGACCAGGGCCAGACCATCGGCAGGGCGAATACGACGACGCGACCACAGCAGAAAAACCCCCATCGCCAGCATTAGCACCGCGCGCCTCGCCGGCAGACCGAAGCCGGAGAGCAGGGCATAGGCCGTTCCCGCTCCCAGTCCGGCCAACGCCCCGGCCAGCATCGCTGGTGTCGACCGCGCGAAACGCGACCGGCGCCACAGGCCGGCAGCGAGCGCCCCCACCAGACCGGCCAGCAGGCTCACGTGCAGACCTGAAATGGCAACCAGATGGCTGGTTCCGGTGGTGGCGAGGACGTGTCGCATATCGCCGCGGAGGCCGCTGCGGTCGCCCAGCACCAGGGCCAGCAACAGCGCCCGGCCTGGCCCCATCTGCCCCGCCCCCCGCAGTCGATCCCGTAGGGCTTCGCGCAGGGCCTCGAGACGACAACAACGGCCCTGCCCCAGCAGCTGAAACTCCCCTTTGGCGATATAGCCGCGGTAGCGGATTCCCCGATGGTACAGCCAACGAGCGTAGTCCCAGCTTCCAACATTGCGGTAGCTGTTGACCGGCTTGAGGCGCAGCGGCACACGCCACAGCTGCCCGAGCCTCAGGCGGGGCGGATTTCGCCAGCTCAGCTGCACCCGCCAGTGTCCGTGCGCCTTGCGAGCTCCATCGTCCAGATCAGTCACCTGCGCAACGAACCGCGCCCGGCCCTCGCGCTCCGTGGGCAGTTCGATGATCTGCAGGCGCGCCTCCCAGGTCTTGCCAAGGTCGGTCCAGGGCAGCCTCGGGGGCTGGCTGAAGTGTGCGACCACCGCGGCCCACAGCACGCCGGCCGCCAGTGCGAGAGGTAGGCGCAGCGCTGTGTTGCGAACCGCGCGCGGCACGAACGCGAGCGTGGACGCCGTTAGCAATAGCAGAAGGATCGGGGGGAATAGCCTGCCGACATAAAAGAACGCGCAGCTTCCCCCGAGGAATACGCCTACCATCCATGGCATGCCTGTCTCCCTTTTAATACGCCGGCTCCGTGCCATGCGCCTTTATTGTAAAGAAAATTTCACTACCGTCGATGTGGTCAAAAAGCCGGCGGCATGGTTCAATGTACCGGCAATTGACCTTCAGGTCGGCGGATGACGCCCTTTCCCCAGCCCGGCTGCTGTTCCCGAGAGATGCCGCGAAAACTGCTCAAGCGATACGCGCCCGACCCTCACACCGTGCGCACTCACAAACACCTGCGCTGGTTGTCCGGGTTTCTTGCGGATCCAAACCTGTTCCACATGAACCGGCGCTCGGTCTCCGGCGCCTTCGCGGTGGGGCTGTTCTGGGCGGCCATCCCGATCCCACTGCAGATGCTGGCAGCGGCTGTCACCGCGATTTTCGTGCGCGTCAATCTACCCATATCGGTTGCGCTGGTCTGGCTGACCAACCCCGTTACCATGCCGCCGGTGTTCTACTTCAACTATCTGGTTGGCACCTGGATCCTCGGCAAGCCCCCGCATGTGGGAGACTTCCACATGACCCTGGAGTGGATCGGATCGCAGCTGCACGCGATCTGGTTGCCGCTCTACTTCGGCAGTTTCGTGGTCGGCGTGATTGCGGGCCTGATCGGCTATGTCGGCCTGCGCCTGTTCTGGCGCTGGCACGTAATCCAGCACTGGCGTAATCGCAGACACCGCTCCCGTAAGGCCTGACCCGACTTCTGCCCGGACCCCCCGAGATCTGCCTCAAGCCTGAACCAGATGCCCGTCAGATAGCTCATACTGCTGTTCCATACGGGCTGCCAGGCTGTGGTCGTGCGTTACGATCACAAAGGCGGTCCCCTGCTCCCGGTTCATCTCCAGCAACAGGTCGTAAACGGACTCCGCAGTACGCGGATCCAGGTTGCCAGTGGGCTCGTCGGCCAGCACGCAGTCAGGATTGGTCACCAGGGCGCGGGCAATCGCGGTGCGCTGACGTTCGCCTCCCGACAACTCGGCCGGCTTGTGCTCGACTCGATCCCCAAGTCCCACCCGGTCGAGAATAGTCAATGCCCGTGCGCGCGCCCGGGCGGTCGACTCTCCGCGAATCAACAGCGGCATCGCCACGTTCTCCAGCGCGGTGAACTCCGGGAGGAGGTGGTGAAACTGATAGATGAAGCCGATATGCCGGTTGCGCAGTCTCCCCCGTTCGGTCTCCGACAGCTCGCTGAAGGGCTGCCCCATCAGCATCACGCTGCCCAGATCCGGCCGCTCCAGCCCTCCCACGCAATGCAACAGGGTGCTCTTGCCCGATCCCGAGGCGCCCACGATAGCGAGCTGGCGGCCGCGCGGCACCTCCAGGGTTACACCACGCAACACCGCGATCTCGGAGGGGCCGAGGCGAAAGGACTTGTGCAGATCCTTCACCTGGAGCACCGACTCACTCATAGCGCAATGCCTCCGCCGGCTCGGTCCGATAGGCGCGCCAGGCCGGATAGAGGGTCATCAGGATGCTCAGCAACAGCGACCCACCCGCCACCAGCAGGACATCGGGCATCTGTACATCCGATGGCAGTTTGCTGATGTAGTAGATACTCGGGTCGATGAAATGGACACCGAAGGCCTTCTCTATCGCGGCGACCACATTCTCCACATTGAAGGCCAGCAGCAATCCCAGCACCGTTCCCATCACGGTTCCCACTATCCCCAGGGTGGTGCCCTGCACCATGAAGATGCGCATGA
>JANTHJ010000104.1 GCA_024762475.1 Chromatiales bacterium | reverse complement strand
CCCCTCAAAGCGTGTCCACCGGATCCACGTCGAGGCTCCAGCGCACCCCGCGCGCCTCGGGCAGTTCCGGCGCCACGGCCATCAGGCGGTCGAGGAGGGCGTGCAGGGGTTCGCGGCGCTCCGCCTGCACCAGCAGGTGGGCGCGGTAGCGCCCCTGGCGCCGGGCCATGGGGGCCGGCACCGGTCCCCACAGCTCGACCCCAGCGGGCAGTGGCGCCAGCGCCTCGGTCAACGCCTGGAGAAAGGCGGTGGGGCGCTCCTGCCGGGTCGCCTGCGCACGCAACAGGGCCTGATGACTGAAGGGGGGCCAGTGCGCCTCCTGTCGCTCAGCCATGGCGGCGGCCGCGAAGGCGTCGTAGCCGGCCTTGACCAGCGTCTGCAGCAGGGGATGGTCGGGATAACGGGTCTGGATCAGCACCCTTCCTGGCCGCTCGCCACGGCCAGCGCGTCCGGCGACCTGGAGCATCAGCTGGGCCATGCGCTCCGGGGCGCGATAGTCGGCACTGAACAGACCGCCATCGGCATCCAGCACCCCCACCAGGGTCACCCGGGGGAAATGATGCCCCTTGGCCAGCATCTGGGTGCCGACCAGCAATGCCGCCTCGCTGGCGTGCACCTGGTCGAGCAGACCCTGCAGACTGCCCTTGCGCGCGGTGGCATCGCGGTCGACCCGGATCAGCGGAACGCCCGGGAAGGCCTCTGTCAGCACCTGCTCGATGCGCTCGGTGCCCTGACCGAGGGGATGCAGGTTGGCGCTGCCGCACTCGGGGCAGCGGTGCGGAATCGGGCGCTGCAGGCCGCAGTGATGACACCACAGCAGTCCCGCCGCGCGATGCACCGTCTGGCGGGCATCGCAGCGCGGGCAGTCGGAGACCCAGCCGCAGTCGTAGCAGGCGAGTACCGGCGCAAACCCCCGCCGATTGAGGAACACCATGGCCTGCTCCCCCGCCGCCAGGGTGTCGCGCAGGGCCTTCATCAGGGGATCGCTGATGCCGGAGCGCAGCGGCTGGTCGCGCACATCCAGCAGCCGGATATCGGGAGGGCTCGCGCCCCCGGCCCGCTGGTTCAGACGCAGATGGCGATAGCGCCCGCTGGCGACATTGTGCAGGGTCTCGAACGAAGGGGTGGCCGAACCCAACACCACCGGACAACCGGCCCGGCGCGCCCTGACCACCGCCAGATCCCGGGCCGAATAGCGAAACCCCTCCTGCTGCTTGAAAGATGCATCGTGTTCCTCATCCACGATCACCAGGCCGAGCCGGTCCACCGGGTAGAGCACGGTCGAACGGGTGCCCAGCACCACCCGAACCAGACCGAGCCGTACGCGCTGCCAGGTGCGCTCGCGCTCGCTGTCGTTGAGCCCGGAATGCAGCAGCGCGACCTCGCCACCCAGACGCTCGACGAAGCGCCGACGCAGCTGCGGGGTGAGCGAGATCTCGGGCACCAGCACCATCGCGGACTCGCCCCGCGCCAGTACCTGCTCGACCAACTGCAGGTAGACCTCGGTCTTGCCGCTGCCGGTAACCCCCTGCAGCAGGAAGGGTGCAAAGCCCCCCAGCGTCGAAGACAGTTCCGATACCGCCACCGCCTGTTCGGCGTTCAGTGCATAGGCCGGTGCCCGAGGCGCATAACGCGTCGATTCGGGCTCGAGTTCGCAGGGCGCGATCAGGCCTTTTTCCGCAAGCCGCCGCAGCGTGCCGCTACAGCCGGGGGACTGCTCCAGCAGCCACTGGCGGGACAGACGCCCCTCCCCGGCCTCTGCCAGGGCCTCGATCAGCTCGCGCTGACGTGCCGCGCGCTTCGGAATCTGCGCCAGGGCCTCGGTCGGCCCGACCGCCAGCGCCACGCCCGCAACGGCCACCGGCAACACATCGGGCCGCTTGCGCAGACGCAACGGCAGCGCACTGCAGACCACCTCCCCCGGCCAGTGGTGGTAATAACCCGCCACCCACTGCAGGAAATCGAGGTGAGATGAGTCGAGCAAGGGGGCGGTATCGAGCACCCGATGCACCGGCTTGAGCCGCTCGGCCGCCACCCCCGGATCCCGATGCAGCGCCACGATCACCCCGATCCGCTCGCCCTTGCCGAAGGGTACGAGCACGCGCGCACCGGGGCGACAGTCTGCGGCTGTCTCGCCCTCGGGCGGCAGGTAGTCGAAGAGGCCGGGCAACGGCACCGGAAGGGCGACGCGCAGCAGGGTCGGTGTCATGGCGGCATTGTATCGGTTGCCCGGCGCGCTGCGGGAAGCTGTGGTTGAGACAGTCCCCAGTTCCATCGGCGCCCCGAAAAAGAAATCCACAGAACCTGTGGATAACTCTGTGGAAGAGATCTTCATGTTTTCCGTTTGGGCCGAGCGGGCAAACACTGGCTTGAATTGGCAAAAAAATGACCAATTCGACTTATTTGCTATATTTCAATTAGTTATGTCGCTTTTCTCATAGATGATCGAGTAGTCACAGCTAAGTCTGACTCTCATTCCCCTTTAGCAGCCCACATGTGCATAACGTCGCTTGACAGACTGTTGTCAACCGATTAACCGGCGGCGCGTTGAATGGACAAAAGGATTTCGCTGTGAGGAAAGCGAGCCAGATGTCATCATTCACCGCGATCAACCACTGGATGACCGGAAGCGTGCCCGAAGCGCCGGCAGAGCAATCGCGCCACCGAGCGCTCGACGCCTTCCTTGGCGATGTGGAACGGCGCGCCTATGTCATGGCCGAGATGGCCACACGCGATCCGGACGAGGCCCTGGACCTGGTACAGGATGCCATGTTTGCCTTTGCGCGCCGCTACGCCGACAAGCCCCAGGTGGAATGGGCGCCCCTGTTCCATCGGGTGCTGCAGAACCGCATCCGCGACTGGGCGCGCCGGCAAAAGGTGCGGAATCGCTGGCGCACCTGGTTGCATCGGGGGGAAGATGCCGGCGAGGAACCGCTGGAGCAGGCACCGGATCCGGCGGTCCCGCCGATCGAACAGCAGCTCGACCACCTGGAAGCGACCGAACGGCTGCAACAGGCGGTATCCGAGTTGCCGCTGCGCCAGCAGCAGGCCTTTCTGCTGCGCGTGTGGGAGGGGCTGAACGTGGCGCAGACCGCCCAGGCGATGGGCTGCTCCCAGGGCAGCGTCAAGACCCACCTTTCGCGTGCGCTCGGCAACCTGCGCTCCCGGCTGGAGGAATACCACCCATGAAGAACCCGTTGCAGCAGGAACTGATAGAGGCGCTCGACCGGCGTGCCCAGGACCTCGACGGGGCAACGCTCTCGCGCCTGCGCCGGGTGCGCGCCGAGGCAGTGCAACAGGCGTCGACACGGCGCAGTCGGCTGCCCGGCGGCTGGCGACTGGCGGGCGCCGGATTGGCCCTCGGGCTGCTGGTGGCGGCATTGCTGCCCGGCCTGCATCAGACGACGCCCACGCAGCCGGTCCCCGGCGATGAACTGCTGGAGGTCGCCATCCTCGATGTGGATCTGGAGGTGGTGGAGGATCTCGAGTTCTACGAGTGGCTGAGCGAACAGGGCCTGGGAGAAACGGGCGATGAGGGTTCTGCGTGAGGCGCACAGCGGCCGTAGTGCTGGCGAGTACTCTGGCCTGCACCGCCCCCTCGTCGGCCGCGCCGGGGCCGGCCGATGAGGCAGATATCCCCAGCATAGAGCTGCTCGAATATCTGGCCGACTTCGAGGAGGACGAGCAGGGACGACTACTCGACCCCCTCGAACAGGCCGACCGGGAAGCGCGCGAACGGCGGGATGACGACACCGATCACGATCGTGATTATTGGCAGAGGCAGAGCGACCGATGAAGACAAGGCTGACCACCATTCTGCTGCTGCTCATCTGGGCAGGTTGGGCAACGGCCGATACCCCTGGCTGGGACGCGCTGAGCGACGCGCAACAACGCGTCCTGCGACAGCTCGACCTGGAAGGCCGCTGGGACCAGCTGCCCGAGGCACGCCGCGAGCGGCTGCTGCGCGGCCTGCAGCGTTGGGAAACGATGGGCCCCGAACAGCGGCACACCGCCCGCCGTAACCTGCAGCGCTGGCGCCAGCTGCCACCGGAACGGCGCAAACTGTTGCGGGAACGCCTGAAGCGCTTCCGCAGCCTGCCGCCGGAACGCCGCCAGCTGCTGCGCGAGAAGTTCCAGCGATTCCGCCAACTGCCGCCCGAACGGCGCCGCGCATTGCGCGAACGTTGGCGCAAGCTGCCACCGGCCAAGCGGAAAGCACTGCGTCAGCGGCTGTTCGACCGCCAACGTCCTCGTCGCAGGTAGGGCCTCGACCGACGCGTTACGGCACAACCCCGCTTGAACTAAAGGCAGGTTCTGTGCCATAAACAGTCAAGTCTGTCGTGAGGACCAAGCCGTGTCGGATCTGTCCCAACAGATACTGCGAACCGATGCCTCGGGCATGCCGCTGGAATGGATCGACTACCGCCAGGCGGTCAAGCTGCACGCCCTGGACATGGTCGCCTATACCCTGGGCTCACCCATTCTGACCATCCATGGCGGCGTCAATGCGGGCTCGCACCGGCAAAGCCGCGTGCGGCTGCACTCCATCCTCGCCACCCATGGCAACCACCAATCGCACTATCGGCTCGATCGCGGCTACACCCCGCCACTGTGCAACGAGACCCTGTTCCAGCGCGACGGTCATATCTGCCTGTATTGCGGCGACCATTTCCGCAAGCGGGAGCTATCACGAGACCACGTCACCCCGGTCAGCCGGGGTGGCCAGGACACCTGGAACAACCTGGTCACTGCCTGTATCCGCTGCAATCTGCACAAGGCCGGCCGCACCCCGGAGGAGGCCGGAATGCAGCTGCTGGCCATTCCCTTCACCCCAACGCATGCCGAATACATCTACCTGCAGGGGCGCAACATTCTGGCCGACCAGATGGAGTTCCTCGCCGCGCACTTCCCGCGGAGCAGCCCACTGCGCCAGCGCCTGAGTTAACCCACATGAGCCTGCCGGTCACACCCCTGATCGTGAAACAGCGTAGCCCGGATGGAGCGAAGCGTAATCCGGGGTATCTGCGGACCCTCATGGCACTTCCGTTATCACTGACTGACAGCGGGCTTCGCAGCGCTTGCGCACATCCATGCTCTGCTCAGGGGCGACGTGGCCGTCTGGCGGGAGGGCCTTCAGGCCCGAAGGATTTTTCGTCGCGGCTGAAGCCGCTCCCACGGCCAGGGTAGGACGTGGATCGTCCACCTATCGAGATAGCGTCGAGATGACCTCCCTCTGGCAGCACATCGCCGCCCGTATCCGCGAGGGGACCGGCGTCCCCTTCGATCCTGATCCGCCCCGCCACCTCGGCGGGGGCTGTATCAACACCGCGCTGCGCCTGGCCGACGGCGAACAACAATGGTTCGCCAAGACCAACTCGGCCGAGCGGCTGGCGATGTTCGAGGCCGAGGCAGAGGGTCTTAACGCCATGGCCGACACCGGCACCATCCGGGTACCGCGAGCCTTGTGCACCGGCGCCCACGACGGACAGAGCTTCATCGTGATGGAATACATCGAGTCCGGCAGCGCCGGGCCCGAGGGCCAGACCGAGGCCGGGCGGCAGCTGGCGGCCATGCACCGTCACACCGCCGAGCGCTTCGGCTGGCACCGCGACAACACCATCGGCGCCACCCACCAGCCCAACGACTGGCGCGACGACTGGATCACCTTCTGGCGGGAACAGCGCCTGGGGTTCCAGCTGGAACTGGTCGGGCACAATGGCTACCCGAGCCTGCAACGGGCGGGAGAGCAACTGCTCGACCGCTTCCAGGTCCTGATCGATCACGACCCGGCCCCCTCGCTGCTGCATGGCGACCTGTGGGGTGGCAACATCACCTTCGATCGCGAACATCGTCCGGTGATCTTCGATCCGGCGGTCTACTACGGCGATCGCGAGGCGGATCTGGCCATGACCGAGCTGTTCGGCGGCTTCGGCCGCGACTTCTATGCCGCCTATCGCGAGACCTGGCCACTGGATCCGGGCTATGGGATGCGCAAGACCCTCTACAACCTGTACCACATTCTCAATCACACCAACCTGTTCGGCGGCGGTTATGCCGGACAGGCCCAATCCATGATCGACCGCCTGCTGGCCGAGTGTTGAACCCAGATATTCCACTAGGCGACAGGCCCTCACTTGATCTTTGAATCCACAAGAAATTTTCTTCAGTCGGGCATAGAGCTCGCTATGCCGCTCCTTCAGAAAATTCCTTGTGACTCCAAGTCTCTGCGCGATCATCATGCCTCCTAGTGGAATCTCTGGGTTGAACGATTTCAACCAACTGTTGCGGGATATCCGCGCGTGCCGCCGCTGTGCGGACGTCCTGCCCCACGACCCTCGCCCGGTGGTGCATGCCCATCCCGAGGCGCGCATCCTGGTGGTCGGCCAGGCGCCGGGGCGACGGGTGCACGAGACCGGCATCTCCTTCAACGACCCGAGCGGTGATCGCCTGCGCGAGTGGATGGGCATCGACCGCGAGACCTTCTACGACGTCTCGCGCATCGCCCTGGTCCCCATGGGTTTCTGCTATCCCGGCACCGGCAGGGGCGGCGACCTGGCGCCACGTCCCGAATGCGCCGCAACCTGGCGCGAGTCCCTGCTGGCGCAAATGCCGCGCATCGAACTGACCCTGCTGGTGGGCAGCTACGCCATCGCCTGGCACCTCTATCGCGGGCAACGCATGCCACCGGTGAGCGAGGTGGTGGCCGACTGGCGACACCACTGGCCTGCGCTCCTGCCGATGCCCCACCCCAGCCCGCGCAACAACCGCTGGCTGCGCGAGCGCCCCTGGTTCGAAGAGGAGGTCGTGCCGGCGCTACAGGCAAGGATTACAGAGCTGCTCTGAAGCCCGTCCCGAGCGCGGAATCGCCCCGCAAGATTTTGTCTCTCGGTCCGCTAGCAGAGATGTCAGAATATCCCGGCGCGAGCGGCGCCGAGACAGCTCCCACAACCCACATATTACTTGGAGGCCCGTGCATGCCCGCGGACGACCAGAGCAGGACCATCGAGCGCAGTGAGTTGGAGGCATGCTATTGCGACGCCAACCGACCGATGCTCGATTGGACCCACGAGATCGTCTCGGACCATGCAGAGCAACTGGCAGGCGATTTCTATCGGACCATGAACGCCATCCCCGAGGCACGCAAGTTTCTGGGCAACCAGGTGGTGGAGAAAAACCTCCCCGCCTCCATGGCCCAGTGGCTGCGCGACCTGTTCGATGCGCGACAGATAGACGACCTGGATGCCTTCATTCGGCGTCAGCAATTTATCGGTCAGGTGCATGCGCGCATCGGCCTCCCCATGCGCCTGGTGAACCGCGGCATGCTGGCACTCAAGAAAGGCATCTGGCGGGCCCTGATCGCCTCTCCCGAACCGCCAGTGGACCTGGTCGAGACCCTGCTGCTCAGCGACGAACTGCTGGATCTTGCGGTCGGGCTGCTGAACGAGGCCTACCTCAGCGATCTGGTGACGAGCGAGCGCGAAAGCCAGGCCCTGCGCATCACCATGCTCGGGCAGAACGCCGCCTTGACCTTCGAGCGCATGCGGGTCGACCTGCAGCGCTACCTCGGCCAGCTGATGGGTAGCGTGATCGCCAGCGGTGACGGCAAGGCCCGGCACCCCTCCATCCTGAATTCCAGCGTCGGGCTCTGGATCAACCACAAGGCGCGCCTGTTGTTCGCGGATCAGCCCGAGATACCGCGCCTGCTCGAGCAACTGGAGCGGATCGAGAAGCTGGTCGACAGCCTGGAAACCGCGCCCAGCGAGCAGCGGCCCGAACTCGTGGCCAAGACACAGGCCGCGGTGGGAGAGGCCGACTGGCTGCTCGAGGAGCTGGCGCGCTCACAGCAGGAAGACGACAAGAGCCGCGATCCACTGACCCGGGTGTTCAACCGACGCTTCCTCGCCTCCATCATGAAGCGCGAGACCGAGTTCAGCATCAACCAGCAGAGTGGTTACTCCGTACTCATGGTCGACATCGACCACTTCAAGGGGGTCAACGACGAACATGGCCACGAAACCGGCGACCGGGTGCTGCACCAGGTGGCGGAGACCATCGCTCAGACGGTGCGAGCTGGCGACTATGTCTTCCGCTATGGTGGCGAGGAGTTCCTGGTACTGCTGACCTCCATCGAGCCGCGCAATGCCGTCCTGGTGGCGGGAAAGATCCGCGCCGCCATCGAGGAGGCC
>JANTHJ010000103.1 GCA_024762475.1 Chromatiales bacterium | reverse complement strand
ACCTTAGTCGGCGAATTCCATGAACCCGTGATCAGGAAGAACACCTTGTGGATCGGGTCCCATGCCATCATGAAGTTCATGCCAACCTTGGGAAGTGCTGCGCCTGAAATCTTACGATATGCGTTGGCCGTTGGGTCGTAGAGGAAGGTATAGGCCTTGTCGGAGCCTTTTGCGGGATCGTCTACGATCAGCAGGAAGACGCCGTTTTCCTGGTCGAATGCGACCGGCGCTGTGGTATACGCGGGGCAGCGGTCGCCGCCGGGCGTGAGCTCGACCCATCTCTCGGGCCGGTCGGTCACCGGGTCTCTTTCCAGTTTCCACACATGGTTGCTGCGTTCGTAGGCGCCAAAGAGGTAGAGGCTTTGGTGCCGGCTGTCGAACGCCATGGTGCGATGCAAGCACTTTAACGATGGACCGGCGGCGTCGACTTCGCTGCCGCCCGCAGGCCACTCCCAAAGGTCGCCACTACATATCACCATTTCCTTGCGGGCGGTATCAAACGCGGATGCTGCGCCAAAAAACGGGTGGGATCCTCCGTTGTTCACGGGGATCGGCTGCCACGCGTCGCGTTGCAGGTCGTAGCGCCAGAGAGGGTCCCTCCTCACACCTGATACGGTTTTGGCGATAGGGTTGTGGTCTGGCGAACCGGCAACGAGCAGCGAGTCGGTCACCGGGTCGTATTCCACGCCGTCAAAGGTATGCATTGCCCAAGGCTGCATGGATTGAATCCCTGAGACTGGTGTGCCTTCGGAATTCAGGCGGTAACTATTCGTGGGAGCATCGTCGCCCCGGTGTATCCAGCGGCGTTCGATCGGGATAAAGGTATGCACCACATTGTCCCAGTCCTTTCCGTGCGTATCTGCCCCGAAGACATGTAGGTGCCCGCGCCTGCTGTCATAGGCCAGCCCTGCATGACCCTTGCGCCACCAGCCCGCTTGCTCAGAAGAGTGGTATTCGATCCATCGATTGGGCGGTAGATCGAGCAGCATCATCCGGTTTTCGAGTTGCTCGTCGACATCCGGACCCTGTTCGCAAGACGTGAGTAGTCCTGCGGCCAGCCCGACAACGGCCCATGATGTCAGTGTGGAAACGCAGCGCGGCATGGATAACGGCTCAATTGGTATTGCGAATCACCATTCTACTCAGGGGAGGTCTGAAAAATTCGATTTTTCACCTCCCCCACAAGTGGGGGAAGAGCGACGGGGGGCCGGGGAGGGGGAGTTGAAACAACGGTTTACCCCCCTCCTAACCTCCCCCCGCAAGCGGGGGGAGGGATTAATCAGAGCTTCCTCAGTCACGCGGCCACATGTTCTCGGGTTTTCCCCAATTGCGATGCAGCGGGCGTCGGTTAATCTCGAATATATAGATCGGGGTCAACCCGGCATGCCTTGCCCCAGAGGGGCGGAGATTGGAGAGAGTGAGATGAAGCAGGCGCACAAGCGCAGCGTCGCGCCCGATGTCCTGACCCGGTTTCAGGACATGTCCCGTGGGCGCAAGATTGTTTTGGTGGTGTTCCTGATCTGGGCGGCACAGGCAATCCCTAAGTGGACCGCGGCGATCGTGGGCGACGGGGAGACCTCGGCGGCCATCATGACCTTCTTCTTTGAGCCCCGCTACTGAACGACTTCGGCGGAGGCTCAGTCGCCGATCCGGCGCCCGTTCTCTTCCAGGAACTCGTTGAGGGCCTGTTCCGCCCAATACTCGCCGGCCGGGATGACCTCGGCGGCGCGGTAGAACTCGTGCACCGCACAGACGTTGATCGGGATCTCGATCAGCAGGTCCGGCGGGTAGGCGGCGAGCATGTTGCGGGCGATGGCGGCCTGCATGGCATCCAGCGACAATAGCGCGGCATCCACGAATGACAATGTCTGCTCCGGCTTGCTCCAGCGAGCCTGGGGCCCTTGACGTTCGGGCAGGATATCCAGCCCGAGTTTTTCCTGCCAATCGTCCAGCCCCAGTTTGTTCTGCAGTTCGTCCAGAAAGGTGTCGATCCGCTCCCGATAGGGGCCGCTCGCGCGGCGTGGGCGGGCAATCGGTTTCACCGGGCTCGGGTGTTCCCGTGGGGTTCCCGAAAGGGTGACCGCGACGATCAGATCGCCCCGGTTGTGCATGATGGGGGCGATGGGGACCGGGTTCAGAATGCCGCCGTCGAGCAGTGGCCGGCCGTTCACGACGTGTGGGGTGAAGACGGTCGGGACGGCGATGGAGGCGCGGATCGCGTCGAACAGGTCACCGCGATTGAGCCACACCTCGCGCCGCGCGCGCGGGTCTGTGGCCACGATGGTGAGCGGGATCGGCAGATCCTCGATGCGGTGTTCGCCGACGAATTCGCGCAGCGTCTCCATCACCGCCTCGCCCTTGATCAGGCCGGCCCCGCCCCAGGCCGGATCGAGGTAGCGCATCACGTTCAGCTCGGTCAGATCCAATACCCAGTCGGCGTAGGCGTCGAGCTTGCCTGCGGCATAGAAGCCGCCGATCAGGGCGCCCATGGAGCTGCCGGAGATGGCATTGATGCGCCAGCCATGGCGTTCCAGGGCGCGGATCACGCCGATATGCGCCAGTCCGCGGGCGCCGCCACTGCCCAATACCAGGGAAATCTGCTGTTGTCCGCTCATGATGCCAGTTTATCGCCAGCCGTCTGGCGGGTGGCGGATTTCTGCCTCGATCGGCGGCCGAGCCGCGTCAAACTCTCGTCATGGCGCAACGGGGTGTTTTGTAACTAACTGAATAAAAAGAATAGTTCTTCGACTTTTCGGCTGGCACGGCGATTGCAGTTCCCGTGACAGACCCTTCTCTGGAGACCACGGAAACAGACCATGGCAAAGGACGAAAAAGACATCGAAGGCGAAGAAGGCGGCGGTGGCAAGAAGAAGCTGATCATCATCATCGCGGTCGTGGTGCTGCTGCTCGGCGGCGGTGCGGCGGCCTTCTTTCTGATGGGCGGTGAGGAGCCGGCCGAGGGCGAGCAGGCGGCCGAGGCAGAGGCCCCGGCCGAAGAAGCGGTACCTGAAGGTGACCCCATCTACCTGGAAATGAAGCCCAAGTTCGTGGTCAATCTGCCGCCCGGCGGGCCGGCCAAGATGCTGCAGATCGCGGTCACGGTGTATACCCGGCAGCAACCGGTGGCCGATTTCATCACCGAGAACGACCCCATGCTGCGGCATCACCTGAACAACCTGTTCGAGTCGCAGCAGGCGGCCGACCTGCTCACCCTGGAGGGCAAGCAGAAGCTTCAGCAGGATGTGAAGGCGCTGCTGGCCCAGAAGATGGAAGACATGGAACAGGCGGGCGAGATCAAGGACGTGTACTTCACCGAATTCGTGCTGCAGTGACCGATCATGGCTGATGACCTTCTTTCACAAGACGAAATCGACGCGCTGCTGCATGGTGTAGACGGTGGCGATGTCGAGACCGAAAGCGACGTGCCGGTCGACCCCGATGGGGCGCGGGCCTACGACTTCGCCAGTCAGGATCGAATCGTCCGGGGTAGGCTGCCTACCCTGGAGATGATCAACGAGCGCTTCGCCCGCTACTTCCGCACCAGCCTGTTCAACCTGCTGCGGCGCAGTTCGGACATCTCGGTCTCGGGCGTGCAGATGCTCAAGTTCGGCGAGTTCGTACATAGCCTGTTCGTGCCGACCAGCCTGAACATGGTCAAGGTGGCGCCACTGCGAGGCAAGTCCCTGTTCGTGCTCGATCCCAAACTGGTGTTCAGCACCGTGGACAGCTTCTTCGGTGGCAGCGGACGCTTCCACACCAAGATCGAGGGTCGCGAGTTCACGCCCACCGAACTGCGCGTGGTGCAAATGCTGCTCGAGATCGCCTTCAAGGATCTCAGTCAGGCCTGGGAGCCGGTACTGGATGTCGAGTTCAGCTACCAGGGCTCGGAGGTCAACCCGCAGTTCGCCAACATCGTCAGCCCCAGCGAGGTGGTGGTGGTGACGACCTTCAATGTGGATCTCGAGGCCGGCGGCGGGGATTTCTACGTCTGTCTTCCCTACTCGATGCTCGAGCCGATCCGCGAACTGCTGGATGCCGGGGTGCAAAGCGACCGCGGCGAGCGCGACGAGCGCTGGGAGAAGGCGCTGCGTGAAGAGATTCTGGACGCCAGTGTCGAGATCAACAGCACCCTTGCTGAAGTGGAGCTGAGCGTGCGCGAGCTGTCCGAGCTGCAGGCTGGAGACATCATTCCCATCGACATCAGCGAGAGCCTCGAGGTCTGTGCCGAGGGCCTGCCGCTGTTTCGGGGCGTGTTGGGCGTCCACAAGGACCGTTATGCCATCAAGGTGCAGGAATGGATCGACCGGCCCAAGAGCGTCGGCCTGCATGAGTTGATCGCCCTGGGCGGGCCAACCCCGCCCCACGGGGCGCCGTCGACCGATTCGAATGAACAACCGCCTGAGAACAAGGCGCTGATACAGGAAGCCGCATCATGAGCGAAGAAGTCGAAACCCCGCAGGCTGTTGACGACCAGGCGCTGGCCGACCAGTGGGCCGATGCCCTCGAACAGCAGGGAGGCGGCGAGGATGAGCAGGCCCAGGCGGCCAGCTTCGATGAGCTGCAGCCGGAGGGTTGTGGTGGCGACATCAAACTGGACGCCATTCTGGATGTGCCGGTGACCATCGCCATGGAGATCGGGAGATCTCGCATCAACATCCGCAATCTGCTGCAACTCAATCAGGGCTCGGTGGTGGAACTGGACCGCCTGGCCGGCGAACCCATGGATGTGTTGGTCAACGGCACCCTGATCGCCCAGGGCGAGGTGGTGGTGGTGAACGAGAAGTTTGGCATTCGCCTGACCGACATCGTCAGCCCGGCCGACCGTGTGCGCAACCTCAAGGCCTGAGCATGCGTCTTGCTTTTCCCTTGCTGATGCTGTTTGCGGGCCGGGCGCTGGCTGCGTCCGAGGCAGTGCCGCCCGCCGTCGGTGTCGGCGGCGAGCAGTTACTGGAGACGGCGGGTGGCCTGGTGATCGTCCTGGCGGTGTTGCTGGGACTGGCCTGGGTGTTTAAACGCTACCTGGCAGTGCCCGGCGTCGGCAAGGGTCGGGTGCAGGTGATCGGCGGGGTCTCGCTGGGTCCGCGCGAGCGCGCGGTGATCGTCGAGGTCGAAGGCGAGCGCCTGCTGTTGGGCGTGGCCCAGGGCAATGTGCGCATGTTGCACCGGCTGGCTGTGTCCGACCAGGCGGAGCAGGACTTCGCCGGCCAGCTGGCAGAGGCCAGCGAGGCGACGGGCGCAGCCGCGGGAGATAAGGCATGAGGGCGCTGCTGGTTCTGTTGCTGGGCCTGCTGGCGCCGGTCGCCCTGGCGGCCCCGGGTATCGATGCCCTGAACGTGGCGCCGGACGGGCAGGGCGGTCAGACCTACACCCTGAGCATTCAGGTGCTGCTGATGATGACGGCGCTCTCGCTGTTGCCGGCGGCACTGATGTTGATGACCTCCTTCACCCGTATCGTCATCGTGTTGTCGATACTGCGCCAGGCACTGGGCACGGCGCAGACGCCCTCGAATCAGGTGTTGATCGGCATCGCCCTGTTCCTGACCTTCTTCATCATGGCGCCGGTGTTCAACAAGGTCTATGACGAGGCGCTGGGGCCCTATCTGGCGGACAAGATGACCGCGGAGCAGGCCTTCGACAAGGCCAAGCAGCCGGTGCGCGAGTTCATGCTGGCGCAGACCCGCGACGACGACCTTGGGCTGTTCGCCAAGATTGCCGGGGTGAGCGGCTTTCAGCGCAACGACGAGGTGCCCTTCAGCCTGCTGATGCCGGCCTTCGCCACCAGCGAACTGAAGACCGCCTTCCAGATCGGCTTTCTGCTGTTCATACCCTTCCTGGTGATCGACCTGGTGGTGGCCAGCGTGCTGATGTCGATGGGCATGATGATGCTCTCGCCGCTGATCATTTCTCTGCCGTTCAAGATCATGCTGTTCGTACTGGTGGACGGCTGGGCCATGGTGATGGGCACCCTGGCGTCGAGCTTCTACGTGTGAGGTCGTAATGGACGCAGACTCAGTCATCCACATTGGGCGTCAGGCCCTGGAGGTCACCATCCTGTTGTCAGCCCCCATCCTGCTGATCTCCCTCGCGGTCGGCCTGATCGTGGCCATGTTCCAGGCGGCGACCCAGATCAATGAGATGACCCTGAGCTTCGTGCCCAAGCTGATCGCCATCGCTGCGGTGCTGATGGCGACCGGTCCCTGGCTGTTGCGACAGATCACTGGCTTCACACAGCGATTGATCGAAAACATTCCCTACATGATCGGTTAGCCGATCACTGACCGGGGCAGGCCATGCACTTCAGCGACGCCCAATTGCAGCAATGGCTGGCAGACTTCTTCTGGCCCTTCGTGCGTGTGGGTGCGGCGCTGGCCGCGGCCCCGGTGTTTAGTGTGCGCCAGGTGCCCATGCGCTATCGGGTGCTGATGGCGGTACTCATCACACTGGTGATTCAGCCGCTGATTCCGCCGGCACCGGTGGTCGACGTGTTCGGCGCCGAGGGCGTGATGATCGCGCTGCAGCAGATCGGTATCGGCGCCATGATGGGCTTCGTACTGCAACTGGCCTTCAATGCACTGATCTTCGGTGGGCAGGTGATGGCCTACAGCATGGGCCTGGGCTTCGCCAACATGATGGATCCCATCAACGGGGTGCAGGTGCCGGTGGTGTCACAGTACTGGCTGATCCTGGCGATGTTGGCGTTTCTTCTCGGCAATGGCCACCTGCTGCTGCTCGGCAGCGTGGCGGAGAGCTTTCGCCTGCTGCCGATCGCGGTGGATGGCCTCACCCGGGCCGGGCTATGGGGCGTGGTGGCCTGGTCGTCGCGGCTGTTCGCGGCAGGGCTGTTGATGGCACTGCCGGTGATCATCGCCTTGTTGCTGATCAACATCGGCATGGGTGTGGTCTCGCGTGCGGCGCCGCAGTTGAACATCTTTGCCATCGGCTTTCCGATCACCCTGCTGGCCGGGTTTCTGGTGATGTGGGTCACCCTGCCGCAGGTGATGCACGGCTTCGGTCTGCTGGTGAACGAGGCCCTGGGGCTCGGCGTGGACATCCTGAGAGCGAGGTAAGGCATGGCAGAGAACCAGGACGGCCAGGAAAAGTCGCAGGAGCCCACCAGCAAGCGTCTGGACGATGCGCGCAAGAAGGGTCAGGTGCCGCGCTCGCGGGAGCTGAACACCATGGCCCTCACGATGGTGGGCGTGGCCGCCATGATGCTCATGGCGACACGTTTCAGCGAGGGCTTCGAATCACAGTTTCGGCACAACCTGATGCTGCGTCGCGAGGACCTGTTCGATCCCAATGCGTTGCTGGCACACCTGGTGGCGGCCATTCAGGACGCGATGATCATGCTGATGCCCTTCTTCGGGGTGATGATCGTGGTGGCCGTTGCGGCATCGGTGGCCCTGGGCGGTTTCAACCTCAGCGCCGAGGCCATGCAACCCAAGTTCTCCAAGCTCGATCCCATCAAGGGCATGAAGCGGGTGTTCGGCGCCAAGGGCCTGATGGAACTGGCCAAGTCGCTGGCGAAGTTTCTGCTGGTCATGCTGGTCACTGCCTCGGTCCTGTGGAGTTGGCAGGACGACATCATTGGCCTGGCGGGGCAGGACATCGGCGAGGCGCTGGTCGGTGGGCTGCGCATGGTCGGTTGGGCGGCGCTGCTCATCTCTTCGACCATGATTCTGATGGCGGTGATCGATGTGCCCTTCCAGCTGTGGCAGCACAAGAAGGAATTGAAGATGACCCAGCAGGAGGTGCGGGACGAGCTCAAGCAGACCGAGGGCCGTCCCGAGGTGAAGGGCCGGATTCGGCAACTGCAGCGCGAGATGGCGCAGCGCCGCATGATGCAGGAGGTGCCCAAGGCCGATGTGATCGTCACCAACCCGACCCACTATGCGGTCGCGTTGCGCTACGACCCGGACCGCATGAACGCCCCGGTGGTGATCGCCAAGGGCAAGGACCTGGTGGCGGCCAATATCCGGCGGGTGGGTAACGAACACCAGGTCCCCTTGATCGAGGCCCCGGTGCTGGCCCGGGCCGTCTATTTCAACAGCGAACTCAACCAGCCCATACCGGCGCAGCTGTTCCTGGCGGTGGCGCAACTGCTGGCCTATGTCTTCCAGCTGCGGGCCTGGCAGGAGGGCGAGGGCGAGCAGCCGCCGATGCCCGAGGAGTTCCCGGTGCCCGAGGAAATGCGCCATGACTGAGGT
>JANTHJ010000102.1 GCA_024762475.1 Chromatiales bacterium | reverse complement strand
CACCCGGGGACGCGATGATCGTGCCGAGATGGGCGTTCTCGAGCGGATTTCCGACCGAATCAATAGCCAGCCTATTGATGAGGAAGGAAATACCGCTCGAGGGCGGACAGATCGGTGCGAGGGCGCGTCCAGCGTTGGCCCGGTGACATTTCGTTACCCGCTAATATACGAAGAATATCTTTTGCAACCAGTGAGTTATAACTATTTTTCAGCGACCGGGTGAAATATTCGGGCTAGCCCGCAAAGATCTCGTCGAAGAAGGCCTGCATGCGCGCCCAGGAGCGGCGGTCTGCGGTCGGATCGTATTTCAGGTTCTCGATACCATAGCGCCCTGCATCCGGATTGGTGAAGCCGTGGCGGGCACCGCCGTAGGTGTTCATCTCCCAGCGCGCCCCCGCCTCATCCAGCCTGTTGCGGAAGTTCGTCACCACCTCGGGGGCGACAAAGCCGTCGGCATGACCGTGCAGGACCAGGATCTGGGGTCCGATTTTGCCCCTGGCCTCTTCGGGCGCGGCCGGCAGGGCGCCGTGGAAGCTGACCACGCCCTTCACCGGTGCATTGCCGTAGGCCATCTGCAGCACCGTGGCACCGCCGAAGCAATAGCCGATGGCCGCCAGCCGATTCTCGTCCACCAGGCCGCTGGCCACCAGCTGCTGCAGACCCAGGCCGGCCCGGTGTCGCCAGCCCTCCACGTCGGCGGTCACCTCCTGCATCCAGTCCCGCGCCTGATCGGGCTTTTCCGTGACCTGGCCATTGCCGTACATGTCGGCAGCGAAGGCCACATAGCCCAGTCCCGCCAGCATGCGGGCGCGCTTTTTCGCATAATCGTTGAGCCCCCACCATTCGTGGACCACCAGTACCCCTGGCCGCTTGCCCTGTTGGGCGTCGTCCCAGTAGAGATAGCCGGTCAGCGGGACATCGTCGTCCTGATACGTGACTGCCTTGGATTGGACCTCTGCCATGGCGCCCGAAGCGACACAAAGCAACAACCCCATGCCGACGAGCATCGATCGAATCAACATGCCTGTTCCCCCTCTTGCGGATTTTCAGGGGGATTGTCTGCCCCGCACTAAGGCAAAGCAATACATACCGTCTTGAGTTGAACTCAGCCTGCCCGCTGGGCGGCCGTACCGGCCTACGCGCGCCATCGTCGTGCGCCCCAATAAAACCGCCCGGGTCGGACCGGCAGGAGGCCTGCGAGAGCTCCGCGTGCCGGCTAGCCCGCATATTTCACCCGGGCGCTGAAAACTACTGATAGCTCACTGGTCGCCAGAGATATTCTTCGTAGATTAGCGGGTAGCGAAATGTTACCCGGCCTCCGCTGGACGCGCCCTCGCACCGATCTGGCCCCCCTCGAGCGGTATTTCCTTCCTCATCAATAGGCTGGCTATTGATTCGGTCGGAAATCCGCTTGGGAACGCCCATCCCGGCACGATCATCGCGTCCCCGGGGTGAAATATCCGGGCTAGCGCTCCGGACCGGCAGCAATCCTGACGCCTTCATGCACATGCTCATGCGAGGCAGCAGGCCGCAGCAGCTCACCTTTTGCCAAAGCCATAACCGCCGCCCCGGGATCCGACTCCGATGTAGCGATCACCTCAACGCCGTGTGCCCGAAGGCGTTTTCGAAAACCTTCCCCGCTGCCCGCTGTGACGACGAGGTCAAGGTCGAACAGCGGGTGATCCTCACCATGGTATTCGTGCAGGGACATCTCCCTGGGCAGGTCGAGGCGGGGCAACTCTTCGACATTGCCTTCCTGATCTATGTTGTAGACCAGGAAGCGGCGGGTCT
Organism: Chromatiales bacterium; assembly: GCA_024762475.1. GTDB lineage: Bacteria > Pseudomonadota > Gammaproteobacteria > Chromatiales > Chromatiaceae > MONJU. Next base: position 6,615 of record JANTHJ010000102.1, on the reverse strand, counting down.
TGCCTGCATGACCGGTGATGGTTCGAAAGTTCTGACTGGTGATACCGATCTTCATGTTCACGCCTCCTGTGCCCTACCGATCAGGGCATTGATCAAATTCCCGCTCGCCCTGCGCCGCCAATCGATTTCCTCGATACCCTTCGGACGACTCGATCAATGCTCCGGGATACAGATCCCGTGGGCCAACACCGCTTTCAGGGTGCGCACCACCAGGAACAGAACCATCACGGTCACAGCCACCAGCAGGCCCGCGGCGATCAGGCCGAATGCCTGATTACCGGTATGCTCGAACATGAGCATGCTGGCGATGCTGATGGCTGCCAGGGGGAAAGAATAGGCCCACCAGGCCAGGGAAAACCTGAGGCGAATGAATCGCGGCACCTGGGTGAACATGACCAGGGTCATGAACAGTCCGGCGTAGTAGAGCACCCGCGCGAAGGCATCCACCTCTCCGTTCAATTTCATGTAAGAAATGAATCCGACGGCAGGCGGTGCAATGAGGATGAACAGGGTGGGCAGAAGCTTACTGTCCATCGGCGCGTGAAACATCAGGCGGTAGAAAACAATGGTCAGCAAGACACCCCAGAACAACAGCCCCACGCTGAAGAAGAACCAGGAGACATCGGGATATCCCAGAGGGACGCCAGCCACCGGGACAACGACATTGCCGACCGCCGGAATAAACCAGGCCGGATTGATGTGTTCAACCTTGAAGTGCTCATGGTGCATCCAGGCATTGACCACATAGAGCGTCAATACCAGGTGCCACAGGGTGCCCATCATCCACAGTGCCATGCTCGTGCTCCGGTCGACCGGCAGCATCGCTATCGCCAGCAACAGCAGACTAATGGAGATGGCGGGAAAGAAATTGAGCTTGACCGGGTGATGAAACTCGGACACGACCGACCCGGTATACCGGATCAGCTTGGCCGTGTAGAGCACGGCCAGGACGGTAAACACCGCCGCGGTCAACAGCAGCAGGCCGCGCGGCAACGCGGGTAGTCCAAGGTTGCCGAGTGAAACCGCCTTCTCCCATGCAATGGTGAGACCGGAAAGGCCCATGACCATGGCGAAAAAGGAGATGGGCAAGTTCCCCAAGCGTGAGGGCAAAGCCTGTGTCGAAGCCATTTCGCAATTCCTAGCAGATAAAACCTGATTGAAACACTAAGGTTTGGCGGCAGGCGAGGCATTGAAATCCGTCAATCGACGATGACTTCTCGGTTCTTCGACGTTTCAAGTGGACTCCAGGATCTATCCTCCCGGGCTGGCGACCAGGTAGAACATAGTCCGGGGTATGTACATAGCAATGCTGCTGGAAGAAGTTTAGGAGCCTCTGATTAGTTCTGGCGTGAGCAGATCGCGGTGAGAAATCGTCCAGTTCGAGGCGCGAATCGCACGCAATCCCCCAAGGGACCTTCTCTCGCTTCGCGATTCACCTTGTAGCCAGCTATTGCGAAGATTCGCAACGAAGAAATGGGCGATTTGGTGCCGCAAGATGCCGAGCCATGAATTGATCACAGGTTCCTTTAGATGCCGGCAGGTTTTCTCCTGCAAGCCATGCGGCGAGCAAGCCTTGCCGTAGACCGGGCAGGCCTACTTCGAATCGGGTTCCGCCTTGCTCGTCAGACGCAGCGCATGCGGGGGCTTGTCGGTATCCAATCGGGGATCGACCAGCGAGGAGACTTCTCTCTCGGACCTCGATCACAATCATGGAGCTCGCAACCCTGGCGAGCTTGAACGACTTCACCGGGGACATACAGATCCGGCAGTTGCGAGATGCCCCGGTCGAAACGCTGGCCAGCGGCATGTAGCCCTGCCCTTAGGTCATATCCTCATGGAGGTCGCTGCGCCTGAGCAGCGAGGCCACAGACTCTGGATCGTGTTCGAGCGCCCCTACGACAGTGCGATCGATTTCCGCATCGAAATCGGCCAAGCCCTCCCCTGGATCGATCACGTCTCCCCCTTCGCGACTAACGCTGCCTTGCGACGACGGGGAACCAGGGCCCTTCTACCGCTCATCGGTAGATAGGGTCAAAGGCAGCTTGCCGGGGCCACCGTCGTCCATGCAGCGCTACTTTTCTAACGGCTTGTGGCAGAACCACCAGTCAAAGCAATTGTGCTCCTTCAAACGTTTTTCCGCAGTCTCCTCATCGGTTGCGGGCGGCACGATGACCTCGTCACCAATGAGCTCGTTGTTGGGCCAGCCCGCGGGGATGGCGCCCTGTTCGTCAGATACCTGCAGCGCTTCCACCGCACGCACGATTTCATCAATGTTTCTGCCAATCTCTTGAGGATAGTAGAGCACCAGCCGAACCTTGCCTTCCGGATCGCCGACAAACACGGCTCGAACCGTGTTAGTCCCTTTTCCCGGATGCAGCATGCCAAGGCGCTTCGCGATGTCGTCGTTAGCAGCGATTATGGGGAAGGTGATTTGAACATCGAGGTTCTCTTTGATCCACTGCACCCACTTGATATGAGAGAACACCTGATCTACCGACATCCCAATGAGCTTGCAGCCCAGTCGATCAAACTCCGCAACGCGTTTCTGGAAGGCGAAGAACTCGGTCGTACAGACCGGCGTGAAGTCCGCTGGGTGACTGAATAGAACAAACCAGCTCCCTTTCAGGTCGCCGGGAATATTCATGGGCCCGTGAGTCGTTTGAACCTCCAACGCCGGGAAGTCGTCTCCCAGAAGGGGCATATGGAAAATTTCGTCTGACATCGAATGTCTCCTTAAAGAAACTCTGTATCGGTTCAAGGCAGAGCGTCATGCGCTCGCAATGGACTCCACCCATTCCTGCATCGTGTTGGTAGCGGCTTCCACCGGTGCTTCCATGAAATTCACCACGAACTTGTCCTGCAACTCATTCACGGCAATGGCGCGAGGTCGCACTGCAGCGATCGCGGGACCAGGAATCGCAGCACTCAGACAGAAGAGAATATTCTTGGAATCAAGAATAGATGGATCGATCTCGCCGTTCTCAAGGGCCTTGACGTGGCCATAGTGGTCGAACACAGCGATAAACCGCGCTACTGGATGCGCTTCGATTTTCTCGCGCAGGTAGGCAATAACTTCATTGGCATTTGAGAAACGGCACGCCGCCTTGGGAATCTCTTGAGTGAAGACCGGAAATTTGTCTTTCAACATGATCTTGTTCATAGCGTACTTACCTCTTGATGAAGACTTAGGACTGATGCTCAATGGTGGCTTCTGCCTCTGCGAAAGCCTTGGCCACCGTGCGGCGCGTCGCCCCGCTCCACACAACGCTGAAAAGCCGGGAGATGGTGCTCTCGGGAAGCGGACTGCAATCGCCGCAGCACCTCAATGACATCCGGAAGATCGACAGCAGCGATCAACCGGTCGTACATCGCAACGTTTTCGATCTCTGCGGCTACGCCCTCTCGACAGGCCTCCAGCAGACTTTTGGGCACCTCGACCTGCTCCGGGTCCGGCTCCTCAGGCAGAGGGAGGCCATATTTTTCGTACAGCGGCAGAAGCATGTCGATGTGCCTCTGTTCGGCCTCGACGATATTGATAAAGGGCCGCACCGATCCAAAGGTCTCGATGACCTTGCGATAGGTATCGCGGGCTTTGTACTCGTCCATCAGGGCCTCATTCAGAACAGACGCCAATGCCACGCTCATGCGCTCTCTCCAGACCAGGTGATGCGGAGCCGGCACCACCACCGGGAATCCGATTGCCAGTCTAGCCATCGCGCCCGCTTGGCGCATTGACAAATGTCATACTGAAATACTCAGGTATTCGCCGGCACCTAGGAATGGCCGGCGCTCCCAAGACAGCCAGACCCGGCGTACCAAGACGCGAAAAAGAACACCAAACCGAGTACACGGCGATGGGGGAAGTTCAGATGCCGCCTGGCCTTGTCCAAGGCAGTCATGCACTTCGGCCCGCGTGCTGCCTTGATCGTGCGGTTCAGCTCTTGCGAATGCTTCGCCAAGCCGGATGCCGAGCAATAGCGTGTAAGGCCTCTTCGAGCAGTTCCTTGCCCGGCGAGGTCCGGTGCCAGGTGGAGGCGCCGGAGGGATGAGGCAAGGGGATACAATCGACCTCTCGACCGAAGCAGTCAACGCGGTGTCGCCGGCCGATCACCTCGGTCAGGCGCTGCACCGGCAGATACTGGGCAATGGCCAGCTTGCCCACCGGGATCAACAGCTCCGGCTCGAGCAGCTCGCACTCGCGTTTCAGCCAGTGACGACAATTGGCGACCTCCTGCAGATTGGGCACCCGGTCGCCACCGCGCGGCTTCTTGCCGGGAAAGCAGCGACACACCGCCGCCATATAGACCCGGGACCGCACCTGGGGCTCGTCCAGGCCGATGCCGGCCAGCCACTTGAACAGGGTCTTGCCCGCGGTCCAGGCGAAGGGACGCTGTAGCTGAGGCTCCTTGTCACCGGGCGCCTGTCCGAGCAGCAGCACCGGCGAGAGCACCGGCTGGCCGATTACCGGCGGCGGCTGCATGTCGGGGCAGCGGCGACAGGCCTTCAATTCAGTCTGGTGGCGTATCAGGGCTTGCAGGCGGTCGATCAAGGCTGGACACTCCCCTTCGGAGCAACACAAAGCGTGAGGATAAACCGTCTATGGGAACCGCACTTGGCCTGGGCGCCTTCGGGATGCTGCTGGTGGCCTTCATCTACTGGCTCCCGGTAATCCTTATCCTGCGCTCGGACAAAACCCACGGTGGCGAGAAACTCGTCTGGATCCTCCTGATCTTCTTCTTTTCCTGGTTCTCGTGGATCCTGTATATGCTGCTCGCACCCGTCAGCCAAAAGGAGACATGACCATGCGTGCCGTTCAGATGACCGCGGTCGGCGGCCCCGAGGGGCTGCAGTCCGCCGAGCTGCCGGAACCCCAGATTACCAGCCCCACCCAGGTCCAGGTGCGGCTGCACGCTGCGGGGGTGAACCCCGTGGACACCAAAATTCGCTCCGGTGGCCTGTTCTACGACGCCAGGCCACCTGCCGTTCTCGGCTGCGACGGTGCCGGCGAGGTGATCGCGGTAGGCGATGCCGTGGATCGCTTCGCGGTGGGAGACCGGGCCTGGTTCTGCCACGGCGGCCTGGGCCGCGAACAGGGCAACTATGCCGAGTTCACCGTGGTGGAGCAGGACCAGGCCGAGAAGATGCCCGAGACCCTCGACTTCGTGCAGGCCGCCGGTGGCCCGCTGGTACTGATCACCGCCTGGGAGGCCCTGTTCGACCAGGCGCGCCTGGCTGCCGGCGAGACGGTACTCATACATGCCGGCGCCGGTGGCGTGGGTCATGTGGCGATTCAGCTCGCCAAGGCACGCGGCGCCCGGGTGCTGACCACCGCCGGCACGCTCGAGAGCATCGAATTTGCCCGATCCCTGGGTGCCGACGAGGTGATCGACTACCACAACGAGAATATCGTCGAACGCACCATGACATTGACCGACGGCAAGGGCGTCGAGGTCTGCCTCGAGAGCGTCGGCCCTCAGGTGTTCCGTGACAGCATCGAGCTGATGGCCCCCTATGGCCGGCTGGTGACGTTGCTCGACCCGGGCAAGGATCTGGACCTGTCCAAGGCGCGCCTGAAGAACCTGCAGATCGCCTTCACCCTGATGCTCACCCCCATGCTGCTGGACCTGCGGGAACCGCGTCTGCACCACGGCGAGATCCTGCGTGAGTGCGCCATGCTGATCGACGATGGCAAGCTGCGCATCCATGTCGGCCATACCTTTCCGCTGGAGCAGGCCGCCGAGGCCCACCGCCTGATCGAGAGCGGGCATAGCCACGGCAAGGTCGTGCTGAGCATTTGACTCCCCACCCCAACCCTCTCCACAAGTGGGGAGGGAGAGAACACCGCAACCTGATACCGAATTGCCACCCCAACCCTTTCCTGCAAGCCGAACAGAAACTCAAGACAGCCCCTCCCCCGCGTGCAGGGGAGGCCGGGAGGGGGAACCGACATACAATACCCCCATGAAAGAACGTCCCTGGACCCGCCCCCCGAAGGCGCTGCTGCGCAAGGTCGGCCGCGCCATTGCCGACTACCACATGATCCGCGCGGGTGACCGCATTCTGCTGGGCGTCTCCGGGGGCAAGGACTCGCTCTCTCTGCTGCAGATCCTGCTGCACCTGCAAAGCTACGCGCCGGTCAGATTCGAGCTGGGGGTGATCACGGTCGATCCCGAGGTCGAGGGCTTCGATCCCCATGCCCTGACCGCCTATTACGATCGGCTCGGGGTTCCCTGGCACTACGAGGAACACCCCATCATGGAACAGGCCAAGGAGCGGATGAGCGGTGATTCCTTCTGCGCCTATTGCTCACGCATGAAGCGGGGCATCATGTATCGAGTCTGCCGTGAACAGGGCTACAACGTGCTGGCCTTGGCGCAACATCTCGACGACCTTGCCGAGAGCTTTCTGATGTCGGCCTTCCATCAGGGACGGCTGGGGACCATGAAGGCCCGTTATGTGAACGACGCAGGCGATGTGCGGGTGATCCGTCCCCTGGTCTATGTGCGCGAGACCCAGACCACTGCCTTCGCGACCGAGGCGGATCTGCCCATCGTCCCCGACTCCTGCCCGGCCTGCTTTTCCGCCCCCACCCAGCGTGAGCACTTCAAGCAGCTG
>JANTHJ010000101.1 GCA_024762475.1 Chromatiales bacterium | reverse complement strand
GCGGCCATGGAGGATCCCAATCCGCAGGTGGCCGGCAAGGGGCTGGCGCAGCTGCGCGAGGCGGGTATGGCGGTGGCCTGCGGGCTGCTGGAGAACGATGCGCGTGCCCTGAACCCCGGCTTCATCAGGCGCATGCAGGGGCAGGGACCCTGGGTCCGCCTCAAGCTCGCCATGAGTCTGGACGGGCGTACCGCCATGGCCAGTGGCGAGAGCCAGTGGATCACCGGCGAGGCGGCACGCCGTGATGTGCAGTTTCTGCGCGCGCGCAGCTCGGCCATCGTGACCGGTATCGGGACCGTGCTGGCCGACGACCCCTCGCTCAATGTGCGTTTGACGGGTGCAGACCTCGGCCTGCCCGAGGACCTGGCGGTGCGCCAGCCCTTGCGAGTGGTGCTGGACAGCGCTGCGCGGATGCCCGCCGATGCGCGCATGCTGAGCCTGCCGGGAGAGACCCTGGTGCTGGTCGGTGAGGAAGCTGATCCTGCTGCGGTCGAGCGCCTGCGGAATGCGGGCGCCAAGGTGCAGACCCTGCCGCTCGATACCGAGGGGCGCCTGGCCTGGCCCGGCGTCCAGGCTGCACTGGCCGGGCGGGAGGTCAACGAGGTGTTGCTGGAGTGCGGCGCGACCCTGGCCGGGTCGGCCCTGCGGGCCGGTGTGGTCGACGAGCTGATCGTCTACCTGGCGCCGCACCTGATGGGCGATGCGGCGCGCGGTCTGGTGCGATTGCCTGGTGTGGAGCGCATGTCCGAGCGGCTGCCGTTGGCGTTGCAGGACGTACGCGCCGTGGGTCAGGATCTGCGCCTGAGCTGGTATCCGAAACGGGAGGGCTGACTATGTTCACTGGCATCATTCAGGCGGTCGGCAGCATCCGGCGGCTCGAGCCCCGAGGGGGCGATCTGCGATTGCATGTCGAGACCGGCAAGCTGGATCTGTCCGATGTGGCCTTGGGCGACAGCATTGCGGTCAATGGGGTCTGTCTGACCGCGGTGGCGCTGCCGGGTGATGGATTTGCGGCGGACGTGTCCAACGAGACTCTGTCCCTGACCTCTCTCGGTGCCCTGGAATCGGGCAGCCGGGTCAACCTGGAGAAGGCCTTGACCCTGCAGACCCGCCTCGGGGGCCATCTGGTTTCGGGCCATGTGGATGGCCTGGGCGAGGTGATCGAGCGCACCGATGATGCGCGCTCGGTGCGCTTTCGGATTCGTGCGCCGCGCGAGCTGGCGCGTTACATCGCGCACAAGGGTTCGATCACGGTGGATGGCACCAGCCTGACGGTGAATGGGGTCGATGGCGCGGTGTTCGAGCTCAATATCGTGCCCCACACCCTGCAGGAGACGATCATGGACGAGTATGCGCCGGGCCGCCGGGTCAATCTGGAGGTGGACCTGGTGGCGCGCTACCTCGAGCGCCTGCTGCTCGGCGATCGCGCGGCAGAGCCCGGCAGCGGCGGCGGGATCGACCTGGAGACCCTGGTCCGCGCCGGGTTCAAGGTTTGAGGAGATGACAGCCCCCGTAGCCCGGATGAAGGCCGCAGGCCGGAATCCGGGGAAACCGGCGGGTCACCCAGTACGCCGTCGGGCCATGCAAGACCACCCGCCACTCCCCGCAGCCTGGATGAAGGCCACAGGCCGGAATCCGGGAAAAGTGGCGGGGCTGATTGGTTCCCGGATTTCGCTTCGCTTCATCCGGGCTACGCTCTAAAAGCCCTCCCGCAATCGGGTTCAGCCGTTGTGAGAAGGATGGCAGGCACGGCGATACAGCCGCAGCAGCCGGATGCCCGCCTGTTCCGCATCGTCACCGAAGACTACGATGCCATCCTCGTGCCCGCCCATGGCGAAACCGCCGCTGCACAGGGTTTCGGGCAAGGCCATCACCCGCTGTACCTCCTGGGCCATCTCGGACGTGCCGTATTCGGCGGCGGGGGCGGTCACGGGCAGCTGCAGCGTCGCGGCCTGATGCCACAGCAGTGCATCGTGGATGTGAATCACGAAGCGGGTGCCCGGATGCAGGGCGTAGATCTGGCCATGGGAGAGCGATTCGGAAGAGGGTTTGGCAGGGCCTTCGGCGACCACCTGGTTGTGCTCCACATCGACACTGCGCACCCAGGCAATGTCCTGGTCGGTCAGGTGGTCCTTGCCGCCGGTCTGGGTGCCGGTGATCAGAAAGCCCTCCTGCCCGCGCTCGCTGATGTTGCCGAAGGCCGCGCCATGGTAGCGGTCCGGGGGGTAACGGCCGATGCCGCCGAGGGCGCGGCAGCGGCGGAACCAGGTGAGGATGTCGGCGGGATCTGCCCACCCCGGCAGCGGCGCCTCTCGGTACTCGAGGTGGAAGCGGATGACGCCCTCGGTCGGGATTTTGCTCTGAGTCGGTGCGTCCATCTCTGGATAATCGCAGGGTTGGATGGGACCGGCAAATCGGGCAGCCAAACAGCGTCAAGACGAAACAGCGGCACCTCCGAAGATTCCCAGGAAATGTTAATATTCGCCGTTCGCTCAAACGGCACCGAATCATGTCACTGAATACCACAGAAGAGATCATCGAAGACCTGCGCCTGGGCAGGATGGTCATCATCATGGACGATGAGGACCGCGAGAACGAAGGCGACCTGGTGATGGCGTCCGAGAAGGTGACGCCCGAGGCAATCAATTTCATGGCGCGCTACGGGCGCGGCCTGATCTGTATGACCCTGACCCCGGCACGCTGCCGCCAGCTACGGCTGCCGCTGATGGTGAACACCGACAACCAGCTCGAGGCGACCAATTTCACCATCTCCATCGAGGCCGCCGAAGGGGTGACCACCGGGATCTCGGCGGCCGATCGTGCCACTACGGTGCTGGCCGCGGTGGCGCCGGATGCCAGGCCGGAAGACCTGGTGCAGCCCGGGCATATCTTTCCGCTCATGGCCCAGCCCGGCGGGGTGCTGGTGCGTGCCGGGCACACCGAGGCCGGCTGTGATTTGGCCCGCCTGGCGGGCCTCGAGCCTTCCTCGGTGATCGTCGAGATCCTGAACGAAGACGGGACCATGGCACGCCGGCCGGACCTCGAGAAATTCGCCGCCGAACACGGCCTGAAGATCGGCACCATCGCGGACCTCATCCAGTACCGCATCAAGAACGAGAAGACCGTCGAGCTGGTGAGCGACTGCCTGCTGCCGACCGGGCACGGCGATTTCCATCTGTATGCCTACCAGGACACCGTAAGCAACGATATACACTTGGCGTTGGTGCATGGGGAGGTCTGCCCGGACGAGCCGGTTCTCGTGCGCGTGCACGTTCAGAACAGTCTGTGCGATCTGTTCGAGAACACACGCGAGTGCGGCTGGCCCCTGCGGGCCGCCATGGACTATGTGGCGAAGGCAGGGGCGGGCGTGATCGTGGTATTGCGTAACTATGACACCGCGCGCGACATCGTCAACCGCATCGAGGAACTCAAGCACGGCATCAAGCCCGAGGTGCGTTGCGACGGCAAGTCCTCGAAGACCGACGAGGAATTACGCACCATCGGCGTGGGCGCCCAGATCCTGGTGGACCTGGGTGTGCGCAAGATGCGCGTGATGAGCGCGCCGAAGCACCTGCACGCCCTGGCGGGCTTCGACCTGGAGGTCGCTGAATTTGTGAATACCGACGAGACAGAGGTTTCTCACCTATGAGCATCAATACCATTGAAGGCGGCATGACCGTCGAAAACGCCCGTTTCTGCGTGGTGGTCTCGCGTTGGAACAGCTTCGTTGTTGACAGCCTGGAGGCAGGTGCCATCGATACCCTCAAGCGGCATGGCGCGCGCGAGGAGGACATCACCGTGGTACGTCTGCCCGGCGCCTTCGAGATGCCGCTGGTGCTCGATAAGGTGGCGCACAGTGGCGACTACGACGCCATCGTCGCGCTGGGTGCGGTCATTCGTGGCGGCACGCCGCATTTTGAGTACGTGGCGGGCGAGTGCGTCAAGGGTATGGCGCATGTCTCGCTGAAGCACGGCGTGCCCATCGCCTTTGGCGTGCTGACCGTGGACACCATCGAACAAGCGATTGAGCGCGCCGGCACCAAGGCGGGCAACAAGGGTGGCGAGGCCGCGGCCAGCGCCATCGAGATGGTCAACCTGCTGCGCAGGCTGTGAGGACAGCGTGAGCCGGGAACGCAGCAAGGCCCGCAGCCTGGCGGCCCAGGCCCTGTACCAGTGGCAGATGGCCGGTCAGCCGGTACCGGATATCCTCGGCCAGTTCCTGGCCGAGCACGCGGAACGGAAGTTCGATCGCGACTATTTTCGCGACCTGCTCGAAGGGGTGCCGCGCAATCTCGAGGCCATCGACGGGGCGCTGGCCGATGCCCTCGACCGTGACATCGAGCGGGTCGACCCGGTCGAGCGGGCGATTCTGCGCCTCGGTACCTACGAGCTGCTGCAGCATCCCGAGATTCCCTACAAGGTGGCGATCAACGAGGCGGTAGAGCTGGCCAAGCTGTTCGGGGCCGAACAGGGGCACCGCTATGTCAATGGCGTGCTGGACAAGACGGCGCGACGCCTGCGAACCATCGAGACCTCCTGAGATCGTGGCCAGCGAATTCGAACTCATCCGGCGGCATTTCCGTGCGGCCACGCCGGCCCGCGAGGACGTATTGCTGGGCGTGGGAGACGATTGTGCCCTGCTGCAGGTGCCGGGCGACCGTCTCCTCGCCGTCAGCAGTGACACCCTGGTGGCAGGGCGCCACTTCGAGCCCCAGGTGGCGCCCGACGCCCTGGGTCACAAGGCCCTGGCGGTCAACCTGAGCGATCTGGCGGCGATGGGGGCAGAGCCGGTGTGGGCGAGCCTGTGTCTCACCCTGCCGCAAGCCGATGAGGCGTGGCTGGCCGGTTTTGCGCAGGGCTTTACGGCCCTGGCCCAGCGCTATGGCGTGCAGCTCGTCGGTGGAGACACCACCCGGGGCCCCCTGTCGATCAGCGTGACGGTCCACGGCCTGCTCGAGCCCGGACGTGCATTGCAGCGCGACAGGGCCAGGCCCGGCGACCTTCTCTACGTGACCGGACACCTGGGCGATGCGGGACTCGCATTGCTGGCGCGGCAGGGGCTTTATGTGCGTGACGGCAGCATGGCCGAACTGCAGGAGCGGCTGGACCGTCCCGAGCCGCGGGTCGAGGAGGGGCGTGCGGCCATAGGCCTCGCGCATGCCGGCATCGATCTTTCTGACGGTCTGGGCTCGGATCTGCGTCATCTTTGCGAGGCGAGTGGTGTCGGGGCGCTGCTGTACCTCGAGAGCCTGCCCCTGTCCGATGCGGTGCGGGACTATGTGCAGGAGACCGGAGATTGGTCGGTGCCGCTTTCCTCGGGCGACGACTATGAACTGCTGCTGAGCGTGCCCGCGGACCGGCAGAGTGCCTTCGAGACGGCGGCCCGGGACTGGTCGGTGCCGGCCACCTGGGTGGGGATCGTCGATCATGGTCGGACGGTACGGGCCATGCACCCGGACGGCCGCCTCGAGGATGAGGTCACGGGCGGATATGACCACTTCCGGGACTGAGCGGCTGCCGCGTCCCGACCTGGGTCGGCCGCTGCATTTTCTGGCCTTCGGCTTCGGCGCGGGCTGTTCGCCCAAGGCGCCCGGGACCATGGGGACCCTGGTGGCGGTCGCGCTCTATCTGCCGTTGTCCCATCTCTCCCTGCCGTTCTATGCGGCGATCACGCTTGCGGTGGCGCTGGTAGGGATTCCCATCTGCGGCTGGTCGGCCCGGCAGCTCGGAGTGCACGATCACCCCGGCATCGTGTGGGATGAGATTGCCGGTTACCTGATCACCATGCTCGGCGTGCCGGCAGGCCTGCCCTGGATGATCGCGGGCTTTGTGCTGTTTCGGTTCTTCGATATTCTCAAGCCCTGGCCCATTCGCTGGCTGGACCGTCGGGTAGGCGGGGGGCTCGGCATCATGCTGGACGACGTGGTCGCCGGACTGGCGGCCTGGGGTGTCCTGCAGATCGCCGTCCTCATGATTTCCGCGGGCTGACCGATACCCTCGTTAACTGCCATGACATGGAAGGGCGTAGCCTGGATGGAGCGAAGCGTAATCCGGGGTTGACCGCCGGTGTTTCCCGGATTCCGGCCTGCGGCCTGCATCCGGGCTACGGGCTGTGGGGGGAGAGCGGAGCGACGGGGGCCTGGGAGGGGGAATCGAATCGACGGCTTGTCCCCCCTCCTAACCTCCCCCCGCAAGCGGGGAGAGGGATTGATCAGACGTGCCCTAATATGTGATTCACGGAGTCTCGGCCATGCGCCAATGGATAACGATACTACTGCTGATAGTGCTGTCTGCGGCAACAGCTGCCGCGCAGGTCCGGGTGCTGGCGCTCTTCCCCGGCAAGGCGATGCTCGAGGTGGATGGGAAGCGCAAGGTGTTGTCGAACGGCCAGCGCCTGGGCGACGTGCGGTTGATCTCGGCGACGCCAGCGAGCGCCGTGGTCGAGATCGGGAGCAGGAGGGAACGGTTGCGGCTCGGCAGCCGGGTGGCCAGCCGCTATGCCGAACCCGAGCGCGAGGAGATCCGGCTGTTGCGCCAGGGCAATGCCTTCTACGTCGATGGGCTTATTAATGGCCAGCCGGCACGCATGCTGGTCGACACCGGGGCCACCTCGGTGGCGCTCAGCGAGCGCGAGGCGCGCCGGCTGGGCATCCCCTATGCCGCCGACGGGCAGGGCGCCCAGGTCCAGACCGCCTCGGGCACTGCCCGGGCCTATGCGGTGCGTCTGAAATCACTCAAGCTTGGCAATCGCACCTTCACGAATGTCCAGGCGATGGTGGTCGAAGGGGAATATCCCCGCAACGTGCTGCTGGGGATGAATGTCATCGGTGCCTATGAGGTGGATCATCGGGGGAACCTGATGATCCTGCGCGCGCGCCACTGATTCTCTATGGGCGCCCGTAGAGAAGCCCGGGGCAATCTCTCCCCCACGAGTGGGGAAGATGAAAAAAATCAGCCCCCAGGATGCTTCAGGAAATGTCCCTTAATATCAGTGAGATAAAGAGGGTTTGGAGAATTGAGGTTAGCTTTCCTGGCGAGCTCAACGGTTGCCGGCAGCCACTTCCTTGTCGTACTCGATGAGCGCGTAGGCGGAGTGATTGTGGATGGACTCGAAGTTCTCCGATTCGACGGTATAGGCGCAGATCCGGTCGTCGGCGTTCAGGCGCGCGGCCACGTCGCGCACCATGTCCTCGACGAACTTGGGATTGTCGTAGGCCCGCTCGGTCACGTATTTCTCGTCGGGTCGCTTCAGCAGGCCATAGAGCTCACATGAGGCCTCCTGCTCGACCATCTCGATGAGCTCCTCGATCCAGATGAAGTTGCAGGTGCGCACGGTCACCGTCACATGCGAGCGCTGGTTGTGGGCGCCGTAGTCCGAGATGGATTTGGAGCAGGGGCACAGGCTGGTCACCGGCACTACCACCTTGATGTACATCTCCGGCTTTCCTTCGCGAATCTCGCCCATCAGGGTGACTTCGTAGTCGAGCAGACTTTCCACCCCGGAGATCGGGGCCTTCTTGTTGATGAAGTAGGGAAAGCTCATCTCGATGTGGCCGGCCTCGGATTCCAGGCGCTCGGCCATCTCGCTGAGCATCTGCTTGAAAGTCTCCACCGAGATCTCGCGCTCATGGGCGTTGAGGATCTCCACGAAGCGCGACATGTGGGTACCCTTGAAATTGTGCGGCAGGTACACGTACATGTTGAAGTTGGCGATGGTGTGCTGTTCGCCCTCGCTGCGGTCGGCCACGCGTACCGGGTGGCGGATGTCCTTGATACCCACCTTGTCGATAGCGATGTGCCGGGTGTCGGCACTCGACTGTACATCTTCTATCTCAGCGGCGTTGACAGGCTTGGGCGTGGAGACTGTGGTCATGGGCGATCCGGACGGCGCTGTGGCCGTGCCTCGATAAGTTGACTGAATTGGTAGGAAATTATACCGCCCCGGGGGCATGGCTCCAAGGGAGCAATCACCGGGGGGAAGCAGGGGATTATGCCCGGCCGGCGCCGATTTCTCCAGTCGTGAGCCCGCCGCTTTCACCGGTGATTCATGCGAAACCACAGGTTGTGTGGTCTGGTCAGCGCCTTTGTTTACCGGGCGTGGAATCGGGATCCTGCGTCTCCCACACCAGTCGGGAGTGGGGATTGGCTGGCACGGCCTTGAACCGGTTCTGCCCGCTTCCCTCGTCGAAGAGCAAGACGCCGTAGGCACCATAGTGAGGCAGCTTGCGGGCCAGCGCATCGATGGTTTTGGGCTGGCGGGCGCCGACAAAGCCCGTGCTGCGGCCGGTCGCATCCGTGACGACGCGGACCACCGCATGGTCTGTTCCCGACCAACGTCTTCCGTCGGTGACCAATCCGTCCCGCGTGAGCTCGAATCGCCGGTCCGACAGCCGATCGGCATCCAGTGCCCGGTTCGACCAGCCGAGCAGCAGACGGTTGGCATCGGC
>JANTHJ010000100.1 GCA_024762475.1 Chromatiales bacterium | reverse complement strand
GGCCGGGTCGCCACCTATGGCCAGGTCGCCGAACTGGCCGGCGCGCCTCGGGCGGCGCGCCAAGTGGGCTATGCCCTGGCCGCCACGCCGGCAGGGGTCGACATCCCCTGGCACCGGGTGGTCAACGCCCGCGGAGAGATCAGCCGGCGTGCCGACCCCGATGACATGCTGCGGCAGAGGGTGCTGCTGGAGGCGGAGGGGGTCTGTTTTGATTCAGACGGGCGGATCTCACTGGACACATGTCGTTGGTGGCCTGGATAACAACTTTTCCGTTCGGTCCAGAAGGGGGGTCATGCCCCGCTTCGACTAACAGAGATTGAGCTCATCCCTTCTGACCTACGACGGGCGTTGTTCCCTTATATGTCCAGACTGTTGTCGCTTTCCTGATGCGAATTCGCTTTTGCTTCCGCAGCATACTCCTCGGGCGTTTTCATTCGCGCTATCGTGCCGCATTCTTTCTTGACAGCAACCTTCTCGACCGCAGCGTATTCGCCCTTCAGCCTTCCATATTCCTGCGCTTCGGGACCATCGCCACCCTCCAAGAGAAACAGGGTGGGCCAAAAGAGGATCAGGCCGATGCCCATCTGGGCCGCGTCGTTGTCGGCCTTCTTCTTTAGCGCAGCATACAGTTCGCTCGTTCGATTGCTAATGCGTTCGGCTTCCAGGCCAATCTGGTTACAGTTGTAAGATTGATACTGCAGTTCAGAAACGGATTGTGCAGGGATCTCTGATGGCTGAGACGCACATCCGAAAAGCGTGGTCATTGCGGCAATAATGGCAGTTTTGGTCCATTTCATTTTTGTTGCTCCTTGAGTATTGAACAATTCAGCTATGCTAGAAGCGGCCTAACTGAAGGGCATACCTCGCTCGGCAGAAAGTCGCGCCGAATGCTATCGGGGCAGCTTTGCAAGGGAGGGTGATCTTTGCGGTTCGCGCCGGACAGTGCAGCCTAGTGGGGGTGCGTTTCGGCAGTGACTTCGGAAACTTGAATGTCCTGGAACCCGATTTTTTTGCGTGCGCGCCGTTTATTTTGAAGAGAGGTGGGGAGTCGGCAACTCGACCCCGCATCCGCCCAGGCCGCAGTAGCCATTGGGGTTCTTTGCCAGGTACTGCTGGTGATAGTCCTCGGCGTAGTAGAAGGCCGGGGCAGGCAGGATCTCGGTGGTGATCTCTCCCATGCCGGCGTTGCTGAGCATCTGTTGGTAGGCGCTGCGGGTGGCGTGGGCGAGGGTGTCCTGCTCGGCATCGAAGGTGTAGATGCCGGAGCGATATTGGGTGCCGACGTCGTTGCCCTGACGCATTCCCTGGGTAGGGTCGTGGGACTCCCAGAACAGCTTGAGCAGGTCGCTGTAGGTGGTCTGCTCCGGGTCCCAGATCACCAGCACCACTTCGTTGTGCCCGGTCATGCCGGTGCAGACCTCTTCGTAGCCGGGGTTGGGTGTGAAGCCGCCCGCGTAGCCCACCGCGGTGCTGAACACGCCCGGCAGTTGCCAGTAGCGCCATTCCGCGCCCCAGAAACAGCCCATGCCGAACATCGCCTGGCGCAGACCGTCGGGGAAGGGTGGCTGGATGGGATGTCCGTTGACGTAATGGCGATTGGTCACCGGTATCGGGGTGTCGCGGCCGGGCAGGGCGGTCTCGGCGGTGGGCATCTCGGTCATTTTGTGGCGAAACATCAACGTAACTCCCAGTGACGTAACAGGGGCATCAGCAGCAGCCCATAGAGGGCGATACCGGCGAGGTCCGCGAGCAGATCCCAGCCGCTGGTGGATCGGCCGGGCACGAAGTGCTGCAGGGCCTCGGTGATCGCAGCATAGAGGGCCAGCGGCAGATACTTTAGGGCGTCGAAACCGCGTCGTGGCCATCCCAGGTCGGCGAGTGTGGCGAGTACCAGGAAGGTCAAGAGATGCAGCAGCTTGTCCGACTGTTCGAATTCCGGCACCAGCTGCGGTGGTTGCGGTGTCAGCAGCGCGTAGGTGGCGACCATCAGGGCCATGCCCAGCAGCAGGCGGGCTCCCATGGCGTTGCAGTTGCTCACGGCCACGTTCAATCCTGTTGCGAAACTTCGCGATGAATGGCCCGGAATCCAATGTCCTTGCGATAGAACATGCCCTCCCAGTGGATCTGCTCGGCCAGCTCGTAGGCGTGCCGCTGGGCCTTCCGGACGGTCTCGCCCAGCGCGGTCACGCACAGCACCCGCCCGCCATTGGTCACCACCACGCCGTCCGGGTTGAGGGCAGTGCCCGCATGGAAGACCTTTCGGTCCGGCTCCGGCTCGGTGGGCAGGCCGCTGATGGGCAGGCCCTTGGTGTAGTCGCCCGGATAGCCGCCGGCGGCGAGCACCACGCCGAGCGCGGCGCGTGGATCCCATGCGGCCTCTTCCTGGTCGAGCCTGCCCTCCAGGGCGGCCAGGCAATGGGCGACCAGGTCGGACTGCATGCGCAGCATGATGGGCTGGGTCTCGGGGTCGCCGAAACGACAATTGAACTCGATCACCTTGGGGGCGCCCTCGGGGGCGATCATCAGACCGGCGTAGAGAAAGCCGATGTAGGGACGTCCGTCCTTCTTCATGCCGGCGACGGTGGGTTCGATGACCTCCTGCATGATGCGTTGGTAGACCGCAGGCGTGACCACCGGGGCCGGGGAGTAGGCGCCCATGCCGCCGGTGTTGGGGCCGGTATCGCCGTCACCCACCCGCTTGTGGTCCTGGCTGGTGGCCATCGGCAGCACATGCTCGCCGTCGGCCATGACGATGAAGCTGGCCTCCTCGCCCTGCAGGCATTCCTCGATCACCACCCGATGACCCGCCTCGCCAAAGGCGTTGCCGGCGAGCATGTCGCGCACCGCCGCCTCGGCGGCATCCAGATCCTGGGCGACGATGACCCCCTTGCCGGCGGCCAGGCCGTCGGCCTTGACCACGATGGGGGCGCCCTGCTCATGCAGGTAGTCCAGGGCCGGCTCGACCTCGCTGAATACCTGGTACGCCGCAGTGGGGATGCCGTGGCGTGCCATGAAGTCCTTGGCGAAGGACTTCGAGCCCTCGAGCTGCGAGGCCTGCTTGCCGGGACCGTAACAGGCCAGGCCGGCGGCGATGAAGGCGTCGACGACGCCCGCAACCAGGGGCGCCTCGGGGCCTACGATGGTCAGGCCGATCTCCTTTTCCAGGGCGAAGCGCTTGAGCTCTTCGATATCGTCCGCGGCGATGTCGATGTTCTGCATGCGCGGCTCCAGGGCGGTGCCGGCGTTGCCGGGGGCGACGTAAACCGTATCGGCCAGGGAGGACTGGGCGGCCTTCCAGGCCAGGGCGTGTTCGCGGCCGCCGCCGCCGATGATCAGGATGTCCATGAATGGGGCTCCGTGAAAGTACTGTGGTATTACGTTGGCGGGTCAATAACAATCAGTCTCGGGCGCTGACCAGCCCGCGCCGGCTCTGTTCGGCAAACACGAGAACGGCTGCTACCTCCGGCGAGTCGGTCGCCAGCTCACGCAGCCGGGCCAGCGCCTCTTCCAGGGGGAGTCCGGCGCGGAACAGCAGACGGTGCGCCCGCTTGATCAACTGGCGTTGTGCAGGGTTGAAGCCGCTGCGCCGCAGCCCGACCGCATTGAGCCCGATATAGCGCGCGCGCTGGCCGTTGACCATGGCGAAAGGGGGGACGTCCTGGCCCACCCCGGTCAGCCCGCCCACCATCACGTGGCTGCCGATGCGGCAGAACTGGTGCACCGCGACCATGCCCGACAGAAAGATGCGGTCTTCCAGGGTGACGTGGCCGCCGAGGGTGGCCTGGGAGGCGAAGATGTTGTGGTCGCCCACGATACAGTCATGGCCCACGTGGGCGCCGTTCATCAGGTAGTTGTGGTTGCCGATGACCGTGCCATGATCCTCCTTGACGCCACAGCTGATGACCACGTTTTCCTTGAAATGATTGCCCTCGCCGATGGTCAGGGGCCGCGCCTTGTCGGGGGTGAAACCCAGGTCCTGGGGCGCGGCACCCAGAACCGCCCCGTGACAGGCGCGGTTGTTGGCGCCCATGCGCACACTGCCATGGACCTTGACGTTGCTCTCCAATACGCAGCCGGGGCCGATCTCTGCACCGTCTTCGACGATGCAGAAGGGGCCGATGCGGGCGCTGGGATCGACCTGGGCCCGGTCGCCCAGGATGGCGCTGGAATGGATATGGGGCATGCGGGTTCCCGGCTGGATCTTGCGGGGAATTATGCCGTAAAGTTCCGGCTTTGTTCGCGCCCACTTGGAGGCAGTCCTGTTGCCCTCGATAGTCGAATACATCATTAGTCCGGAGATACACGCGCATGGCGACCCTGGCTTGGATCGCGGGTCCCCACCGGCCATTACGCAATCTTGTCGGGCTGAAGCCCGACCTACAGTCCTGGGTAGGTCGGAATTCATTCCGACAACTGGCCGTTTTAGCGGCCATCATCATTCCATGATCTTTCGGTGTGGCCGGGGTCTCGTGAGAGTTAGCAGGTCACAGGCGTGGGGGGCGCGGACCGCCTTGCGCGGGCAGGTTCCCGGGGAGGCCCTGGCATCGGGGCCGAAATACGGTGGATTTCGATCGCCTTTGGGAAACCCTGATAAAGGCCATCCCTGGCTTTATCAGGGTACGCTGCGCCGCAAACGCGGTTTGCGGCTGGCTTCAAAATCAATCGCTTACGGCGATCGATTTTGGCGGCCCCGTCCATGGACCGCGGAAGGGCTGAATTTTTCAGCCCTTCCTTTGCTGCTGCTTCTGTTGTCGTTCAGTCCCGCGGCGCTGGCACATGTCTCCGGTGGCCTCGCCGGTGGGTTCTCCAGTGGACTGCTGCATCCCCTGCTCGGGCTCGACCATGTGGTGGCCATGGTGGCCGTGGGCCTGTGGGGCGCCTTTCTGGGCAGTCCTGCGATCTGGGTCCTGCCGGTGGTGTTTCCATTGGTGATGACCCTCGGTGGGGCCCTGGGGATCATCGGAATCCCCCTGCCAGGGGTGGAGACGGGTATCGCCCTGTCCGGCATCGTGCTGGGTCTGATGGTGGCATTGGCGGTGCGGCCGCCGCTGTGGATCGCGGCCATCCTGGTGGGTCTGTTTGCGATCTTTCACGGCTACGCCCATGGCGCCGAGTTGCCGAGTTCGGCGAATCCCCTGGCCTTCAGCCTGGGCTTTGTCATCTCCACCGGCCTGTTGCACCTGGCGGGCATTGCCCTGGGCCTGCTGACCCACTGGCCTGCGGGCCGGCGGGTGGTACAGGGCGGTGGTCTCGTGATCGCCCTGATCGGGGTCGGTTTTCTCACGGGCCAGCTGTGAGGATCCGCGGGCTCGCGACGCTGTTGTTGCTGCCGGGGGCGGCTTGGGCGCATAGCCCGATCAAGGGTCTGGGGGACCTGGGCAACGGCATTCTGCACCCCTTGTTCGTCCCGGCCCATCTGCTGTTGGTGATCGCCCTCGGCCTGTTGCTGGGTCAGCAGGGGGTGCGCGCCAATATCGTGGCGGTATGGGCCTATCTGTGCGGGCTGATGGTGGGGCTGATCATGGCCTGGCAGGGTGGGGTACTGAAGGATGTCGGTCTGCAGGAGCTGGCGGTGTTGGCGACCGCGGTGGTGGTGGCGCTGTGGGTGGTGATCGCTGTGCCACTGCCGCGCTGGGTGCTGGCCGTGCTGGGAGGCTGGGCCGGAATGATTCTGGGGCTCGATTCGCTACAGGCTGAGCTTGTCGGGCGGGCGCGTGTCGCGGCGCTGTTCGGCAGCGGGGTGAGCCTGTATCTGTTGTTGCTCTACCCCATGGCCCTGGCGGAGCGTCTCGGCCACCGGCATTGGCAGCGGGTCGGCGTGCGGGTCATCGCCTCCTGGATCGCTGCGAGCGCCCTGTTGGTGCTGGCGCTGGTGTTTGCCCCAGCGTGATGCCATGTTGTGCTGCTGCCGGCCCCCGCCGATCACGGGTCGAACATGACCGGGCAGAATGGATGCCGCTCAGCTGACCACGGCGCGCAGTGCATCCCACTCCAGTCGGTCCCAGAACCAATACAGCGCGACCACGCTGATCAATAGGGAGAGCGGGACCACCACCAGATCCCGGTACCACTCCCGGCGTCCGAACCACAGGCCGGTGAGGGCCCAGGCCACGGCGATGATGGCGAGCTGGCCCAGTTCCACACCCACATTGAAGCTCACCAGGGCGGTGGCGAAGGCATCCTTGGGCATGCCGAACTCCTCCAGCATGCTGGCGAAACCGATCCCGTGCAGCAGGCCGAAGCCGAACACCAGTGCGAGGCGGCTTTTCTGCAGGCGCCGGTGCCAGATGTTCTCGACGCCCACGTAGGCGATCGAGAGGGCGATCAGGGGTTGCACCACCGCCTCGGGCAGCTGCAGCCAGCCATAGACCGCGAGCCCCAGCGTAATCGTATGGGCCAAGGTGAACATGGTCACCTGCCACAGCAGGGGACGAATCCGCGCGGCGAACAGGTACAGGCCGAGGATGAACAGAATGTGGTCCAGGCCGCGTGGGAGGATGTGATTGAACCCTGCCTCGATATATTCCTTGACCACCTCGGCCAGGCCGCGGCGATTCGCCACCTCGGTGATGGAGAAGGGCCTGCTCACCGAGTCATCCCGGATCCACTGCCAGTCCGACCAGTGATATTCCTGGGTCTGACGGTCCACCTGCCGCACCCGCACCGCGTGGTCGCCGAAGCGCGCGGGATAGTACCAGCTGAGCGACTTGGCTCCCTCGGGGTAGGTTCCGACCAGGCGGATGACGCTGATACGCGGGATCTTGGTATAGCCGCGTGGCGGAATCTTCACCTCTGTGATCCTGGGCACGACCTGCTGCCCATCGAAGCGCAGCGCGGTCAGGCGCAGCAGGGTCGGTTCGAAGGGGACGAAGGCCTTGCGCAATGCCGCGGGCGGCAATCCGCGCAGGTCATCGTATTCCTCGGCGTTGGGTGCCTCCTGGGTATTCTTGTAGCGCGCGTTGATGCCGGTGAGCAGGGCCTCGATGCTGGCCCGCAATTCGATCTCGTAGTGGCCATCGGCATAGACGCTGATCTCCACCAGCGCGGGCTTGACCACATCGGACAGACTCACGCCTGGCAGGCATGAGAGCAGGCCGAGAGCCCAGAGGGCCAGCAGGCGAACCACTACCGCCATCTCGTGCAGGCTACTTGTACGCCTCGGGCTCCATGGCGGCAGGGATGACCTTGCCATTCATCAGGACCACATAGAAGCGGGGATGGGGTTTGCCGCTGGTCTTCTTCAGCCGTACCAGATAGTGCCAATGACCCGGCTGGTGCGGAAACTCCTTGAGCTCGGCAGAGGCCAGGCGGATCGATTCGGCAGCCACCCCGTGTTGGCTGAGCGCAGCCAGCACGGCATCGAGCGCTTGGGCGAGGGCCACCGGCGGCGGCGAGCGCAGCGGCTCCCAGGTGCCGGCCGCATCGATATCCTTTTGGCTGATGAACGCCACGACCCGGGTGTTGTCGATCGATTCGATCACCTCCAGCGGGAATTCGATCGCACCTGCCTGGGCACTGATCAGCAGGGCGGCGAGCAGCCATGACTTGAGTTTCATCCTCACTTGCCTCGATCAGTGGCGGAAGTGGCGCATGCCGGTGAAGACCATCGCCATGCCGTGCTCGTTGGCCGCGGCAATGACCTCCTCATCGCGCATCGAGCCGCCGGGTTGAATGACCGCGGCGATGCCGGCCTGGGCGGCGTTGTCGATGCCGTCGCGGAAGGGGAAGAAGGCGTCGGAGGCCATCACCGAGCCCTTCACCTCGAGGCCCGCCTGTTCTGCCTTGATGGCGGCGATGCGCGCCGAGTTGACCCGGCTCATCTGTCCGGCACCCACGCCAACCGTCATGCCATTGCGTGCATAGACGATGGCGTTGGACTTGACGAACTTGGCGACCCGCCAGCTGAACAGCAGGTCGCGCATCTCTTCCTCGGTGGGTTGGCGCTCGGTCACCACCTCGGTCTTGTTCAGCAGCTGCAGGTCGGCGTCCTGCACCAGCAGGCCACCGTTGACGCGCTTGAAGTCGAGCCGGTGCAGGGCCTCGGCCGCCCATTCGCCGCAGGCGAGCAGACGCACATTCTTCTTGGCGCTGACCGCCTCGATCGCCTCGGCCGAGACCGTGGGGGCGATGATGACCTCCACGAACTGGCGGTCGACGATCGCCTGGGCCGTCTGGCCGTCGAGTTCCTGATTGACCGCGATGATGCCGCCAAAGGCCGATTCGGGGTCGGTGGCATAGGCGCGGTCGTAGGCCTCCAGCAGGGAGTCGCCCAGCGCCACGCCACAGGGATTGGCGTGCTTGACGATCACGCAGGCGGGTCCCTCGTCGAACTGCTTGACGCATTCGAGGGCGGCATCGGTGTCGGCGATGTTGTTGTACGAGAGTTCCTTGCCCTGCAGCTGGTGGGCGGTGGCAACGCTCGACTCCTCGATGTCGTCTTGCACGTAGAAGGCCGCCTTCTGATGCGGGTTCTCGCCATAGCGCATGGCCTGGATCTTGCGGAACTGCAGGTTGATGGTGCGCCCGAAGTCCTCGCGCATGCCCTCCGGGCCGATGGCGCCCAGGTAATTGGCGATGGCGCCGTCATAGCGTGCGGTATGCTCGAAGGTCTTCACCGCCAGATCGAAACA
>JANTHJ010000099.1 GCA_024762475.1 Chromatiales bacterium | reverse complement strand
TGTCCTCTTCCGCGAGAACGGGGCTGATCGTTCCCATAGCGGTCGATAGCATGAGCAGGACCGTCACAAGGATTCGAGTCACGAGGCTTCTCCGCACAAATAGGGTTCGACGATGGCGAGGGCCTGTTCGGCGATCCGGGTCGGTGGGCGCTGTGTGTCACCGACGCCTGCCAGGTGATGGTGCAACGAGGCCAGGTCGTAGTGCTGCTTGAGCATGCCGAACAGCATTTCGGAGATCAGGAAGGCGTCGCAGCCCGGCCGCAGCGTATCCAGCAACGCCATGAACGGACCCTGCACCCGGGCAAAGACGTTCTCCCCCAGGTACGCCAGGCGTTCGGCATCCCCGTCAAGCAGCTCCCGATTGATGAAGCGGGTGAATTCCGGCGTACGGCTCATCTCGCTGACCGCTGCATACATGAAATCATGCAGGCGCTGACGCGGCACTTTCCCCTCTGCCAGGGCATCGAGCAGGCGCTGGGCCTTGCCTTCGAAGGCCGCCTCCACCGCCGCCTGGTAGAGCGCACGCTTGTTCGGGTAATGGTTGTACAGCGCGGCGGCCGACATCCCCATCGCAGCGGCCAGGTCGCGCATGGAAACCCCGTTGTATCCGCGCTCGCTGAACAGGGCGATTGCCGTCTCCAGCAGGCGGGACCGTGTGTCGTCGATTTGCGCCGCAGCCATATCGGCCTTTCCGAGGATGAATGAACGTTCGTTAACTATAGCGCAGGGCGGCAAAATCTGTCACGCTTTTCGACCCCTTCGCCAACGCCCGCCGCCGACCTTTCCGATATGCACTACTTCCCCGCCGAGTTTCCCCTCGATCCTGATATCTGCTATCTCAACCACGCCGCTGTGGCGCCCTGGCCGCGCCGAACCGCCCAGGCGGTCGAGCGCTTCGCCTACCAGAACATGACCCGCGGCGCGCAGGACTATCCGCGCTGGATGGAGACCGAACAGCGCCTGCGCGAGCGTCTGGCCTGGCTGGTCGGTGCCCCCTCCCCCGAGGACATCGCCTTGGTCAAGAACACCTCGGAGGGGTTGTCGTTTGTCGCCGCGGGGCTGGATTGGCAAGCCGGTGACCAGATCATCGGGATCGCCGACGATTTTCCCTCCAACCGGGTGGTCTGGGAGGCGCTGGGCGAGCAGGGTGTGGCGTTCGAGGCGGTCGACATCCACTTCGCCGGGGATCCGGAGCAGGCCCTGATCGATCGCTTCAACGACCATACCCGCCTGCTCGCGGTCAGCAGCGTTCACTTCGCCGCCGGCCTGCGACTGGACCTCGCCCGCCTGGCCGGCGCCTGTCGCGAACGGGGTGTGTTGCTGTGCGTCGACGCCATTCAGTCGCTCGGCGCCCTGCCCTTCGATCTGCAACAGATCCCGGCCGACTTCGTCGTGGCCGACGGTCACAAGTGGATGCTCGGTCCCGAGGGACTGGGGCTGTTCTATGTCAACCCGGCGATCCGCGATCGCATGAAGCTGATCGAGTTCGGCTGGGCAATGCGCGAGCAGGCCGGCGACTACGACCCCGGCCCCTGGCAACCGGCGCGGAGCGCACGCCGCTTCGAGTGCGGCAGTCCCAACATGCTGGGCATCCATGCCCTGGAAGCGAGTCTGTCATTGCTGCAGGAGATCGGCATGGACGAGATCGAGCGCCACCTGTGCGGCAATGTCGGCTATCTGCGCGGCGAGCTGTCTGCGATCCCGGGACTGTCCTTCGTCACCCCCGAGCCCGCCGCGCAACATGCGGGCATCCTCTCGTTCCGGATCGAGGGGGTGGATCTGGAAACGATCTATCGGCAGCTGATGGCATCGGGCGTGATCTGCGCCCTGCGGGGTGGAAATCTGCGCTTCTCGCCCCATTTCTACACCCGTACCGAGACCTTGGATCTGGCGGTGGAACGATTGCAACAGACCCTGAACGAATGCAGAAACTCCTGATCATTGCCAGCAGTACCTTGCTGGCGTGGCAGTGCAGCATGACGGCTGGCAAGTGAATGCTATCCTAAGAATCGAATAATCCTCGCCAGGGCAGGAATCTCAATGAGGCCATCGATTGCCTATCGACAGCATCGCGATGCCATACGACAAATCGTGGAGCGTCACCACGCCAGGAACCCGCGCATCTTCGGTTCGGTCCTGCACGGTCAGGACACGCATAACAGCGATCTGGATATTCTGGTCGACACCACCGAAGAGACATCACTCTTCGACATCGGCGCCATTCGCTCGGAATTGACCGAACTTCTTGGTGTGGAGGTCGATGTCCTGACCCCGGCGTCGTTGCCTGACAGGTGGAAGACGGAGGTGCTGAACGAGGCGCAGGCGGTATGAGTCGTCGGGACGAACTGGCCCTGAGAGACTACCTCGAGCACATCCAGCAGGCGATTGATCGCATTCAACGCTATCTCGAGGAGATTGACCACGCCGGCTTCCTCGCAAACGAGGAGAAGCAGGATGCCGTGATCCGGAATCTGGAGATCATTGGCGAGGCGGCTGGCAACATACAGCGCCACTTCCCTGACTTTGCGACCATGCATCCGGACTTCCCACTCAAGGCGGCTTACGGCATGCGAAACGTCCTGTCGCACGGCTATTTCAAGGTCGACCTGAACATGGTTTGGAGGACAGCGGAGAGGGATTTGCCCCAGCTGGCGAGGCAAGTAACCGAGGCCATGGCGTCTATTTGCGAAAACCAACCACCAATATGAACCTTGGATGTGCGTCACTCTGAACCCGACCGTGACGCAGATGTCTCAATTGAGCGTTGTGCATCTTCGCAACAGACCCTGAACGAATGCAGAAACTCCTGATCATTGCCGGCATCGTCCTGCTGGCTCTGGGGCTGCTCTGGCCCTGGCTGAAGCACCTGCCCTTCGGCCGCCTGCCCGGTGACATCGCGATAGAGCGCGAGAACTTCGTGTTCTATTTCCCGATCACCACCATGATCCTGATCAGCCTGGTGCTGACCGTGCTGGCGTGGTTGTTTCGCAAGTGACCCACGAGGCGTCGCGGGATGTCTGCTGCGCGTAGGTTCCGGGCTCAAGCTCAGTGGGAGAACCCTCTAACCGCAAAGGACGCGAAGGACCGCAAAAAGAAGAAAGACAACAACAGACCCCCTTCCTGTTCGTTTGAGAGGTCCCTCAGGGCGATCTCTCGTAGGGTGAGGTTGAGCACCGCGAAACCCACCACCGCGCACGGCAGCCGATTGGTTCCGAGGGGCCAAATCCAGCCTGTACCGTTTTCAACGAGTGGGGCCCGTCCCCGTTTTTTCGTTCTTGACACAAACGGCTCAACGGCCGCAGCCTACACTGCGTAGTCCACGCTCCATAGCCACCACTCGGAGGCCTCCGTGCACGCCACCAATGTCCGCAACCTAAAAAAGAACCCGTCCGCGGCGCTTCGCCATGCGAAGGAAGAGCCGGTGCTCGTCCTGAAAGACAACGAGCCCACGGCGCTGATCGTGAATCTGGACGCCTCGATCACCGAAGGAGAGGCCTCCGCACGTCCCGCACTGGCTGCCGCGCTATTCAAGGAAGGGGTCCTTTCCCTTGGCGCTGCCTGTCGGCTGAGTCACATGACGCTTTCCGATCTTGTGCGGTACCTTGGTGAACTGGGAATCGAGCTGGTCCGCAGCGACGAAACGACAGACCGAGAGACCACGGATCTGTCTCCATGGCTGGACCAGTAATTTGTGACGCCGGGCCACTGATCGCCCTTGCGTGCATCGATCACCTGGACCTGATGCGCCGTTTGTTCGGCGAGGTGTGGATTCCCCCGCGGTGCGCAGCGAGTGCTTGGCTGGAGCGGGTGCGGACAAGGACCGCATCGAAACCGCGCTGCACCAGACCTGGCTTCACGTTCATGCGCCCCAGTCAGAATGCGCGCCGATCTCGCCCAGCCTTGGACCCGGAGAAACAGAGGGGATCTGGCTGGCCCTGGAGGAACCCGGAAGCCTGCTGGTCGTGGACGATCGCTTGGCGAGACGCTATGCCCTCTTCCGGGGAATTGCCATTGCGGGCACAGTTCGTCTGCTTTGGACTGCCGAGCAAAAAGGGTTGATCGACGACGCCGCACAGATAGTGCAGGCAATGGCAGAGGTCGGATACCGCATGTCAATCGAACTCCTCGAGCATGTCCGATCCAAGGATTGAACAGTCACGGCAGTCGATCACATTCCGCTTCAGATCAACGCCTCCACCACCGCACACCAGCCCCGCTGGGTGTTGTTCAGATCGTATCCGCCCCCGCCCATGGCGAGTAATCGACCATCGCAGAATCGATCCGCAAGGCCTCGCAGACGCGCGGCCGCATGGGCATGGACCTGTTCGCTCAGGCGCAGGGCGGTGATGGGATCACCCGCCAGCGAGTCCACGCCGCATTGGAACAGCATCAACTGCGGGGCGAATCGCTCCAGGTGCGCCTCGATCCGGGGCCAGGCGGCGAAGAAGTCCTCATCGCTTGCGCCCGGCGGCAAGGGAATGTTCAGCTTGGTGCCTTCCGCCTCACCTCGGCCGATTTCATCGGCATCGCCGGTACCCGGATAGAGAGTGCTACCGTCCTGATGGGTGTCGGCGATGATCACCCGGGGATCGGCCTCGAAGGCATAGAAGACGCCGTCGCCATGATGGGCGTCGATGTCGACATAGGCGACTCGTTCGATACCCGGGGTTGCCAGGGCGGTCTCGATCGCGACCCCGCAGTCATTGAAGACGCAAAACCCCGCTGCACGATCGCGCCGCGCATGGTGAAGACCGGCGATGGGCACGAAGGCCCGCGCCAGCTCGCCGGCCAGCATGGTGTCCAGCGCGTCCACCACCGAGCCGACCACGAAGGCCGCGGCCTCGTAGATTCCGGGCACCGCCGGCGTATCGCCATAGTCGAGATAACCCCGGCCGGTCGCCGAGGCCTCGCGCACCCGTTGGACATAAGCGGCCGTATGAAAACGCTCGAGCGTTGCCGGCGGCGCTTGGACCGGAGGCCGCGCCCGACAGCGCCGATCGAGGCCGCGCGCCTGAAAAGCCTCCATGAAAGCCGGATAGCGCAGAGGTCCGAAAGGATGTTCGGCGCCAAAGTGATAACGCCCCAGTTCATCGCCCAGATAGACCGCCGGTTTCATCATCCTTTCTCGGGCCCAGGTAACCGATACCAGGTCACCCAATCATAGCCGCGATGCGGCTGCGCCGGACTCTCGGAAAGCCGCAGTTGGGAGTTACTGTGTTTCGATGCGGGAGTCGGAAGACGCCGAGACCGCCTTCTCTCCATGTTGGCGCAACGTATCCATTATTTCCAGGGCACCAACGGGCCTGCTGAAAAGGAAACCCTGCAGCAATTCGACGCCGAGCTCGCTCAAGAACCCGCGCTGTGCGTCAGTCTCCACGCCTTCGGCGACGACTTCAAGGTTGATGCTGTGGGCCAATGCCACGATCGACCGAACGATAAGCTCGTCACTGCGATTTTCCAGACATCTCCGGATGAAACTGTGATCAATCTTGAGGGCATCGACGTTGAGATACTGCAGGTAACTCAGTGACGAATAGCCAGTGCCGAAGTCGTCGATGCTGATGCGAATCCCCATTTCCTTCAGATGCCCTAGCACGCGCTGCGTGAGTTCCACGTCCTCCATGGCAACCGATTCGGTCAACTCGACCTCCAGACAGGTTGGCGGCATGCCGCTTTGCTCCAATACCCCTGTTATCTGGTCGGTAAATTCCGGGTTTCTGAGTTGGGAGAGGGAAAGGTTGACGGCGAGCCTGATCGGTAGCTTCGAGCACTTTTTCCACTCCATCATCTGCCGACAGGACTTTTCGATCACCCACAAGCCAACACGCTGAATTTCTCCTTCCTGTTCGAGAAGCGGGACGAACTGAGCAGGCGGCACGTTTCCCAAATCCGGATGGCTCCATCTCAACAGGGCCTCTACCCCGCGAATCAGGCCATTGGCACCGGCTATTTGGGGCTGATAGACCACGTCGAGCTGGTCGTCGTAAAGGGACTGGTGCAGTGCGTCCAACATTTTCAGATGGTCGCGTGCCCGAGTCCGCAGCAACGGGGTAAAGCGGCGATAACAGCCCCGGCCATGTTGCTTGGCGTCGTACATGGCCAGATCTGAATTGCGCAACAGATCATCGACGTTGTCCGCATCATCGGGATAGACCGAAATGCCTGCACTCGCTTCCGCACGCAGCGTGTATTCTCCCAGCGCTATGGGCTCCCTTATCTTTTCCAGAATCTTGTCCACCACCAGTGCCACATCTTCTCTGGACCTCAGATCGTCCATGATCACCGCAAATTCATCTCCGCTGAGGCGTGCCACGATGTCGTGCGGTCGGGCGCCATCCCTGTTCCTCAGACCATTTTCCAGGCGGTGCGCAATCATCTGCAGAACCTTATCGCCTTCGCGATGACCGAGGGTGTCATTGATCGCCTTGAATCGATCCACGTCGATGAAGATCACGACAAACTTGCTGTTTCGCCTTCCAGCGCGAACGATGCGGTTCCTAAGCTGCTGCCTGAACAGCTCTCGGTTCGGCAGGTTGGTCAGAGTGTCGTAGTGAACGAGGCGATGGATCTGGTCATCGGACAATTTGCGATGGCTGATATCCGTAAACACGCCGAGATAGTGTTTCGGGATGCCCTCAGCGTCGTGTAGCGCGGTGATGCTGAGATACTCGGGATAGATCTCGCCCGTCTTCCGCTTGTTCCAGATCTCGCCCTCCCAATGCCCAGAGGTTTCCAGAATCTCCCACATCTCGCGGTAGAAATGTGGCCCATGGCGTCCGGAACTGAGAACGCCGGGCTTCTTCCCCAGCACCTCGTGTTCGCTATAACCGGTAATGGCGCTGAAGGCGGGGTTTACCATCAGCATGCGAAGATCATCATCGCAGATGATCACCCCTTCGAGGCTGTTGTCGAATACAGAGGCCTTCAAACGCACATGATGCAAAAGCACATCGTCCTCCGGGAGTTCGGTGAGGCTAGCGCAAAGGCCGCGCGTGAATGCGGCGGTTCGGACAGGATCCATTACCGTCAGAGCTATCCGGCGAACGACATCGTCATCAATCCGGGTACGGAAGCGGATGGTCCGTTCTGCGAAAGATGGCGCTTCGAGCCACTCGGTGAGGGCAGTCGCATCGTCGGACAGGGCATATTCGCTGAATGGCCGATTCGTCGCGCAACCGGCCGAATCAACCCCGAGAAGGGCGGCAGCCGGCGGGTTGACATAGCGCAAGAGACCGTCGTCGATAATGCAGAACGCACCTGGAAGCTGCTCCAGGAACTCAAAAAAGCGCGAACAGACGTCGGCTCGACAATCCCCGGTTGAGTTCTGCTCCGGGCCGACACCTCCTGGCGGCAAGCCCGAAGATTCCTCACACATCCATGACCCCCTTCGATCGACGGCGCTTGGTCGCGCTCAGCGCCGGATTAAAATCATCACTGTTGCTGGAATGGATTTAAGGGCAGAGGAACCGTCTTTGGCATAACGAAAAGTCGTAGTTTTATGGGGGGCACCCGATTTAAGGAAGCTCTGATTAATTCTGGCGCGAGCAGATTGCGGCGAAAAATCGTCCAGTTCAAGGCGCGGTTCGCACGCAATAGCTAGCTATTGCGAAGATTCGCAACGCGGAAATGGGCGATTTAGCGCCGCAAGATGCCGTGTTACGAATTGATCAGAGCTTCCCTAAGCCTTGACCACATCGTTACGGATGGCCATGCGGGTCAGTTGCGCCGCGTTTTCCAGGCCAAGTTTTTTCATGATACGGGTCTGGTGCACCCCCGCGGTGTTGTGACTGATATTGAGTAACCCGGCGATGCCCTGTACCGACCGGCCTAGTGCGAGGAGGCGGAACACCTCGAACTCACGTAGGGTTAGGCTTTGCAGTGCGAGTTGATCGTTATCGAGAGCGGCGCCTTCCCCGTCGCCCAAAGCGAAAAACCGGCCTCCCTTAGACACCTCGCGTACCGCCTCCAGCATGACGTCCGGTGGGCTACGTTTACAGACATAGCCAACCGCGCCTGCCTCTATCGACCTTCGCTGGTAAACGGCGCTCTCATGCATGGAAAAAACCATGACGCGGGCCTCTGGATCGCGCCGAACGATACGGTGAATGGTATCCAGGCCACTCGCCCCCGGCAGGCACAGATCCATGATGGTTACATCCGGTTCATGGGACTTGTAGGCCTTGTAGGCCTGCTCGCCATCACCTGCTTCGGCCACCACCCGTATCTCACCCGTGTTCTCGAGCAGACAGCGGTAGCCATCGCGGACCACCGGGTGATCATCCACGATCAAAACCCTCAATAAGGACTGTGTCGTTGGTTGTGCAGCAAAGCGCGTGCTCATTCAGATCCCGGCCTCCGGCCCACTGTCCCCTTCTTTTTATCGACTAACAACGGACCGGCGGATGGCCATGGCGACGCATCGAGACTCGCTGCCTGTCCCCACCAAGTATGGCAATGAAGGTCGTGTCAGCGGGGCATTATGCCCGGAGGCATCCGCGTGATTAATAAGGGATATGACTATTCTCCCCTCTCAGCTGCGTGACACAGCACGGTCTGAGTCTGTTAGGGAAGGTCTGAAAAATTCGATTTTTCACCTCCCGCACTTGCGGGGGAGGCCAGGAGGGGGAGCCCAAACAACGGCTTGCCCCCCTCCTAACCTCCCCCCGCAGGCGGGGGGAGGGATTAATCAGATTTTCCTTAGGGAAGCTCTGATTAATTCTGACGCGAGCAGATTGCGGCGAAGAATCGTCCAGTTCAAGGCGCGGATCGCACGTAATAGCTAGCTATTGCGAAGATTCGCAACGCGGAAATGGGCGATT
>JANTHJ010000098.1 GCA_024762475.1 Chromatiales bacterium | reverse complement strand
AGCCCGTCGGTCTGATCGATCTCGCGCAGCGGCCCCAGCGCCAGACCGGCAAAGGTCTGCTCGATCAGTGCCGATCCACCCTCCGCCAGCTCCGCAACTCTTGCCTGACTCAGCTGTGAGGGAAAGGCCTTGAGGCGATCGCTGGCGGTATGGCGGGACGGCAGGCTTGCAACCAGCTCGGAGAGGGTCTGGCCCTGTCGCCGCGCCAGCATGAGTGCCGCGAGGGCCACGATGGCGGCATCCCGCGTGGGCAGGGCCGGCAGGGTCCGGCCGCGACGCTCAATATCGTGCCAGGTGAGGAAGCCGCCATTCGCCTCGTACCCCACCACGTTGGCCGCGCCCTCCTCGGCCAGCTGGCGCATACCCTCGATCACAAAAGGCGAGCCGATGCGGGTGCGCAGGGTCCGATCGAACCAGCCGCTGCACTCCAGTACGGTGTTGCTGCTGACCGGCGTGACGACCGCATCGGCTTGCAGATAATGGGCCGTCAGCACCCCCAGCACGTCCCCCCGCAGCCACTCGCCTCGCTCGTCACCGATGAGGGGCCGATCCCCATCCCCGTCGGTCGAAACAATCATGTCGAACTGCCGCTCGGCGGCCCACTGGCGGCCCAAGGCGACGTCCTCGCTGCGCACCGCCTCGGTATCCACCGGGACAAAGGTTTCGGAGTGTCCAATCGGCTCGACCTGGGCGCCGAGGCCCTCGAGGACCTGACCCAGCACCTCGGACGCCACCGAAGAATGCTCGTACAGCAACACCCGCGCCCCGGACAGGGCATCGGGCGGCAGGTAGTCGAGGTACCGGCTCACATAGGCGCGCTGGGCGGCGCTGTCCACCGACGGCAGGGCGAACGGGTCCTGGGCCATGCCGTTGTCGTCGAACAGGTTGCGGGGCAGCATCACCGACTGCTCGCGAATGGCCGCCTCGTCGGGCTTGAGGATCTCACCATCGGGGCGGTTGAACTTGATCCCGTTGCGATCGTCAGGAATGTGGCTGCCGGTGACCATCAGGCTGGCAATGCCACGCCGCAGGCCCAGGTTGGCCACCGCCGGGGAGGGGACCGCGCCGCCATTGACCGCGCGGTAGCCCATGTCCTGCACCGCGCGGAAGCAGGCCGCCATGATCCGCGGCGTACTCGGACGGAAATCGCCGGCCACCAACACCTCGTCTCCCGGACGGATGAGCGATTGCTTCTCCAGGTGTTGCAAAAAGGCTGTGGTATAGGCGTAGCAGACCCGGTCGGTCATGCATTGTGCCAGTCCTCGTGCCCCGCTGGTGCCGAAGACGACGCCGCTGCGCTGCATCAGGTCGGCGATCGCCACCTGCTCTAGTTTTTCTGCCATGCCTCGGTCGGCCCGTTGGGAAATTGCCGCATTCTAGCAGCCACAAAAAAGGGGCGGAACCATGGTCCCGCCCTGAACGCACTGGATCGCCGGGAGCGATCGACATCGAGATATACGGGAGTCACCGTTCGGCCATCGCAACATTGCGACCAGAATATCGAAGCTTGGGCACATTGGAGCGGAGGCTTGCTAGAATCAGCAGAACAGGACTCCCAAACCAGCCAAGGATTCGCCCATGAAACTACGCACCCTATTGAGCTTCACCCTGCCGCTGCTGGCCGCCACCGCGATGGCTGAGCAGGGTTTCATGATCATGGACCAGGCCGAGATCGCGCGACATAACCAGGCCATGGCCACCCTGAAG
The DNA here is from genome assembly GCA_024762475.1 of Chromatiales bacterium. GTDB lineage: Bacteria > Pseudomonadota > Gammaproteobacteria > Chromatiales > Chromatiaceae > MONJU. The sequence continues at coordinate 7,336 of JANTHJ010000098.1, read as the reverse complement.
GGCAAGGAACGCGAAGAATACCGTAACCGCACCTGGAACATGCTGCGCGAGCGCGCCCGCCAGCACGGCTATCTGATGCCGGCCACGCCACCTTGGGCGGCCGGCCAGCCCAGCACACCGAAGTCGGTCAGCCGCCTGCAGCCCGCCCCGGCAGCCAGTGGCACGGAGGGCCAGGCCCCGACCACAGCCCCGGCCACTGTCGCAAAAAATACGCCCGAGCCGGCCGAAGCTGCAACTGCAACTGCAGCAGCCGGGGAAGCGCCCTCGCCCCAGGCCGCGGCGGCAGCGCCCCCCACCGTGGCACCCCAGGCAACCGAACAGGTCCAGGCAACCGCATCGCCGGAAAAGACCACCTCGCCGATGCCGACGCTGATCCAGAAGCATCGGGAGACCATCGAGCAGGCCGCGACGGAGGCGCAGGCCGCTACGACGGAGAAACCTGGAATGAGTCCGGCACAACGCAGTTATCGCGAACAGATGCGCCGGCGTTTCGATCGCTACATGGCGGAGCGCCGGGCCCGGGCACAACGCCTGCAACAGCTGCGCGCACAACGCGAGGCGCAGCGTCGACCACGCCCGTCATTCGACCGCCCGCCCATGCAGCAGCCGGCCCCCTGGGCCAAGGCCCCCTACCCTCCGGCAGGCCCCAACCCCTGGCCTCCGGCCCCGGCGCGTCCCGAATGGTCGTCCCCGTCTCGGCAGATGCCGGCACCTCCACCCCAGTATGCGGCACCGCCGCGCTATCCGCGGCAGGTTCCGCCGGCACCGCGTCCACCCTACTGGTATTGATGAGCTGACCGACACCGAGCAGGCGCGACCGAGTACCCGGCCGGCCTGCCCGCTCAGCCATTTGTCCGGCAAGCAGCGCGCGTCAGGGAGCCAGGGCCACCAGACGCTGGATGCGCGCCACATAGGCCCGCGTTTCCGGTGGCGCAAAGGGTGCAACGTGCTGCCAGCGTCGCACCCGTTGCTTGTGTTTCACTGCCCGGCTGTAGGAGCGGAGAATCCGTCCGTAACCGGCGTTGTAGCTGGCGAAGGTGAACTTCAACCGATCCCCGGTATTGAGGGACGTCCTGCGCTTCCACTTCCGATACAGCTGTCGGTCGTAGAAGATGCCGGCCGCGATATTCCAGCGCGGGTCGCGGATATCCTTTATCAGGGGATTCTTCTTGCGAATCTCGCGATATGTGGAAGGCATGATTTGCATGATACCGACCGCGCCGACCGGGCTCTTGGCGCGCGGATTGAGTCCCGATTCGGCAATGCCCTGCGCCTTGAACCAGCGCCAGTTCACATGCGGGCCGAAATAGTGCTTGGCGTATTTGCGGAACAGGTGATCGAAATCCCGTGGCCAGTGCTTGTGATCGACATGTTTGTCGTTGCTGGCCCAGGCCAGGACGGGGATGAGGGCGAGGGACAGCCACAAGACGCGCATCCAGGAGCCTCAGTTCAATCCCAGGCCGATCACCAGCCCCATGGCGGTCCCTATGCCAATGAACATGCCCATGATCATCAGGCCCACCGCCTGGTTGCCGTTCGAAAGCTGCTCGGGAATGGAAAAACTGACGATGTGGCTGAACACCTTGCATCCCAGCCACATGAACAACAAGGTGAGAAAACCGCCCATGCAGGCATACAGGATATTGAGGATCAACGGGTCGAAACCGTCGCTCATGGATGGTGCCTCCGCGTGAAGATAAGGATCGAGCCGGCTTCCTGTCCGCCCTAAACAGCGCCTGAGCTTAGGCGCTGAAACGACATTATTCAAGCAGGGGGAATCAGCGTCCTATTTGAGCCCGCGTTCGCGGCGGATGCGCTCCCAGGCCTGTTTGATCTCGTGGGTCTTCTGCGCGGCCATCTGCATCATCTCTTCGGGCAGGCCCTTGGAGACCAGTTTGTCGGGATGATGCTGGCTGAGCAGGCGCCGATAGGCCCGCTTGACCTCGGCGTCTGGCGCAGATGGCTCCACCCCCAGGATCCGGTAGGCCTGTTCCAGACCGGGCTCACCGGTATCGGGCCGCGCATAACCGGCACCGCCTTTTCCTGCCGCCTGGTACTGGGCGCCGATCATGCGTTCCAGGCGTCGGTACTCGAACTCGGACACCCCCAGCAGCCGGCAGATACGCAGCAAGAGGGCATCCTCGGCGGTTTCCAGACGGCCATCGGCGTACGCGGCCTGGATCTGGATCTCGAGGAACATCTGCAGCAGGGTGGTACGGCGTCGGCACTCCTGGCGAAATTGCCCTATCACCTCCTCCAGCGGAAAGTCGGCGCGCTTGCCCTCGTTGAACAATCGAATCGCCGTCTTGCGCATCTGCGGAGGCAGATTCATCTGCGTCATCACCGACTCGGCAAGATGGATCTCCTCGGGCGAGACGCGCCCATCCGCCTTGGCGACGGCACCCATCACGCTGAACGTCGCGGTAAAGAAAGCGGTCTGGATGCGTTCACGCTCATCGGCGGAGAAGTCACCGCTCCCGAATCCGCCCTCCGGCAGGCCCTGCAACCCTTTGTCGAAGTTGTGTCCGAGGGCGACGCCCAGGATCGCACCCAAGGGGCCACCGATCATGAATCCCAGGGTGCCGCCGACCAGTTTTCCCCACCAGCTCATGTTATCGCTCTCTTGCCCGAATACCCGCTCAACGGCGCAGATATTCCTCGTCGTGGAACGACCAGACCCACTCCGGCCGCAACCCTGCCAGGACCGTGATCACCGCGCCGTTGAGAAACGCCTCCGGGAACAGCATCAGGGGCACCAGGGTGACCACACCGTCTCGCAGGCTGGCCCAGTCATGGCCCGCCGCGAGCAGCAGCAGCACCGAGGACGTTACCATGACCACCGCCATCAGGGCGCCACAGAAGAAGGCATTGATGAACACATAGATGAAGAAATGCTTTGGCAGCCAGGCGCGCACCAGGCCGAGGACCAACTGGGTCAGCGAGGCCGGCAACACCACCAGCACCCACAGCGTGGGCAGGACGGACGGCCAGTCGTGCAGGCCGGCAACGGCCAGTGCCGCCTGGCCCACGGCGCCGCCCAACAGCGCCAGCGACCACCCCCACGCCAGGGTAAGGAACACCATGCCCGACAGGTGCCACACGATACCCGGCTGGATTTCGGTACGCAGCAGCCATAGCACCAGCACCGCCACGACGGCCCCGAAATAGGCGTTGGAGACCCCCTCCCGTTGCAGGCGCGCGAAATCGGCCCAGCGCCACGCCAGCCAGTAGAGCGGCAGCAGCCCCAGCCCGAATGTCCAGAGCCAGGCGTCGGTAAAGAGATTTGCGGACAGCTCCATGGCTATTTCGTAACTTACTGATACTCGAAGGAGCCCAGTTTAAACCACCCGCTTCGGGGTGGAACAGGCCGACTCCGGGCACAGGGCGAAAGAGAGGGGCCCGACCGTCCGGTCCAATCTCAAGAAGGCGGCCCTGATGCCGTTACCAGGAATAGGGCACGAGGGGGTTCCCGCAGGGGGTAAAGAGGCTCTTCCCTGTGAGGGCTCCCTATTGAACCGGGAGGTAACGATGATCGTTGAATACGATATGACCACAGGCCAGGTCGTCCGGAGCGGCGGCTCTGCCGGAGACTCGCGGCAAGCCGCGGGGACACTGCAGCCGACGCTCGCATTGCAAAGCGCAGACGCCTCGACTCCGTCCGCGGGCACCACCCCGGCTCGCCTGCCGCCCGATCTGCTGAACGTACCGGCCGCGGCATTCGTCGCCCGGCAGGCCCGCGAGCGCTGATCAGGGGGCCGCGGACAGGGCTGCGATGTCGACCCGAACCCGTCCGTCCTCCACCTCGACCGGCAGGGGCTGGAGCGACTGATTGACGCAGGGGCCGCGCACGCACAGTCCGGTGGCCACCCGAAACAGGGCGCCGTGCATGGCGCACTGAATGAAGCCGTTGTCCATGTCGAGAAACTGATGGGGCTGCCACTCCAGGGGCGCCCCGGTATGGGGGCAGCGATTACGGTAGGCATGCACCCGCCCCTGTTTACGCACTATGAAGAATGGCACCCCTTCGGTCCCCGGCAACTCGAAACCGCGGGCACCCGGCTCCTCGATCATCTCCAGGCGCCCTGCATCGATCCAGCTACCCAATGGTCACACCCTCCCGACCGCACTTTTCTCCCGCCAGGCGATTGGCGAGTTCCAGTGCCTGCGCCATCGACCAGCCACGACAGCGTCCATGCAACATCCCGGCATTGAAGACATCGCCAGCACCCAGGGTATCGATCACCCGCGCCGGCCGCCACGCCGGCGCGTGGATCAGGTGCCCCTCCGCATCGCGTCCCCAGGCACCGCGGGCGCCCTGCGTGCAGGTGGCTGCGGCGCCCGGAGGCAATGCCTGTAAGAAGCCCGCCGGCTCTCTATCGCCTCGGGCACGTAGGTAGTCGCCCGAAAACAACAGCAGGTCCGCATGCTCGAACAGTGCCTCGATGCCCTCGCGCGGTTTCTCGACCTCCAGAGAAACCGGTAGGCCGTATCGTCCCCGCGCATACGCCATCATGTGGGTCAATTCCGATACCGCCCGCCCCTCGAAATGAACCCATTCGAAAAGACCGAGGTCCAGCGTCAGAAAATGCTCGGCCCGATATTCGGGCAGGTCACGGAAATGCACGATGGTTCGGCTCCCGGTCTCCCGGGAAAGGGTGACATACGAGGTCGGCACCCCACCGTTGACCCGCTGCGCCAGGTCGTGGTCCACACCATACCGATCGAAATACCCGCAAATCCGCTCGACCTCGGGACGGTCACCCAGATTACCCGCCCAGGCGGCCTGGTCGCCCAACTGGGCCAGCACAGTGGCGGTGTTGGCCGCGTTGCCACCCACGCGCCGTGCCTGCGTCAGGGCGCGCACCTCGCTGTCTTCCTGCGGGTACCGGGCCACCTGGTTGATGATGTCGAGCGTGGCCACACCCACGCAAAGAATCCGCGCCACGCCCGCAGGCGGCCTACTTGAGCAGCTTCAGGAGGCTGCCGATCAACTCGCCGCGACCGGCCAGGTAGGAGAGCGCTTCCAGCCCTCCCAAGGCCAGGCCCGCCCCGATGAGGATCGAAAGCAGGCGAGAGGTCCAGCTGCCGTTCCAGACCGAGTTGATGTCGAGTGGGATCTTGCCGCCGCGTACGCGCTCGTCACGAAAATCGCTGACCTTGATATCCTCGAGTTCGGTCTGCAGACGCCGAATCTCGTCCTGTAGATGGGTGCGCGCCTTGTCCGCCTCTTCCGCCTTGAACAGCGCCTCTTCGCTCTCGACCGAGAGGCGGTCCATCTCGCGCCGCAGGCGATCCATCTCCGCGTTCGCATCCTCCAGGGAGTCCTCCATGAGCTGCCGGTTTTCCTCTGCAGCCTCGATATCTCGCTGGCGCTCCTCCAGGGCACGCTGCGCGTCGTGCAGTTCCTGGCGCATCGCCTCCAGCGCCGTCGCATCGATGCTCTCGGAAGAGGCCTCCGACGAGTGCACCTCGAGCGCGATATGGGCGGCCTCGAGCTGTTCCCGGAGCTGCGCGATCTCGCGGGTCGATTCTTCGCGCAGAACATCCATCTCCTGCTGCAGTGCCTGCAGCCGGTCTCCGTCTCCCGTCTTTGCCTGAGTGATCTGTTCCACGTAAGTTTCCATCACCGCCCGCAGCTCGCCCACTTCCTGTTCCCGGGCCGCCAGCTCGGCGTTCAATTCCTGCCTCTGTTGCTCGAAGTCCTTCGCCGTTTCGTGCAACGCCTTCAGTTCTGACTTTAGACTATCGGCCGTCGCGCTTCTTTCTTCAAGCGCGGCCTGCGCCTCGGTCAGCGCGTGCTCCAGGCGGGCGACCTGTTCGACTTGGTCCTCTCCGCCCGCCAACTGCTGCTGCGCCTGGGAATAATTCGCTTCCAGTTCCCTGGCCCGCTCATCGGCAGCGCCCAGCGACTTCTGCATCCGCTCGAGCTCACCCTCGAGCTCCAGGATACGGGCATCGGTGTCCGATTGTCCGGCCAGCCGGTCTTCCAGGCGACGCAACGTGTCACGCAGGCCGTCCGCCTCTTCGCGCGCCCTCGCCAATGCCTGTTCGCGCTCGGCAAGCCGCTCCTTCAACCGCGCCAGTTCCTGCTGGGCATGCTCGGCCACCTCTTCGGCATAGCTGGCCGATTCGACCTTTTCTTCGAGGGCGGCCACATGCGCACCAAGCAACTCCGCCTGTTCCTTCCATTCGGCGGCCGATTCCAGTTGTTCGTTGAGCATTGCCAACTCGGCCTCGCGCTCAGCGAGGCGCGCATTGGCCGCCGCCAGCTGCTCCTGAGTCGCTTGGAACTCCGCCTGCGTACTCGCCATGGCCTGCTCGCGCTCGGCAAGATCGCTGCGCAATGTCGCCGCCTCGTCCTGCACCTTTTCGAGTCCGGTGAGCTGCTGACGCAGCTGCGCAAGTTCGGCATCTCGCCCTTCGACCTGTGTCTGCAACGCCTGTTCACGCTCGCGTGCGGCCCCAGCCTTGGCCTCGAACTCGGCCACCTGCTGCGCGAGTTCATCCTGCACGGCATCTCGGGCCTGTGCCGCCGCCTGCAGCGCCTCGTCCAGACGGCCTAGCGCAGCCTCCCGCTCGGCCAGATCGGCGCGCAGTGCCTGTTCGGTCTCGCCCGCGGCGGTCAGTGCCGAAGCCTGCTCATCCAACCGCGACTGCAGCTCATTTCGCTGCTCGCCTGCCTGCGCGAGTTCCTCCCGCAGGCCCTCGACCTCGGCTTGGCGGGCGCTCAGCTCTTGCTGCAGCGTTTGCCGGGCCTGCTCGCCGGCCGATTCCAGCCCGGCAATACGCTGCTCCAGGTCCGCGGCCTGCTCCTGAGACTGCTGCAGCGTCGTCTTCAGTTCTTCGACCTGGGCCTCGCGCTCGCCCAGTGCGCTACGCAGCGCTTCCTCGGTCTGTCCGGCCTCGGCCAGGCCCGAGCTGTGCTCTTGCAACTGCGATTGCAGTTCGTCGCGCTGGCGGCTCGCCTGCTCGAGTTCACCACGCAGCGCTTCGACCTCGGCCTGGTGGGTGTTCAGCTGCTCCTGCCATTCCAGCTGGGCCTGTTCGCCGGCCGATTCCAGCCCGGCAATACGCTGCTCCAGGCCCGCGGCCTGTTCCTGGGACTGCTGCAGCGCCGTCTTCAGTTCTTCGACCTGGGCCTCGCGCTCGCCCAGTGCGCTACGCAGTGATTCCTCGGTCTGTCCGGCCTCGGCCAGGCCCGAGCTGTGTTCGTCCAGCCGGGACTGCAGTTCGTCACGTTGCAGGCCGGCCTGCTCTAGCTCGCCACGCAGGGTCTCGACCTCGGCCTGGTAGGTACTCAGCTGCTGCTGCAGTTCGGCCTGGGCCTGTTCCCCGG
>JANTHJ010000097.1 GCA_024762475.1 Chromatiales bacterium | reverse complement strand
GCTCGGGCACAGCGGCTCACAGGCCCAACAGTTGACGCAACTCTCAACGATTTCGTAGGACATGGTCAGTCTCCCGTGTTCAAGCGCCCATCCGGACAGCATCCAGCGACTCGCCCTTTTCGGGCAGACCCTTCTCGACCATCTCGGCATAGACCGCGGCCACTGCGTCCTCGATCGTCTCCATGGCATGCTCGCCGTTGGGCATGATCCCGGCCTGCTCCAGCTGCTCCCAGGGCTCATAGCCGATCTTGGAGCAGAGCACCGCCTCGCAGCCTTCGAGGGTGCGGATCGTCTTCTGCAGAACAGTTTCGCCATCGCCGCAGGTGTCGCCCCCTTCGCAGTAGAGCTCGACCTTGCGGTGGCTGATGAAGCGCACATCGGTCGACGAGGCCTCGTAGATAAGAAACTCCTTCGCGTGACCGAAGTGCTGGTTGATCACGCCGCCACCGGTGGTGGCCACGGCCATCAGCACCGGGCGCGCCTCGTTCTGCTTCTTGCCGATCGAGGACAGGGCGATGAAGCTCTCGCCCGTGTTCTTGCGCTGGGCCTCCAGGGTGGCCAGCGCCGCCGCCTGATACTCGGCCCGCTTCTCCATGGCGGCCTCGTAGTCGATATGCATGTCCTCCACCTTGTCCATGGTGAACTCGTCGCCCCGGTCCTCGCCCAGCATGCCGACCGCATCGGCCCGGCATTGGCGGCAGTGACGCATCATGTTCATGTCGCCAGCGCACTTGTCCTGCAGATCCTGCAGTTCCTCATGGGTGGGCCCGCGCTGGCCCATCACACCATAGAAGGTGCCGTGCTCGGCCTCGGCGATCAGCGGCATGACGTTGTGCAGAAAGGCGCCCTTTTCCTTGACGATCCGGCTCACTTCTTCGAGGTGCTCGTCGTTGACACCGGGAATCATTACCGAGTTGACCTTCACCAGGATGCCGCGCTCGGTGAGCATCTCGAGGCCCTTCTGCTGCTGCTCGATCAGAATCCTGGCGCCCTTCTTCCCCTTGATGCGGCGGTTGTTCCAGAAGATCCACGGATAGATCTTGGCACCGACCTCCGGATCAACGCAGTTGATGGTGATGGTCACGTGGTCGATATTGTGCTTACACAGCTCATCCACCTGCTCGGGCAGAGACAGGCCGTTGGTGGAAACACACAGCTTGATGTCCGGTGCCTTTTCGGTCAGCTGCCGGAAGGTCTCGAAGGTACGTTCGGGATTGGCCAGCGGATCGCCCGGCCCGGCGATCCCCAAAACCGTCATCTGCGGGATATTGGCGGCTACGGCCATGACCTTCTTCACCGCCTGGTCCGGGCTCAGCAGCTCGGAAACCACACCCGGCCGCGACTCGTTGGCGCAGTCATACTTTCGGTTGCAGTAGTGGCACTGGATGTTGCAGGCCGGTGCCACCGCCACGTGCATGCGCGCGAAGTGATGGTGGGCCTCTTCCGAATAGCAGGGGTGATCCTGCACCTTCTGGCGAATCGCCTCCGGCAAATGCGACAGCTGATCGCTGGACCCGCCACAACCGGATGAACTGCAGCCGCCACCTGTCTGCGCCTGATCCTGACCCAAGACCTTCAGTTCCATGTTGCTTTCCCCACTCTTGATGTTGTGCAGTTACGAGCGGCAAGTCGCCCGCCCGTCGCTCTTCCCTGTGCAAACGCCGTGCCTACATCAATTTCTCCAACTTGATCCGATAGTTAAGGACGATCCAACATACCTGGCGATCGCAACTTGTCGGACAAGAAACAGCCGCGAAAGCGGCCCTTGTCGCATTGGCGACAAGCCGTTAGGCGAAGCGGGAGGTCCCGTCTTTGCACGGGGCAGCGGGCGCCCAATGTGGAACCGCATGGAGAAGCCACCGCCTGCCTAACGACGATGAGGGGAAAGCCCGCACCTCGAGATCATGAGAATACGCGCCGCAGGCGCTCTGACTCGCCCGCTGCCTACGGGAGAGGGATGGGGTGAGGGAACGATCAGGGGCGAGGCGTCCTTCGTCTTCTTGGGTGGCACGCCTCGCCCCATGATCGTTAGCGTCCTTCGCGGTAACACGCTTTCCACACCAGGAACTCGAATAGGGCGGTCGCCTCATCGCGGTTACGCTTGACCCACTGCGGCAGTCAATCTTGAATACAGTTTTCGGAACCATCATTATGGGCCTGGCATGGAACTCGAATTCAGCAGCGCGAAAAGAGACGACATTGCCGAACTGGCAGGGTTGCTCGCGATCCTTTTCGAACAGGAGACAGAATTCCACCCCGACCACTCGCGACAGGAGCGGGGCCTTACCACCATCATGGAGGACCCCACCAAAGGCAAGGTGTTCACCGCCCGTGTGAATGGCCAATGTGTCGGGATGGTCATCCTGTTGTTCACCACATCGACAGCGCTGGGGGCGCCGGTCGCCTGGCTGGAAGACCTGGTCGTCATGCCCGAGGTGCGCGGCAGGGGCATCGGTGGTCGTCTGCTCGATTTCGCAATCGACGTGGCACAAAGGCACGGCTGTGCCCGCATTACCCTGTTGACCGACGCGGACAATGAAGCGGCCCAGAAACTGTATGCCAACAGAGGCTTTGCGCGCTCGTCGATGATCCCCTACCGCCGATCGCTCACCGGCTCTTCCACCGAATGAGCGTTCAACCCGGATAGTCCACTGGCAGGGTTCAAAGACGCCGCATCTTGATGTTCAGCGTCTGAATCCGGTAACCGATCTGCCGAGGCGTCATACCCAGCAGGCGCGCCGCCTTGGCCTGAACCCAACCGGCCTGCTCCAGGGCCGCAATGACCCTTTCGCGCTCATCCAGCTCCGGATCGTCCAGATCCACCGACCTGGCGGGCGCGCTGTATCCCTCGTCGTGGGTCTGAATCCCGGTGAGGTTGATCTCGCGTGTACCGATAGCCCCCTCCTGGCTCATCACCGCGGCGCGCTCCAGGCAGTTCTCCAGCTCGCGCACGTTGCCCGGCCAGTCATACCCCATCAGGAGACGCAGCGCCTCGTCCTCGATGGTGACCTCGCGCCCCTGGGACCTGCCGATCTTGCCCACCAGGAAGCGCGCCAGGTCCGGGACATCCTCCAGGCGCTCACGCAAGGGTGGCATCTGGATTGGCATGACGTTCAAACGATAGTAGAGATCCTCACGAAACTTGCCTTCCTGGACCGCGTTCTCCAAGTGCTTGTTGGTCGCCGCTACCACGCGCACATCGACCTTCAGCGTCCGGGTGCCCCCAACGCGTTCGAATTCGCCCTCCTGCAGCACGCGCAGCAGTTTTGCCTGGAAAGCCGGGGTGATTTCTCCGATCTCGTCCAGGAAGATGGTGCCGCCATGGGCCTGCTCGAAGCGCCCCTTGCGCTGGCTTACGGCACCGGTGAAAGCGCCCTTCTCGTGCCCGAACAGCTCCGACTCCAACAGATTGTCGGGCAGGGCCGCGCAGTTGAGCTTGATGAAGGGGCCGTTCGCGCGCGGCGAGTTGTAGTGGATCGCGTTCGCCACCAGCTCCTTGCCGGTGCCCGACTCGCCGCGCACCAACACCGTGGTATTCCACTTGGCGACCTGGCGCACCTGTTCGAAGACGGTACGCATGACCCGTGAATGGCCAACCATGTTGGAGAAGCCGTGCTCTCCACGAACCTGGCGCCGCAGGGTGTCGCGTTCCTTCTTCAGTTGCTGCTGGGCGTCCTCTACCTGGCGCGCCAGGCGGACGCTCTGGCCGATCAGGTTGGCCACCATCTGCAGGAACCGCTCATGGAGCGACAGTTGCGTCTCCTCACCACCCGGTTGCGCCGCCAACACGCCCGCCGTGCCCCCCCGGATCACGATCGGCACACCGATGAAAGGCAGCTCCTGATCGTAGATTCCCAGGCGGTCGAGAAAACGGGGATCCTCCGCAATGCGCTTCACGATGAGCGGCTCGGATGTCTTGAGAATGGCACCGGTGATGCCCTCGCCGGGCTTGTAGCGGGTGGGCTTGAGGGACTCCGGGCCTTCATGCAGGGCGGTGACCAGGAGGTCACCACTCTCCTCGTCGCGCAGACTGATCATCCCGTGGTGCAAATCACCCTCCTCGTGCATGACGCGCAGGACTTCGCTCAGTGTCTGGTTGAAGTCCAGCGAGCGACTGAGCACCTGACTCACCCGGTACAGCGTCTGCAGCTCGTTCTCGAGCAGGGTATCCCGGCAGCCTGCGTCGCGGAACCCGTTGGCGAATCCCTGCGGGGCCATCATGTGCGGTTCTCCCTGCCCCCTGCGCAGGACAGGCGCGCAAATACCCGGCAACCGCCGACGAAGCCGGAATCGATCTCGATACCACCGCCATGGTTGATGGCGACCTCCTGGGCCATGGTCAGACCCATACCGGCGTGGCCGCGCGGGTCCTCCCAGCCGCAGTAGAAGGGCTCGAACGCCTTCAGTGCCATGTACTCCGGCATCCCCGGTCCATTGTCCATGACCACAACCAATACCTGATCGTCTTCCGTTCGTGTCTCGACCCGGATCTCGCGGAAGTCCCCGCCCGATTCGGTCACGGCCTGGACCGCATTGTCCACCAGGTATTTCAACATCCCACGCAGCGCATTCGGGCTGCCTGTCACCGACGGCAGCACCGGGGCCGCCCGCCAGTCGATGACGATACCGCTGGCGAGAAACTGTTGTGTGGACAGCCTCAGGACATCCTGCACCAACTCATTGAGGTTCAGGGTGGCGGTCTGCTCCACACTGGGCCCAGGCAACGCCTGGTGAAGGCTTTCGATCGCCTCTTCCCCGTCGGCCAGCGCCTGACTCAACACCGGTCCCATGTTGGCGCAATCCCCACCGATCTTCGCCATGGACATGGCCGCCTTGATGATGTTGATCGGCGCCTGCATCTTGAAGATCGACGCCGAGATCGCCTCGCGCATCGTCTGGACCACCTGCTGCTCGGCCATGTTGGCGCGGATCATGTTGAGGCGTGCCTCGTTGATTCGGCGACGGCTATCGGTCACCTCGTTGGCGATCAGCAGCAGCCCACACCGCCCTGCGCGCCCTGTCTCGAAATAGCTCCTGGCGGCATCGTCCAGATCGGGGATCGGCACGCCGGAGCAGGTAAACCATCGCGGCGAGCGCGGCCCCTTGATATCGAGCCGCACCTCCACGTTGGTGAAACCCACACCGCCATGACATACCGCGGCGAGTTCGAGGCCGGCCTGCTGCTCCAATGCCCCCAGGAAGAGCTGCGCCGGCTCTTCGCTGCCGCTGTCCGCCAGCAGGGCCTTGTAGGCATGGTTGTCCAGCAGGATCTTGCGATCCTCATCCACCATGGCGACCACCATGGGGGCCACGTCGAGCGCCGCCTCGATCAACGACTTTTGATAGGCCAGGCGCTGCTGCAGGGCATGGACCCCGGTGATGTCGCGATGCATACCCAGGTAGTAACTGACTGCCCCGTCCTGATTCAGAACCGGCGAGATGGTCAGCTCCGCCAGATACTCGGTTCCGTCCTTGCGGTGATTGACCAGCGTGCCCCGCCAGATCCGACGCTCGGCAATCGTATCCCAGAGATCCTGATAGACCTCAAGCGGAGTGGACTTGCTCGAGAGGACCGACTCGTTCTTTCCCAGCACCTCGTCCCGGGAATAGCCGGTGAGTTGCTCGAACGCGGCATTGGCATACAGGATGCGTGCGTGGGAATCGGTAATCGAGATCGCCACGGGCGCCTGCTCCACCGTCTCGAGGAACAGCGTGGGCGGTAGGAAGCGCTTGCCGCCGAACAGGTCAAAGGCCTGGATCACCTCGACGGGAGTGCCCTCGGGAGGTTTCGCCAGAAACCGGCTGATGGCATCGATGACCTCGTCGTTCACCGCATTCGCCTGCTTGTTTGGCATGCCTGCTCCACGCTGTCGTCTTGAGACCTTGGCGAATTCCCATGCAAGAACAAGTCCACCTGACGTTCCCCTGTGGAAACGGTCGGTTTTGCAGGGATTGAAACAAGGCTTGTGCGGGCTCCCACATTTTTCGTCACTCTCTTTGTCATATTCCCTACATTTCTTCCCTCAATTCCGCGGAAAATCCGCGCGGCTTTTTGTTGCCTTACCCACAACCGCTGCCCGGCTCGAACTTTTTCCACCGTATTTTCAAATACCTGGGTTCCCGGCATCTTCGGGATCCGGGGACGCCGGGGAGATCACCATCCCCCTCCCTTTCGGATTGGCACGATTTCTGAACGGAGCTTGCCAACCCGCTAGTCGAGGCCGATCGATGGAATACCTGCTGATCATCCTGTCCACCGCCCTGGTCAACAACGTGGTGTTGGTCAAGTTCCTTGGACTGTGCCCCTTTATGGGCGTTTCCAACAAGCTCGACTCGGCATTGGGCATGGGGTTGGCCACCACCTTCGTGCTCACCCTGGCCGCTTTCGCCAGCTGGTTGCTGGAACATTTCATCCTGGAACCGCTCGACCTGGGCTTTCTGCGCATTCTCACCTTCATCCTGGTCATCGCCGTGGTGGTGCAGTTCACGGAGATGGTGATTCGCAAGGCCTCACCCGCCCTCTACCAGGTGCTCGGCATCTTTCTGCCCTTGATCACCACCAATTGCGCGGTCCTGGGCGTGGCACTGCTGAACGTCCAGGAACAGAACGGACTCATCCAGAGCCTGCTCTATGGATTCGGCTCGGCACTGGGATTCACGCTGGTGTTGGTCATCTTCGCCGGACTCAGGGAACGCCTGGCGCTGGCTTCGGTGCCGGCGGCCTTCGCCGGCTCGCCCATCGCCTTCATGGTGGCGGGACTGCTGTCGCTGGCATTTATGGGATTTGCCGGCCTGACCAGCCAATGAGGCACTGACTGAAGAGAGGTAGTAAAGAGATGTTGAGCGCCATTCTGATCATCGCCTTGCTGGGCATTGCCATGGGCGCGCTGCTGGGTGTCGCGGCGCAACGTTTCGCCGTTGATGGCAATCCCCTGGAGGCGGAAATCGAGGAGATGCTGCCGGGCTCCCAGTGCGGCCAGTGCGGATACCCCGGCTGCGGGCCGGCCGCGGCGGCGGTGGCCAACGGCGAGGCACCGGTGACGCTGTGTCCGCCCGGCGGCAAGGCGCTGGCCGAGTCGCTCGCCGCAAAACTCGGCGTGAGCGTGGATCTTTCCGGTATCGAAGAGTCTGCGCCCAGGGTCGCGCACATCCACGAGAACCTCTGCGTCGGCTGTACCAAATGCTTCAAGCGTTGCCCCACCGATGCGATCCTCGGCGGACCCAAGATGATCCACGCGGTGTTCGCCGATGCCTGTACGGGCTGCGAAAAATGTTACGAGGTCTGCCCTACCGAGTGCATTGAGATGCGTCCGGTGGCGGCCAACCTGCAGACCTGGTACTGGCCGTTGCCAGAGGAGGCGGCCTGAGATGGGCGGGCTCGCCGACATGCGTTTGTTCCGCATCCGCGGGGGTGTCCACCCCGACGATCGCAAGCGCTTGAGCGCGGAGCAGCCGATCGAGAACCTCCCCATGCCAAGGCTGTTGCACATTCCGCTGCAGCAGCACATCGGGGCGCCCGCCGCCCCACTGGTGCACCGCGGTGAGACGGTCCGCAAGGGACAACTGCTGGCGCGCAGCCAGGGCATGATCTCGGCGCCGGTTCACGCCCCCACCTCGGGGCGTATCATGGGCATTGGCGGCTACCCCGCACACCATCCCTCCGGCCTGTCGGTTCGTACCATCACCCTGATGCCCGACGGATATGACGAGTGGGACGATGACTGCGAAGGCGTCGCCGACCCCTTTACCCTGGATCCCGATCAGGTCGCCGAGCGCGTCGCCCGGGCCGGCATCGTGGGCATGGGCGGGGCCACCTTTCCCTCCGCGGTCAAGCTCAAGCTGCACAAGCGCTACGAGCTTCACACCCTGGTGATCAACGGCGCCGAGTGCGAACCCTACCTCACCTGCGACGACCGCCTGATGCGCGAGCGTTCCGAGGACGTGCGCGATGGCGTGCTGCTGATGGCCCGCGCGCTCGGGGTAAAACGGATCCTGTTCGGCATCGAGAACAACAAACCCGAGGCCCAGTCGGCAATGACAGAGGCCGCCGCGGATTTTCCTGAGCTGCGGATCGTCGGCCTGCCCACCCGTTACCCCATGGGTTCGGAGAAACATCTGGTACAGACGCTCACCGGCAAGGAGACACCTGCGCGCGGGCTGACCGCCGACATCGGCGTGGTGGTGCACAATGTGGCTACCGCCGCCGCGGTCAATGACGCCCTGCGTCACGGGCGACCGCTGGTCTCCCGGGTAGTCACTGTCTCGGGAAGTGCGGTCCGCCAGCCACGCAACGTGCATGCCCTGATCGGCACCCCGCTGGACGAATTGGTCCGCTTCTGCGGCGGATTCCATGACGAGCCGGCCCGCCTCATCAGCGGCGGGCCAATGATGGGGCAGCCCCTGCCGAGCCTGCGGGTTCCGGTGGTCAAGGGCAGCAATGGCCTGCTGGCCCTGAGCGAGGAAGAGGTGCAGAGTCAGGCCGAGATGCCGTGCATCCGCTGTGCCAGCTGCGTCAAGGCCTGCCCCTGCGGACTGTTGCCGTTGAGCATGGCCGCGCATATCCGGGCCGGGAGCCTGGAGGCCTCCGTGGACATGGGGCTGCTCGACTGCATTGCCTGCGGGTCCTGCTCCTATGTCTGTCCGTCGCACATCCCGCTGGTGCAGTACTTCAACCACGCAAAGGGCGAGCTGGCGGCGCGTCAGCGTACCCAGCACAGGCAGGGGGAGACCAAGCGCCTGGCCGAACAGCGCGCCGCACGGATGGAGGCGATCAAGAAGGCCAAGCGCGAGGCCATGGCAAAGCGCAAGCGGGAAATGGCCGAGAAAAAGGCCCGCGAGGCGGCCGCTGCACCACAGGGCGATTCCGCATCCGCTGACGAACGATCCTCCGAGGGCGCCGGGGCATGAACATACAGCCACTCCTGGGCGGCCCCTATACCCACGAGCGCGTCAGCGTCGGCCGCACCATGGGGCTCGTCATGCTGGCGTTGTTGCCCGCCACCCTCCTCAGCCTGTACCAGTTCGGCTGGCCGGCAATCTATCTGTTCCTTCTCAC
>JANTHJ010000096.1 GCA_024762475.1 Chromatiales bacterium | reverse complement strand
CGCCCATTCCGGACATACCGCCCATGCCAGACATTCCGGACATACCGCCCATGCCAGACATTCCGGACATGCCGCCCATGCCAGACATTCCGGACATACCACCCATGCCGCTCATGCCGGACTGGGCCGGATAGAAGAAGATCTCACCGGTCGGCGAGATCTTGAAATAACCGGACATGCCGCTCATGCCGGACATTCCGGACATGCCGCCCATGCCAGACATACCCGACATACCGCCCATGCCACTCATTCCGGACATGCCGCCCATACCGGACATGCCCTGCATGCCCGACATGCCGCTCATTCCGGAAGCGGATGCGGCGGAGGCTGCCAGTAGGGTCGAAATGGCAGTCGCCAGTGCCAAACGCTTCAGTTTCATGTTGCTCTCCTCAGTTGATTGTTGCGGCTCCCCGGCCGCTGACAGATTTGCTCCCTTGCCCGCAGGGACAAGCGAGCGTCTCGCAGGCACGCTCCCGTTACAGCGGGATCAGGCCAACGAAATAGAAGTCACCGCTTCCCGGCATGCTTGTGCCAGCCACGAATGTCGTAAGGCGCGGGCATTCCCGGGTGATTGAAGGGGGTGTACCAGGCACCCTCATCCTCGAGGAACCGCAGGCTCCCCGGATAGGGCTTGCTGATACCGGTGAGGGCACGCTGGTACCACTCGGGGCCCTTCTTGAATTCAGTGATCACCGGGGCACCGGCGGGTCGTTCCCAGGGACGCACCCCCGCAATCGGATAGGCGGCGGTAGCGTTCAGGGACAATGCCGCCAGCAACGAAGCGATCGACAAATGCCAGGGACGAAATGTCATGTGCAGGACTCCTCGAAGTTGACGCCGGGCTTCGCGCCGGCTTGCTGTCAACTCCTTCGCAAGTCATGTGCCACCCCGGATGCGATGCTCTAAGAGACTGATTGAACGAGGATTACGTTCTGCAGCGGCGCACCCCTTTGTTCCGTCTCAAGAAATTTCCCGCCAGTTTGGCAGAGGTTCGACTGACAGGATGGCAGGAGCCGGAGCCAATTGCGGCCGAAGGAGCCTGAGGAACGGCATATGTCGATTCGGATCACGCAGGACCGATCGGCCTCGCCGGCCATTGCCCCTCTCCGTTTGTCGGAGGTTGGCAAGGCAGCCCGGCGACCGCGTAGCGGACAGGGCTGCTCGGCACCTTGAACACCCAGCACGGCCCGAGGCGCGATTACCGTGACAGTCCAGGAATCGGACCGCTTGAGCCTGGCCCGGGTGGCGGCCTGCCGCAACCGCCCGCGACCACGCCCGAGGCCCTTGACGAGGAGGCGGACAAGCCGGCCCGGAACGAGTCATCCACCCTGCGCGCTGCAGTTATGGAAGTGCCGGAAGGCGGGGTGGCGGGGCTGGCCCTTGGGCGACGTATGAACTGCTCAGCGCAAGGGCCGAAACGGGGCTTACGGGCATGTATCTGCAGCGTTTTCCGGCGATCCCGCCTTCCGCTGCAAATTGGATGACGGGATCCTGCAGAACAACTGCACAGGTGATTAGGGCGATTTGGGCGGCATCAGCAGAATACTGCCATCCTCGCCCTTCACCTCTTTCCAACCCTTGGCCTTGAGGCGCTCGCGCAGGACAGCTGCGGGTTGTTCGGCAGGCGCGGCTGGTTGCTGAACTCTGGCCTCGGGCGATACAGGGCCTTTCTCCTGACCTCCGGTCGACGGTGATTCAGGCGCCGGCGAGAAGACCTTGTTCGCCACCGCGTCGGCATCCGTCCCAGCGCCACGCTTGGCGCTGTCGTCCTCTCCCGAGCAAGCACTCAAGGTCAGGACGGACCCGGCGAGCACCATCACCAGACCCTTTCTGAAAAATCTCTCGGCGTAAGTTTCGTTCATGCAAATGCTCCTTCTCCGGCTTTCGACCTCGCCATCGTTCGCGGCGAGTTGCCTTGGCTGAGCAGCAATTCTCATGCCATGGGAAACCCGGGCGACCCTCTCTCGCTTCGCGATTACCTTGCAGCCCGCTATTGTGGAGATCCGCAGCGCAGAAGCGGGCGATTTTGCGCCGCAACACCAGCGTTACGAATTGATCAGGGCTTCGGTAATAACCCAGGTTGTAGCCAGGGCCGCAAAGAAGGTGCCAAAATGTCAGCTCGACCGCACGCCATGGCGGGGGAGCCCATGCTGGCCCGATACTTCCGACGACTGCCATTGAACCTTTCGCAGAAATACCTGCTGGGCGTGGCCGCAGGCATCCTCGCCAGCCTGGTCGCCTTTGCGGGCCTGTTCCTGCTGATGTACGAGCAGCAGCTCCAGGCCAACCAGGTACGCGCCGGCCACCAATTCGGCCAGTTGCTTCGCCTGGCCCTGCAACAACCCCTGGCCTCGGGGCAGGACGACGAGGTCCAGGCCATGATCCGGCATCTGGGTGGCGTGCCCGGTATCAGCCACGTCCTGATCGCCGACGCCAGCGGCCGGATCCGCTATGCCACGGATCCGCAAGAGATCGGTCGCAACCCCCTCCGCGAACAGCGCCCCGATTGCCTGGTGTGCCATCGTCTGCCACCGGAAGCGCGCCCCGAAAGCCGCTTCGTCACCGCACCGCAGGGAACAGAGGTCCTGCGCAGCATCGTGCCGATCGCCCGCTTCCAATGCGATGACTGTCCCCACTCGCCCGACCCCTTGCTGCACCGCGGCATGGTCGTCGTCGACCAGGATGCGGCGCTGCTGCGCGGCCAGGCGCGCGACACCACCCTGTTGCTAATGGGCAGCGGCGCCATGGTGTTGCTGATCACCCTGGCCGGCGGCTGGTGGTTCATGCGCAACATGGTGCTGGTCCCGGTGCGTAAACTGAACGTCGCAAGCCAGGACCTCGGCCGTGGAGACCTCGACACCCGCGTCGATATCGCCGGCCATGATGAACTCTCCCGGCTGGGCCATACCTTCAACGAGATGGCGGGCCATCTGCAGCATGCCATGCACGAGATCGAGGCGCGGGAGGCGTTCCAGCAGGCGTTGATCGATGCCATCCCCGATGGCATCCGGGTGATCGACTCCCAGTACCGGGTCGTCGCCGCCAACCGCAGCTACGCCCGCCAGGCGGGGCGACCTCTCGGCGACACCCTGACGCTGCCCTGCCATGCCTCCAGCCACGGCCGGGACGCACCCTGCCCCCCCACGCTGGTGACCTGCCCGGTACACGAGCTGGCGCAGCGCGACCGTGCCCTGCGCTATATCGATATTCACCGACCGAGCGACGGCGGGGAACTGGACGTGGAGGTGTATGCGGCCCCCATGCAGATAGAGACGGCGAGCGGAGAGCAGCGCTTTATTGTCGAGTCGATTCGCGATCTGGCAGAAGAAGTGCATTATTCGCATGAACAGAAGTTGGCCGACATCGGCCAGCTCGCGGCCGGGGTGGCACACGAGATCCGTAACCCCCTCAGCTCTCTGCAGATGGCATTGAGCCAGCTGTCCGAGGGCGACATACCGGAGGAGCGTCGCAAGGACTACCTGGAACTGGTCTCCCGCGAGATCGATCGCTGCATCGACGTCAATGACCGACTGTTGCGGCTGAGCGCGCTGCCACCCTCTCACTCCGAGCTGGTGGACGTCAACGCCGCAGCGGAAGAAACCCTCTCGCTGCTCAACTTCGAGGCGGAGCAACGGGGTGTCAGCCTGCACATGCGCCTCGATGAGAACCGGCCGCGCGTGATCGCCACCGACAGCGAAATCCGCATGGCAGTGTTCAACCTGGTGCAGAACGCCTTCCACGCGGCGCCAGCCGGAAAAGGGCGGGTCAGGGTATCCACCGTCCGGCAGGAAGATCAGGTGCGAATTCTGGTCGAAGACGACGGTCCCGGAGTGCCTTCTTCGAAGGCGAAGGCCATCTTTGAGCCGTTCTTCAGTCACCGGCAGGACGGCTCCAGGGGCACCGGCCTCGGGCTGGCCATCACGCTCTCGCTGGTCAAGCGACACGGTGGCGATATTCGCGTCGAAGACTCTTCGCTGGGCGGTGCACGCTTCGTGGTGACGTTCTCCGATGCCGACAGCGCGCAGGACAGCGAGACATGAGCGCTCGGGTCCTGCTGATCGAGGACGATGCCCCCCTTGGGCGGTTGATGGGCGAGCAGCTCACGAGCCAGGGCTACGAGGTGGACACCCTGGGCCGCTGGTCCGAGGTGGAGAGCTACCTCGTCCGCCAGGAGCCACAGCTGGTACTCACCGACGCCCGCCTTCCCGATGCCAACGTGCTCGAGCATTTGGAGTGGTTGCAGCGTCAGGCCCCGGTCATCGTCCTGACCGCCTATGGCTCGGTGCGGGACGCAGTGGAGGCCATGCACGCGGGCGCCGAGGAATACCTGGTCAAGCCGGTCAACCCGGATGAGCTGAACATGACGGTCGCCCGGGTGCTGGAACTCGCCCGCCTGCGCCGAGAACACCAGTACTGCCGCACCCAGACCGCGCAACCGAGTTACATCGTGGGCAACAGCCCTGCCCTGGCCGGGATGCAGCAGATGATCGAGGCGGTGGCGCCCACCGACACCACTGTGCTGATCCAGGGTGAGAGCGGCTCGGGCAAGGAACTGGTGGCGCGCGCCATCCACGACCTGAGCGAACGGCACGAGCGTATCTTCGTCCCGGTCGACTGCTGCACAATTCAGGAAAAGCTATTCGAGTCCGAACTATTCGGCCACGAGCGTGGGGCCTTCACCGGCGCCGACCGGCGCAAGAAGGGCCTGATCGAGGCCGCCCAGGGCGGCAGTCTGTTCCTCGACGAGATCGGCGAAATCGAACCGGCCATCCAGGCCAAGTTGCTGCGGGTGCTGGAGACCGGACAATTCCGCCGCCTGGGCAGCATCAAGGACCTGGTCGCGAACACCCGCATCGTGGCGGCGACCAATCGCGACCTGGAGGCAATGAGCCAGGATGGCGACTTTCGTGCCGATCTCTACTACCGGCTCAGCGTCTTCGTGATCCAGGTGCCGCCGTTGCGCGAGCGCAAGGAGGACATCCCGGCCCTGGTACAACACTTCATCGCCAACCACGACTTCTCGCGGCGCATCCAGAAGACCGCCTCTGCGGCCGCGCTGGACATCCTGATGGCCTACGACTGGCCGGGCAACATCCGCGAGTTGCGCAACGTCATGGAGCGCGCCATTATCCTCTCGGGCAACAGCCCGGAGATCGGCCCGCAACACCTCACGCTGCCGAGCCGCCTGACCGCGCAGGCCTGTGATAACCAGCTGTTCGAGAGAGAACCGACGCTGGAGGATATCGAGCGGCGCTACCTTGAGTTCCTGCTAGACCGGCACGACGGCAAGCGGGCCAAGGTGGCCCAGATCATGGGGGTGAGCGAACGCAACCTGTACCGCGTAATCAAACGCCACGGACTGCGTTGAGCCCGCCTTTCGAAGGGTCAGGCCTTGCGCTGTCGGGCCTGAAGACCCTCCCACGAATGCATCGCAGCAGACAGGACATAGGGAGCCTCGTCACCACGACGAGGCCGGGTTATAGGAGGCCCTTCAACTCGACCATCGAATCGATCACCCGATCGGGATCGTAGTTGCGGATGTCCTCGCCGTGGTTGTAGCCGTAGCTCATGCAGATGATCTGGAAACCCGCTGCCCGCGCTGCCTTCACGTCACTGATCGAGTCGCCGATCATCAGCGAGTCCTCCGGCGCCGCGCCAAAGTGCTTCGCCGCATGCAGCAGCGGCCCGGGATCGGGCTTCTTCACCGGCAGGGTGTCGCCCGAGATCACGATGCCGAAGTCGTCGTACACCCCCAGGTCCTTCAGCAGCGGGATGGTGAACTGCTCGGCCTTGTTGGTCACGCAGCCCAGTTGGTAGCCCTGCGACTTCAGGTAGTCCAGACCCTCGCGCACGCCGGGATAGAGCTTCGAGCGCTTGGAGGTATTCCGGGCATAGAGTTCCAGGAAAATCGGATAGGCGCGTTCGAACTCCTCGTCGTCAGGCTCCCCGTCCAGGCTGCCGGTCAGCGCGCGTCGTACCAACCGCTCCACCCCGTTGCCCACCCAGTCGCGCACCCGGGTCTCTCCCCAGGGCTCACGCCCGAGACCCTTCATCATCTCGTCCACGCAGTACGCCAGATCGGGCACCGAATCGACCAGGGTGCCGTCTACATCGATCAGGATCATCTCGGGCTTGCGAATGCTCATCTTCTGGCTCCAGACAGGGAAACGGCAGGCCGAGGCCTGCCGCACAAGGTGATAGGCGGTGCTAGAAAACGTCAGCCGGCCTTGGCCAGCTCCGCACGCATCTCGGCGATGATGGTGTCGTACTTGTTGGGGTCGGACTCATTGCGTTTGCCGAAGATGCCCGAGCCGGAGACGAAGGTATCGGCGCCAGCGGCGGCGATCTCGGCGATGTTGTCCACCTTCACCCCGCCGTCGATCTCGAGGCGGATGTCGAGGCCGGCGTCGTCGATGATCTTGCGTGCCTGCTTGAGCTTGGTCAGCGCCGAGGGGATGAAGCTCTGGCCGCCGAAACCGGGGTTGACCGACATCAGCAGGATCATGTCCAGATTCTCCAGCTCGTAGTCCAGGTAGCTCAGCGGGGTGGCCGGATTGAACACCAGGCCCGCCTTGCAGCCGGCCGACTTGATTAGCTGGATAGTGCGGTCGATGTGTTCGGAGGCCTCCGGGTGGAAGGTGATGTAGGTGGCGCCAGCTTCGGCAAAATCACCTACCAGACGATCCACCGGACTGACCATCAGATGCACATCGATAGGCGCAGTGAGACCGTGCTTGCGCAGGGCCTCGCACACCAGCGGGCCAATGGTCAGATTGGGCACGTAGTGGTTGTCCATCACATCGAAGTGAATGATGTCGGCGCCTGCGGCCAGGACGTTGTCGCATTCCTCGCCCAGCTTGGCAAAGTCCGCTGAAAGGATGGAGGGGGCAATCTGGAAATCAGCCATGCTTCTACTCCTGCCGGCCGGGGCCGGTGTTAGACTCGGATCGGGCCCGCCTGGCTGCGGACCCTCGAAAATTCGGGCCGCCACTCTACCGGAAAAGGTTCCGGCGTGCAGCCGGGGGACATCGACATGATGCGACAAGTATTGACACGATGGGGTCTCCTTCTTCTGTTGCCAGCCGTGTGCGGCATCGCGGCTGCCGCAGATCTGGCACGGGAGCAACGCATCGCCGAGCAGATCCGCGATGCCATCTTCGACGGCGAGCCGATGGAGCTGAAGGCAAAGGGACAACCCTTTCTCGCCATCTATCAGCGCACCGAACGCGAGCCGGCGCGCGGCGCGGCGCTGATCCTGCACGGACGCGGCGCCAATCCCGACTGGACAGAGGTGGTCCATCCCCTGCGGGTCGGCCTGCCGGAACATGGCTGGGATACCCTATCGATCCAACTGCCGGTGGCCTCCGAGGGCGCCAACGACCGGGAATGGCGGCAAACCATCCCCGAGGCGGTGCCGAGGATCGAGGCCGCCCTACGCTTTCTGGATGGGCAGGGCATGAAGAACGTGGTGCTGATCGCGCACAGCTTCGGCAACCGGGCCGTTGCCGCCTTCCTCGGCAGCGGCCCCGTTCCCAAGGCCGTGCGGGCCTGGGTCGCGATCGGCGCTCCCTTTGGGGACGACAGCGAGGCGTTGGCAGTCCTGCGCCGGCTCGAGCTGCCGGTCCTGGATCTCTATGGACAGCAGGACCTGCCGCAGGTACTGGCCGGGAGCAAGGCGCGCCGCCTGGCCGCCCGGGACGCCAAGAACGATGCCTATGAGTCCCGCGAGGTTGCGGGCGCCGACCATTTCTTCAACGGCCAGGACGAATTGCTGCTGAGCATCGTGCGCGCCTGGCTGGCCAAGGTGGCCAGCGGCACCGAGGTCCCGGCCCGCTGAGTGCGATCGCCATCCGTGGGAGGGCCTTCAGGCCCGACGGGTTTACCCAATCGCGGCTAAAGCCGCTCCCACAACGGCTTGGTGACCGTCCCTTTTGTAGGAGGGCCTTTAGGCCCGACAGCCTTTTCTATCGCGGCTCAAGCCGCTCCGGCAAGTCCAGCTATCGAATGATCCGCACCAATAGATCCCGATAGCCGTTCTGCTTCAGGCGCACCCGTGCCTTGTCCAGGGCCGAGCGACCCAGGTAGGGCCCCGCCTGCACCCGGTAACGCACCTTGCCAACCCCGAGCCGCGCCTTGCTGACCCGGGTCTCGATCCCCAGCAAGGCCAGCTCGGCCTGCATGCGGTCGGCATCCTCGGCGCGCACGAACGAGCCCACCTGCACCAGATACTGCGCCGTGGGGTCGACCGCCCGGGCGATCTCGCGCCGGTCCAGCTGTTCCTCCGGCACCACCACCTCCTTGTGGCGCAGATCGTCATAGAACTGGTAGCGCGGCTTGTAGGGCGGCACCACCGGCTGCTCGGCCTGCTTCTTGGGCGGCGCGCTGCGCGGCGGCTTGTCCGGGCGCGCGCCGATCCACTGCGAGGCCGGCTCCGGGGTGGTGAGCTTGACCCACACCAATACGGTGGCGACAGCACCCACGATCAGGCCAACCAACAGCCACATCCAGGCGGGTGGTCCCTGGCGCTTGCGGCGCGCCTTGCTGCGTGGCTTGTAGTCCCGTGGCACGGTTACATCTGCTCCGGGGCGCTGATACCGATCAGGCCCAGCCCATTGGCCAGCACCTGGCGCGTGGCCAGGATCAGCTTCAGGCGCGCGTCGCGCAGACCGGCGTGGTCCACCAGGAACTGATGCGCGTTGTAATAGGTGTGCAGCTCGTTGGCCAGCTCGCGCAGGTAATGGGTGAGCTGATGCGGTTCCTCGTTGAGCGCGGCCGACTCGACCACCTCGGGATAACGCGCCAGGCTCTTGAGCAGCGCCTGCTCATGCGCCTCGCTCAGGCGCTCGAGGTTCTGCAGCCCCGGGGTCAGCTCGGTACCGATGCCCTTCTCTTCGGCCTGGCGCATCACCGAGCAGATCCGCGCATGCGCGTACTGCACGTAGTAGACCGGGTTGTCGTTGGACTGCGAGCGGGCCAGGTCGAGGTCGAAGTCCAGATGCTGCTCGCACTTGCGCATGATGTAGAAGAAGCGCGCTGCATCCCGGCCCACGTCCTTGCGCAGCTCGCGCAGGGTGACGAACTCGCCGGA
>JANTHJ010000095.1 GCA_024762475.1 Chromatiales bacterium | reverse complement strand
AACCACTTCCCGCACATCCACGAAATGCCCGGTCACTGCCGCCGCGGCGGCCATGGCGGGGCTGACCAGATGGGTCCGTCCGCCCTGGCCCTGGCGGCCTTCGAAGTTGCGGTTCGAGGTGCTGGCGCAGCGCTCGCCCGGCTCCAGGCGGTCGGCATTCATCGCCAGGCACATGGAGCAGCCCGGCTCGCGCCATTCGAAGCCGGCCTCGACGAAGATCCGGTCCAGCCCCTCTTGCTCGGCCTGGCGCTTGATCAGCCCCGAGCCCGGCACCACCAGCGCCTGTTTGATGTTGCCGGCCACCTTGCGCCCTTTGGCGACCGCCGCGGCGGCGCGCAGATCTTCGATGCGCGAATTGGTGCAGGAGCCGATGAACACCTTGTCGGGACGGATCTCGGCGATGGGCGTGCCCGCCTCGAGACCCATGTATTCCAGGGCACGGCGCATGCCTTCGGCCTTCACCGCATCCGCTTCGTCGTCCGGGTTGGGCACTGATGTATCCACCGGCACGACCATCTCGGGCGAGGTGCCCCAGGTGACCTGGGGTTTGATATCGGCGCCACGGAGGGTGACCACCTTGTCGAACACCGCGCCCTCGTCCGAGTGCAGGTCCCGCCAGGCGGCCACGGCCTGGTCCCACAGCGCGCCCTGCGGCGAATAGGGCCGGCCCTTCACGTAGTCGATGGTCTTCTCGTCCACCGCCACGAAGCCGGCGCGGGCGCCCGCCTCGATGGCCATGTTGCAGACCGTCATGCGGCCCTCCATGGAGAGATCCCGGATACCCTGGCCGGCGAATTCGATGGCATAGCCAGTGCCGCCGGCGGTGCCGATCTCGCCGATGATCGCCAGCACGATGTCCTTGGCGGTAACCCCCGGCCCTACCGGGCCCTCGATGACGATCTGCATCGCCTTGGACTTCTTCTGGATCAGGCACTGGGTGGCCAGCACGTGCTCCACCTCGGAGGTGCCAATGCCATGCGCCAGCGCGCCGAAGGCGCCGTGGGTGGAGGTGTGCGAGTCGCCGCAGACCACGGTCATGCCCGGCAGCGTCGCCCCCTGCTCCGGGCCGATCACGTGCACGATGCCCTGGCGCGGGTCGTCCATGCGGAACTCGGTGATGCCGAACTCCTCACAGTTGTGATCCAGGGTCTCGACCTGGATGCGCGAAATCGGGTCGGCGATCCCGTGGCTGCGGTCGGTGGTCGGCACATTGTGATCCGGGGTGGCCAGGTTCGCGCCTGGGCGCCACGGCTTGCGCCCGGCCAGACGCAGGCCTTCAAAGGCCTGCGGCGAGGTCACCTCGTGCACCAGGTGTCGGTCGATATACAGCAGACAGGTGCCGTCCGGCTCCTCCCGCACCACATGCGATTCCCACAATTTGTCGTAAAGCGTTTTGGCGGTCATGCCCTTTCATCCAATATGCATTGCTCTCGCGGGTGGGGCTTCGCGCTCGACAGCATTTTCCGTCGCGGCTGAAGCCGCTCCCACAACGTCCCCTGGCGGCTGTCCCTGCCGTGGGAGGGCCTTCAGGCCCGACAGCATTTTCCGTCGCGGCTGAAGCCGCTCCCACAACGTCCCCTGGCGGCTGTCCCTGCCGTGGGAGGGCCTTCAGGCCCGACAGCGTTTTCCGTCGCGGCTGAAGCCGCTCCCACAACGTCCCCTGGCGGCTGTCCCTGCCGTGGGAGGGCCTTCAGGCCCGACAGCACTTTCCGTCGCATCTGAAGCCACTGCCCAACAAGAATCCTCGAGAGACTGCTTTATAAGGTCATGGCAAAGCATAACGGCTATCATCAATAACACAAATTGATGTTTTTCATTATTTGCATTCCGGATTGGAATATGGAACTCGACCAACTCGCTGCCTTCATCGCCGTCGCCCAGCATGGCTCCTTCTCGCAGGCCGCCGAACAGCTGCACCTGACCCAGCCAGCGGTGAGCAAGCGGGTATCCCAGCTGGAAGATCAGCTGGACGCGCGCCTGTTCGACCGCATCGGCCGGCGCATCGCCCTCACCGAGGCCGGCCGCGCCCTGTTGCCGCGCGCGCGGCGTCTGCTCAACGACGCCGCCGAGATCCGGCGCGCCCTGGACGATCTCTCCGGCGAGGTGCGTGGGCGGCTGGTGATGGGCACCAGCCACCACATCGGGCTGCACCGGCTGCCCGAGCCGCTCAAGCGCTACACCCGCGCCCATCCCGGGGTGGAACTGGACATCCGTTTCATGGACTCGGAGGCCGCCTGCCATGCCGTGGAGATCGGCGACCTCGAACTGGCCATCGTCACCCTGCCCCCGGAACCGCTGCCCCGCCTGCGCACCCAGCCCATCTGGGACGACCCCCTGCACTTCATGGTGGCAGGGGCACACCCGCTGGCCACGCGGCGACAGATCACGCTACAAGAACTGCTGGAACACCCGGCGGTGCTGCCGGGCACAAACACCTATACGCGGGGCATCCTGGAGCGCGCGGCACGCGCCGCGGGACTGCGCCTGCGCACCGGCATGGAGACCAACTACCTGGAGACCCTGCGTATGCTCGCCGAGGCCGGCCTGGGCTGGAGCCTGCTCCCGGCCACCCAGCTCACCGATCAGCTGGTGGCGCTGGAGGTGCCGGGCATTTCCCTGCGCCGCTCACTCGGTGCCGTCACGCACGAAAGGCGCAGCCTCAGCAACGCCGCGCGGGCGATGGTGGAGGTCTGCCGGAACTGAATCAGGTATCGAACCGCCGCACCAGCCCGTCCAGGTTGACCACCTGCTCCTGCATCCGGCCGACCACCCCGGTCGCCTCCTGCATGCAGCCTGCGGTGGTCTCGGCCCGTTCGCGGATGGTGCTCACGTGCTCGGCGATGTGCCGGGCGACGGTGCTCTGCTCTTCGGCGGCGCTGGCGATATGGGTGCTCATCTGCGAGACATGATCGACCAGACCGACGATGCTCTCGAAGGAGTGCTCGGCCCCCTTGGCCTCGTGCATGGTCGAATCGGCCAGTTCAGCGCTGGCCTGCATGGAGTCGACTGCCTGGTTCACACCACTCACCAGCTTCTCGATCATCTGCTGGATCTCTTCGGTGGAGCTCTGGGTGCGGCTGGCCAGGGTGCGGACCTCGTCGGCCACCACGGCAAAACCGCGGCCCTGCTCGCCGGCGCGTGCGGCCTCGATGGCAGCATTCAGCGCCAACAGATTGGTTTGCTCGGCGATGCCGCGAATCACGTCCAGAATGCCGGTGATGGCGCCGCTCTGCTCCTCGAGCATGCGGATGACCCCGCTGGTGCCCTCGATCTGCCCGACCAGCTCGCCCAGTCGGCCAATGGCACCGCCCAGGTTCTCCTGGCCGCTCTGGGTTTCCGCGTGGGCCTGCTGGCCCGCCTGGGCGACCTCGGCGATGCGCGCCGCGATCTCGTTGGCGGACGCCGCCATCTGTTCCACGGTCACGCCCAGCTGATCGGTCGAACCCCGCTGCTCGCCGGCGCTGTCGCCCGCCAGAGCGACCACGTTGCGCAGCTGTCCGGCGCCATCGACCATGACTTCACTGCCGACCTTTATCTCGTTCACCACCGCGGCGAGGCGACTGCGCATGCCTTCGAGCGCCTGGACGAAATCGCCGATCTCGTCGCTTCGCTTCGACCCAAGCTCCCGGGACAGATCGCCCTCGCCGATGCCCTCCACCACCGGGCGCAGGCCCGCCAGCTGCCGCAGGCCGCCGGCGGTGAGCCAGTACAGGCCGAGCAGCAACCCGAGGATCAGTACGCTGACCGCAAGCACCAGGCCGACGGTCGTTCCCGCCAGGGTCTTCTGCCCCATCACGCCCTGTTGAACGCGCGCCTGCACCCTGGTCAGGAGCTGGTCGACATCCCCGGCCAGGCGTTCGGCCGCGGCATCGAAACTGCTCATCATCGGATTGCCCGCCGCCGGCCCGCCCGCCACATAGGCCTCGGCCATCTTGCGTCCTGCCTGGTAATAGGCCTCGAAGTCCGCAACGATGCCGCTCTTGCCGATCTGCAGACCGGGCGCGAGGGCGTCGATCCGTTCCACCGACTGATGGAAGCGCCGGACGTTCGCGCGTGCCTGGTCGAAACCGTCGTCGAGCCCGTCCTGGCCGCGGGTGGCGCTGATGTCGGTCAGCCATTGCTGGACCTGCACCACTGCCAGCTTCAGCTCGTGGGCGGCATTCAGCAGCGGAATTTCCTGCCCGATAATGCTGTCCGCCTTCTGCCGGACCTGGTCTGTGGTGTAGTAGACCGCGCCGTTGCCTACCAGCAGGCCCGCCCCAACCAGCAGGGTCAACAGTAGGAAACGCCCTTGAAGTCCGCCAAATCTCTGCATCGTCACTGTCCCGTGATGCCCTCTCTTCGAGGCCCATAGCGGCGGGCAACGGGAATACTTGAGATCGCGCCCTTGGGGAAGGTCTGGAGAATTCGATTCTTCACCTCCCCCACTTGTGGGGGAAGAGCGGAGCAACGGCTTACCCCCTCCTGACCTCCCCCCACAAGCCGGGGGGAGGGATTAATCAGACATGCCCTGCGCAGATCGCTCGGCGAGTGCGTCCGCAGGCCGCCATCGGGCCAGCAGCTGCTCCAATGCCGACAACAGCGAGGGCACCAGGAACAACACCAGGAAGGTGGTGAACATCAGGCCGAAAGAGATGGAAACCGCCATCGGGATCAGGAACTGGGCCTGCAGCGAGGTCTCGAACAACAGCGGCAACAGCCCGGCGATGGTCGTCAGCGAGGTGAGCAACACCGCGCGCAGGCGCTGGCAGGAGGCCTCGATCAACGCCTCGCGGATCGCCATGCCCTTCTCCCGCAGGTGTTTGTAGAAGACCACCAGGATGATGGAGTCGTTGACCACGATACCGGAAAGGGCGAACAGGCCGAACATGGACAGGATGGTCGGCGTGATGCCCATCAGCCAGTGGCCCAGCAGTGCACCCACGATACCGAAGGGAATGATGGCCATCACCACCAGCGGCCAGCCGTAGGAGCCGAACACCCAGGCCAGCACGATATAGATCATCGCGAGGGCAAACAGGGCACCGCGCTTCATGTCACTGGCCGTCTCGGCCTGATCCTCGGCGCGTCCGGTGAACTCCCAATGGATGTCGTGCTTCTCCACCAACGCCGGCAGGATGGTCTGGGCCAGCCGCGCGCGCACCGCGTTGTTGCTGGCCACCTGCTTGTTGACGTCGGCAAACACCGAAACCGCCAGGCGTCCCTCGGCATGCCGCAGCGCCTTGAATCCCCGGCGCTCGACGAAGCTCACCGCCGCATCCAGCGGCACGCTCTCGCCGTTCGGCAGGAACAGGCGGAAGTCGTCCAGGGCGGCGAGCCGGTAGCGTTCCCGGTCCGGCAGCATCACCCGTACCTCGATCTCGTCGTCCCCCTGGTTGAAGATCTGCGCCAGGGAGCCATCGAAGGCCGCGCGCAACTGCCGGGCAACCTCCTCCACGGACAGGCCCAGGGCCTCGCCCAGGGGACGCAGGTGAAACACCAGCTGCTGTTCGCCAAAGGGCATATCGTCCTCGATGCTGCCGACGCCCGGGACGGCGGAAAGGGCCTCGGCCAGGTCCAGTGCCGCCTGCTTGAGACGATCGGGATCGCCGCCGCGCAGACGCACCTCCAGGTCCCGCCCCGGGTGCCCGCCGGTACGCACCGTCATGGTCAGGTACTCCAGGCCCGGCGGCAGCTTCAGCTTGGCGCGCCAGTGGTCGATGAACTGCTGATTGGTGACTGTGCGCGCATCGGTGGGCGTCAGTTCCACCATCACCGAGGCGAACTGGTCCCCCCGTTGGGTCTGACGGGCATTGGAGAAATAACCCAGGCCATAGGCGACCCGCGCCACCTGCAGCAGACCCCCGCCCAAGTCCTTGTCGGTCTCGTACAGCGCCTGCTCGACCTGATCGATGAAGCGGCGTACCCGGCCCGGTGGCGTCCCGGCAACAAAGGAGGTGGTCGCCACGATCACGTTGCCCGGCACGTTGGGAAAGAACGAGAAGCCCAGGCGGCCGCCGCCGATCATGCCCACCAGCAGGATGATGGTGGAGAAGGCCAGCGCCAGGGTCCCCAGGCGGTGATGCACGGTCCAGGTCACGGCGCTTCGGAAGGGCCCGTCGCGAAAGCGCGCGAAACCTGCGTCCCAGCGTTGTCGGAAGCGGCCGGGCGGCGCGTGATGCAGACGCCGGAAGCTGTGACGCAGGTGGCCAGGCAGGACCAGAAAGCTCTCCACCAGCGAGGCGAGGAGCACACATACCACCACGAAGGGAATGTCGCCGAGGATGTTTCCGATGAAGCCGGAGAGGACGAACAACGGGATGAATGCCGCGATGGTGGTGAGCGAGGAGGACATCACCGGCGCCAGCATGCGCCGGGCCCCGCCCTCGGCCGCCTCCAGCGGGTTTTCGCCGGTCTGGTAGTGGGTCAGGGCATCTTCGCCCACCACGATGGCATCGTCGACGATGATCCCCAGGGTCATGATCAGGGCGAACAGCGAGATCATGTTGATGCTCCCGCCGGCCAGGTACATCACCGCCAGCGCCGCCATGAAGGAGGTGGGGATGCCCATTGCCACCCAGAAGGCGACGCGCCCGTTGAGGAACAGGAACAGGATCAGCACCACCAGCACCAGACCGCCCAGGCCGTTCTTCACCAGCAGGTCGATGCGCTCGCGGATGAGCTGCCAGCTCTGATCATAGACGGTCAGGTGAATGTCGGGCGGCAGCCGACTGCGGGCATCGGCCAGCCAGCGATCGAGTATCTTTGCCGACTCCAGCGAGTCGGCGCTGGGTGAGCGCATCAGGCGCAGTTCCACCGCCGGTCCACCACGGTAGCCGACCTCGACCTGGTTCGGCCGGGGGCGCCGCTCGACCTCTGCCACATCGCCCAGGCGCACCAGGCGCCCGTCCTGTCCCGCGATCAGGGGGATGTTGCGGAAATCGGCCGCAGTCCGGCCCTGCTCGATGGTGCGCAGCTCGCGTCCCACGTCGTCGCGTCCGAC
Source organism: Chromatiales bacterium (assembly GCA_024762475.1). Classification (GTDB taxonomy): domain Bacteria; phylum Pseudomonadota; class Gammaproteobacteria; order Chromatiales; family Chromatiaceae; genus MONJU. The sequence continues at coordinate 2,420 of JANTHJ010000095.1, read as the reverse complement.
CGTGCCCGCCGGCGCGTCGCGCGAGAAACCCGCCGCCCGCTGGCCGATCTGGGCCAACGACAGCCCCAGCGCCTGTTGCGCCGCCTGTGGCACCTGAATCGCCATCTCCTCGTCCGGCAGGCCCTGAATATTGACCTTGGCGATCCCTGCATCCAGCAGCTCGCGCTCGATACGTCGCACCAGATGGCGCAACTCCGCGGCGTCCGAGGGACCATGGATCAGCAGTCGTGCCACCGGCTCGTAGCGCACCACGTGCACCACTTGCGAGTCCTCCGCCTCGCTGGGCAGGTTACGCACCTGCTTGACCTCCTGGTCGACCCGGGCGGTGGCATCGCCCATGTCCGTACCCTCGGGAAACTCCAGGGTGATCAGGCTGATGCCCTGGCTGGAGGTGGAGGTCATCTTGTCCAGACCGTCCACGTTGCGCAGTGCATGTTCCAGCGGCAGGGTCAGAGAACGCTCCACATCCTCGGCGCCGGCACCGCTCCACACCGTGCGCACCGTGACCATCTCGGTCTCGAAGTTGGGAAAGAACTGCGCATTGAGATTGCTCAGTCCCCACACACCGCCCAGCAGCATCACGATCATCAACAGGTTGGCCGCCACCGGGTGACGGGCGAAGATGCCGATGATGTCGTTGCGGTGGGTGAAGGTCACGCGCCCGGTCCTTCGGCGATACGCACCAGCAGGCCATCCACCGCATTGGGCAGCTGGGTGGTGACGATGCGCATGCCATCATGCAGGTCTGGCGAGCGGATCAGCAGGCGGGTCTCCCCACCATCGCCCCGCACCTCGCCGAGGCGCTCGACACGCAAGGGCCGCATGCGCGAGTCGGCATCCACGATATAGATCCTGTCGGACCCGTAGACCGCCTCGTGGGGTACCGAGACCACGCCGTCTTGCGGCGGCAGGGCCATGTCCAGGCGTAGAAAGCGGCCCTGCTGCAGCAGCGACCGATCACCCGCCACCTCGAACAGGCCGCTCACGCCCCCGCTCTTGGGGTCCACCTCGCCTGCCAGGCGATACAGTCGGCCCCTTACCTCGGCACCATCGATGCGGCCGATCACCTGCAGCGGCGCGCCCGCATCCAGGGCCTCGCGCACCCTGCCCAGATAGTTGTCCGGGATCAGCGCCCGCAGCAGCATGTGCCCGGTGTCATACACCGTCACCAGGGCATCGCCCACCCGGGTGCGCCGTCCGGGTGCCACCTCCACCTTGGCAATACGTCCGTCGAACGGTGCCGTCACGGTACAGCGCTCCAGCTCCAGGCGCGCCTGATCGCGGGCCGCATTGGCCTTCTGCAGTGCCGCCTCCAGCTGCGCCTGGCGCGACGGATGATCGGCGAGGGACTGCTCGCGCGCGGCGACGGCCACGGCCTGACGCTCGACCGCCTGGCGGGCATTGTCCAGGGCCGACTGGGCCCCGACCTGCTTGCGCACCAGGTCCTTGAGGCGATTCACCTCGGCCTGCATCAGCTGCAACAGCCGCCGCTCCCGCTTCAGGCTCTTCTGGTCGGTCTCGAAGCGGGTCGCTTCGGCCGTCAGGCGTGCCTGAGCATCGCGCACCTCGGCCTCACGCTGGGCCAGGCGCAACTCGCTTTCGCGCGGGTCGAGCTTCACCAACAGGTCGCCGCGGGCCACCGGGTCGCCCTCGATCACCGGCACCTCCAGGACGTCGGCCGCCACCCCGGCGGTCAGGCGCGACGACCAGCGTGACTCGAGCCGACCGTACAGGGTGGCGTGGGGCGCCAGCCGGCCGAGCGCGACCGTCTCCACGGCCACCAGCCAGGCGCGCTCCTTGGGCGCCAGCGGTTCGGGACGCGGACGGGTGGCGATGAGCAATGCCGCGACCAGCACCACCACGGCCAATACCAGCAGGGGGAACCAGGACTGCCAGCCCTTCTTGATGGGATTCTTCATTGGGCTATTGGATCCGATAGACAGACAGGGGGTCGATGATAGACATCAATGACCAGGGGCGCCATCGAGCCGGGGCGCAACGAGGGCGGCGAGCAGTGGCGTAGCCTGGATGAAGCCACAGCGGAATCCAGGTTACCCCACCGTCGTCTTCCCGGATTCCGGCCTGCGGCCTCTATCCGGGCTACGGGCTATTGGATCCGATAGACAGACAGCGGGTCGATGATAGACATCAATGACCGGAGGTGCCATTGAGCCGGGTCGCAACGAGCGCGCCGAGCAGCGCGACCATGGCGGCGAGCAGAAAGCTCCACTGCGGACCCAACCCGTCCCAGGTGAAGCCGCTGGCCAGACTGCCCAGGGCCCCGCCCAGGCCGAAACTCATGCTCGAATAGAGCGCCTGTCCCCTGCCCTGCAGACGGCCCGGAAAGTGCCGGTGGACCAGGTCGATGGCGGCCCCATGGAAGGTGCCGAAGGTGGCCGCGTGCAATAGTTGGGCGAGCA
>JANTHJ010000094.1 GCA_024762475.1 Chromatiales bacterium | reverse complement strand
TAGTAGATGCTGCCTCTTTTGTGCAGCCGAGTTTGTCCGTACATATCCGACGATTGCTCCATCTGAGCCACCCTCCTACGTAGCACCAAAACGTAACAGTCGGATAGTTATAGCGACCCAGCGGCGGCTAAATGGCCGTGGGTAAAGAAAAATTAGGGAAAATGGCGGAGAGGGAGGGATTCGAACCCTCGATAGGCTATTAACCTATACACACTTTCCAGGCGTGCTCCTTCAGCCACTCGGACACCTCTCCGGAAGAATTCTCGCCTCGTCGCCAGGGGGGATTCGGCGCCAAAACGAGGGCCGGAAGACTATACGAATCGGCCGTTTTTCGCAAATCGGCAGTCGGCCGGAGAGGCGTCAAAGGTGGTGGCTGACCTGGACCCGGGGGACGTGCTCCATGAGCCGGCGGAAATCGTCTCCTGGCATGTGAACCAGGTGCTGGTGGTCTCCCGCCTCGAAATAGATCGACGCCTGGTGACTCAGCGAGGCGTCGAGCACGGTATCCACACCATAGGCCTCTCCAATCGGTGGGATGGCGCCCTTTTCGCAATCGCCGAAGGTCAATTCCAGTTCCTCCCCATCGACCATCTCGAGACTGCGCGCCATCACCTGGTTGAGGCGATCGAGATCGAGTCGGTGATTGGCGGGAATGACGGCCAGCAGGTAGTTGACGTCGTCGCCCAGCAGGACTGGCCGCGCGAGTTGTTCGGGTGGGATATGGGCAACCACTGCGGCCTGTTTGACGTTATCGGTTCGGGGGTGCTCTATGACTTGGTACTGCACATCGTGACTTTCCAGATAGGCCTGGATGGTCGCTGCGACGGCCATCACTAAATCCTCCTCTTGCACGGTCTGTACTCACATCTTGGTGGGATCTGCAGCTTGCCGAAGCTGGCCCGGCGTGGCGAAAATTCAAACACGAATCACCACCACCCGGTTCCAGGCCCGACAGGCCCTCCGTATGAAGTATAGTTCGCTCACGGCAATCGCAAGATCCCGGAGAAGATGAACAAGCGTCGCAAGCAGCCCCGCCCTCTCGACATGGCCTCTCAGGCCGACCGCCACCGCCTCTACGAGTTATCGGTGCAGTGCGCCGAGGCCGAGATCGACTTTGTTGCCGACACCTTCAAGAAGCTCCGCCGTCGCAAGCTGCGCAGCATCCGCGAGGATTTCTGTGGCACGGCCAACGTCTGTTGCGAATGGGTGCGCCGCGGATCGCGCAACACCGCGGTCGGCGTGGATCTGGATGGAGAGGTATTGGACTGGGGGCGTCGGCACCACCTGGCATCACTGAGCGACAAGCAGCGCGCCCGGGTCGCCCTCGTTCAGGACGATGTGCTCACCGCCGACACGCCGCCGTCCGATGCCGTGCTCGCCATGAACTTCAGCTACTGGCTGTTCAAGGATCGGCACGACCTGTTGCGCTACTTCGAGGTGGTGCGGGAGAACCTGGTGGAGGATGGCCTCCTCTTCCTCGATGCCTACGGCGGGTACGACAGTTTTCGCGAGGTGGACGAGGAGCGGGAGATCGACGACGGCGAAGAAGGCTTTACCTATATCTGGGATCAGGCGCAGTTCAACCCGGTGGACAACAACCTCATCTGCCACATCCACTTCGCCTTTCCCGACGGCTCGGTGATGGAAGAGGCGTTCACTTATGACTGGCGCCTGTACACCCTGCCGGAGATCCGCGACCTGCTCAGCGAGGCCGGTTTCAGGCGCACCACGGTCTACTGGCAGGGCTGGGACGAGGATGGCGAGGCCAGCGGCGAGTTCTATCCCACCGAGACGGCCGACGCCGATGCCGGCTGGATCTGCTACCTGGTGGCGGAGAAATAGCCAACCCGATCTGCAATCTGGGGTAGGTCGGAATTCATTCCGACAATTCGCCTCGTCGGCCATCATTGTTCCCTGATCAGGGGTGTGGCCAGGGGGTCATGGGTTAGTCGGGAAATGCGCAACGGTAGCAACCCTACGATTCTGCGTAGGGTGGGTTGAGCGCAGCGAAACCCACCGCTGACCGTTGCGGCCGATGGCTTTCGATGGTGGGGGGGTAGGGCCCCCTCCGGACGTCAGTTGCCGAACAGACCCTTCAGCCCTTCTCCCAGCGGCCCCTTCAGCTTGTCGCCCAGCGCACCCTTGACCTTCTCTTCGACCTTCTGGCGCACCTGCTGCTTGGCCTTCTCTGTCAGGATGGCCTCGATATCCAGCGCGTAGCCCGGATTGTCGAGCGGCCCCTTGATCTTCACCGGGATCGGCACGCCCTTGAGTTGGTCGGCCGCCTTGCCGCCCTGCCCCTGCAACGAGGCCACCAGCTTGGCCGTCACCGTGTAGTCGATCGTGTTGGCGGGCAGGTTGACCGTCCCCTTGCCCCCCAGTCGCAGCAGGGGCGACTTGGCAGACAGGTCGTTATTGCTGATCACCCCGTTACGCGCGGTGAACGAGCCCTTCATCTCGGTAAACTCGGTCTTGTCCTCGGTATTGCCGGACTGGGTCACGTTGCTGCCCTGTCCGGTGGCATTGCGGATCATCTTGATTAGATCCACCCCCTTGTAGGCCCCGTCGGCAAACAGGAACTTCCCACTACCCGACAGACTCTTGCGAATCTGCGCTTCGGACAGACCGGCGACTCGCAGATCCAGATCGAGGTTGCCCGTACCGATCAGACGGTCCTCGCCCACCACGTCCTTGAGCAAGGGCCCGATCTGCACACTGGCCAGATGTTTCACCGCATGAATCCGGGGCGTCTTCTTGCGCGCATCCAGGGTGACCTGCCCATCGAACTTGCCCTGGTACAGGCTGGCCTTGATGGGCGCCACTTTCATCAGGCCACCCTTGCTGACCACCCGCACGGTGACGTCCTGCATTTGCGCCTTGCTCACCACCAGCTTGCCGATCTTCAGATCGGCCTGCAGGTCGAGGGTCCGCAGCGGCGCGAAGGGATCGCTGGCTGCGCCGCTTTTCTGAGCCTTGCCCTTTTCGGGCGCGCCCCCTGCCTTCCCGTCTGCCGGAGGGAGATAGCGATCCACGTCGATCGCATCGACATCCAGGCGGGCCCGCACGACCGGCCCCTTGGTATCGAGCAGCCGCACATAGCCCTTGGCATGGGTATCATCCAGGGTGACCGTAAAGGGTTCGAGCCGCGTGGCCTTGCCCTCCTGCGCGAGATCGATGCTGGCACTCACCCGGGTCAATGCCTTGGGGTCGGTGGTCTGGATGGTGGTACCGAACAATGCCGCGAGCTGTTTCACATTGGTCTGCGCCAGCTCGAGGTGCCCTTTCAGCTGAGGCTGATGCTGCAGACCGGCGACCGAGACCTGCCCCTTGATCTCCACCTGTGGACCAGCGACCTTGAGCCCCTCGACCTTCAGGGTGTCGGCGGACAGGTCTCCCTCGATATTTGCGCCCATCACGACCTTCATCCCGCCCTTCGGCAGCCCCTCACCCTTGCCGTCGACGGTGAGTTCGAGGTCAGACAGACTGAACTGCTTGAAGTCGTCGCTGGCACTCGCCTGGGTATTGAGATCGACCACGACCCCCAACTTGGGAGCGTCGCTGGTGAGGGTAAAGCCGGCGCTGACCGGAACTGTGGCACCCAGTGTCAGAGAGCCGGTCTCCAGGCGCACCTTGTCGAGCACATAGCGCGCGCCGGCCTGGGCGTCGCTCCAGCTGATTCGCGTATCGCGCAGCTGGATGCCCTGCACTTTCAGGGAAGAAATGGCCGCACCACCTTGCTTCTCTTCGGCTTTCTTTTCCTCGGCCGGCTTCTCTTCACCCTGGGCGGCCAGATCCTCCCAGTTGGTTTTGCCCTGCTTGTTGCGCGCCAGGTTCAGCCGAGCACCGTCCAGAACCAGGGTGTCGACCTCGATCTGGCGCTTGAGCAATGGCAACAGCTTCACGCGGACACCCAGCTGCTCGATCTGGGCGAAAGGCTCGTCGCCGAAGCCAGGGGCATTACCCAGTACGACACCACCAGCCTCCACCCCCAACCAGGGAAACACGGAGAGTTTCAGTGGCTTGTCGATACGTAGATCACGACCGGTCTTCTCCTTGACGACCTTGACGATCTCGTCCTTGTAGTCGTTGGGGTCGATCACCTGGGGCAGGATCAGCACCGCGGCACCGATCAGCACCACCACCACGACAATCAGGCCAACGAGTATCTTGATGAGCTTTGCCATGACGCCTCCTGGCTGGGATCCGATTTTCAAGACTCTTGCACAAAATCGCGTGCCGCGCCATCCACGCGGGACTTAAACCGCGAAGGACGCGAAGGAACGCAACATTTCTTGTTCGAACTCGGGCTAATCGCCATGACGCAGCCATCTACGCCTGGATCATGGTAGACGCGACGTGTCTGCGAAACGAGATATGCCTCAGCATCCTGCGGGAGGGCGTTCAGGCCCGACGGAGTTATCCATCGCGGCTGAAGCCGCTCCCACAGTCCTGAGGAAACTCTGACTGCTGCCTCTATCGGTCGAACCCATTGCTAAAACCGACAAACACCCTCGAATTCGATAGAACCCGTCCGTTTCCCTCGCGTCCCAATCCGATAAGGGGCAATCGGCATTTCGAACTGACTTCAGAAGCCACTTGGCGGACCTTCGCGTCCTTTGCGGTTTCAATGGTCTCCTCTCTCAACTCTGCTATGAAACCTTCTTTTCCTCGTAGAGATGCACGTCCCGCTGCGGGTAGGGCAGCTCGATGCCTTCCTGGTCGAAGCGCAGCTTGACCGCCTCGGTGGTATCGAAGAACACGCCCCAGTAATCGCCACTCTTCACCCAGGCCCGGACCACGAAGTTGACACTGCTGTCCGCCAGTTCGCCCACGGCAATCATCGGCGCGGGGTCGGCGAGCACGCGTTCATCGGCCTTGATAATGTCTTCGAGCACCTGCTTCACGTGCTTGATGTCCGCGTCGTAGGAGGCGCCGACGGTCAGATCCACCCGCCGCGTCTCCTTGGCGGAATAGTTGACGATGTTGTCGCTGGCGAGCTTGCCATTGGGTACGATGATGGTCTTGTTGTCGCCGGTCTTGAGGGTGGTGGTGAACATCTCGATCTTCTCCACCACACCGCTGACGCCGCCGCCCTCGATGAAATCACCGGCCTTGAAGGGGCGGAACAGGATGAGCAGGAAGCCTGCCGCGAAGTTGGCCAACGAGCCCTGCAGGGCCAGGCCAATGGCCAGGCCGGCAGCACCGAGCACGGCGATGAAGGAGGTGGTCTCGATGCCGAGCTGACCGAGGGCGGCCAGGATCACGAAGGCCATCATGCCGATGTACGCCAGGCTGCTGACAAAGCCCACCAGCGTCGGGTCGACATCGCGCTTGGTCATGACCTTTTCTGCGAAGCGCCGCAGCCAACCGGCCACGATGCGACCGATGATGAATATGAGGATCGCCGCGACCACCTTGAGGCCGTACTCGGCCAGGTAGGTCTGGATCAGGGCGATGATCTGTTCTGGATTTTCCATCTGCTTCTCCTGCTAAACAATCAAGTGATCAATAAACATACTTGGCGAACAGCCCCTGCCGCAGGCCGAGGGGGAACGGGGATACCCCCTCGGATACCCCTCGGCTACGTCGAAGACAGTCGATCGGGGGATTACTTGCCGAACACCTGCTTTAGAAGCTCGGTACTGCGCGCCACCGGGTTGGTACGAATCGCCTTTTCTTCGGCCGCCAGCTTCAGGAACAGTCCGTCCAGGGTCTTCTGCGTGACATAGTCATCCAGGTCCAGGTTGACCTGGCTGCCCATCAGGCCGCCGAGCATGCCCATGCTGCCCTTGGTGCTGTCGAGCAATCGCTTGTAGGCGGAGGTCGCACCGGCCTCGTCGGTCGCCTGGGCCACAATCGGGCGAATGGCCTCGCGCAAGGAGCCGCCGGCCTTGTCCTTCAGATACCGGGTGGCCGCGTCGTCACCACCGGAAAGGATGCCGCGCACATCCTGCAGGGACATGTTCTGCACCGTCTCCTTGACGATGTTCAGGGTCTTGGGAACGGCCTTTTCGGCGGCACGGTTCACCGCCTGCTCGAAGGCATCGACATACTGGCCCTGGCCCAGGGTGCGTGCCGTCTTGGCCACGGTGCCGAGCACGCCCGGCAATGGGATGTGAACCTGCGGGTCGTTCAGAAAGCCCCCGTTGCGCCCGAGCAGCGCCACCGCGCGCTCCGCGCCGACCGAGAGCGCCTCCTTGAGGCCGGCGCCGATCTGCGAGTCACTCAGGGAACTGGCCGCTCCGGAGGACAGACCCGGGATGGCGCCACTGTTGTTCTTCAGGAATCCGCCGGCGGAGTCCATCAGATCGCCGAAACCGGCGTGGGCAGAAGCAACGGCGAGTAAACAGCCGGCGGTGAGAGAGACAAAGGGCTTGGAATGGCGCATGGCGACCTCCCTTATGGTTGGGAATCCCATTATTCTCCAGTACCGTGGAGATCACCATAGGGGGAGGGAGAAAAACTGTCGCCTGCCGGTGACAGTCGGAATGGCGTCGTCAGGCGCTGTCGCGCAGGCCGTGCAACCGCACCAGCAAGTCCGCCTCGCTTTCGCTGAGCGAGAGTTCTTCGACGAGGCGGCGGGCCGTCGCGCCCTGCTGTACCAGGCGGATCGCCTGGCTGTAGGGCTGTTCTGCGGCCTGCTGATTCTCGATGGTCTCCTGACGCTCGCTGAGCATCTTTTCGGTCGCCTCGACGCGACGCAGACGCCGATCCATTCCGACAGCACCCGCGGTCAGGCCGCTGATGCTCTGTTGCGCAAAGCCCTGCTGCGCCTCGATTGCCGCCAGCTGTTCGGAGACCTGCTCCAGCACCCGTTCCAGCGTGGCATTGCGGCGCCGCATCACCAAGGCGGTTACCAGTGAAATCAAACCAATTCCCAGCCCTGCACCGCCGATCGCCAGCTCAAGCATAGTCGTCCACCTTATGTCCCTCGCTCCCCGTGTCCGGGCGCCGCTTGCGTTCCGTCCCCGATCGGCGGTCACGACGCTCCGTGGCCGTGGTTTCCCGCCGACCGGTCGGGCGACCGGGCTTGACTGGCGTCACCACGCCCACCCGGGCTGTCTTGTCGATATCGCTCACGGCAACCTCGAGACGCGCGGATCAGAAACCGGCCATGTCCGACCATTCATCGTCGGTCAGCAGCTTGTTGAGGTCGACCACGATCAGCAGGTCGTCCTCCCGGTTGGCCACGCCCTGGATATAGCGGGAACTCTCATCGTTCCCCACATTGGGCGCAGAATCGACCTCCGACTGCTGCAGCTCCACCACCTCAGCCACGCTGTCCACGAGGATGCCCACCACCTGATCCTCGGTCTCGATGATCACGATGCGACTGGAGTCGTCCGTCTCGGTGCTCGGCAGGCCGAAGCGCAGACGGGTGTCGATCACCGTCACCACGTTGCCCCGCAGGTTGATGATTCCCAGTACATAGGAGGGCGCACCCGGCACCGGTGCGATCTCGGTGATGCGCAGCACCTCCTGGACATGCATCACGTTGATACCGTAGGTCTCGTCGGCGAGGCGGAAGGTCACCAGCTGGATGACCGGGTCGTTGACCCTCTCTGCAGCGGAAGTCGACATCGTCTGTTCTCCTGTAATCGCGCTCGGCGCCGTCAAGATAACGGCGGCATTCCCCTGTTATGGATACCCCAAGCATTTATCGTGCCCATTCCGCAATCACAACGGCACGACGTGCGGGTCATCGGTATTGACGGCAGCCGGGCGAAAAAGTTGAGGGGCTTCGACATGCCCCGAGGTCCACTCGCCAGCCCGGCTATTCCGCCTGCAACAGGTAGTCGAGCAATGCGCTGTAGGCCTGCACCGAGCGCGAACGGGGGTCGTACTGCGCCGGCGGCATACCGGCGCGGCTCGCCTCGCGCAGCCGGGTATCGACCGGGATCACCTCCGGCCAGAGATGATCGGCATGGTCACGGCGCAGGGTCTGCAGGCTCTCGCGGGAGGCTCTGGTGCGCTGGTCGAAGAAGGTGGGAACCACGGTGTAGCCGAGGTCGCCCCCTCTGGAGCGATTGATCATCTCGAGGGTGTGCTGCATGCGCTCCAGCCCCTTCAGCGCCAGGAAATCGGTCTGCACCGGCGCAACCAGGTGGTCGCAGGCCGCCAGGGCATTGATCAACAGCACGCCCAGTACCGGCGGGCAGTCGATCAGCACATGGTCGTAGTGGCCATCCAGGGCCGCTACCGTGCGCTGCAGCACCAGCCCCATGCCGGCGAGCCGCCCGGACTGGCGGTCCAGGGTGGCCAGCGCCACCGAGGCAGGAATCAGGTCGAGGCCCTCGCTGCCGGTCTGATGGATGAGCCCTAGCGGTTCAGGATCACGCTTTTCCGCCACCGCCTTGAACAGGTCATAGCTGCTCACCTCCAGCGCGTCCGGGTCGTAACGGAAATAGCTGGTGAGCGAGCCATGCGGATCGATGTCGATCAGGCAGGTGCGCAGGCCCCAGGCGGCCAGCAGCCCACCCAGCGCCACCGTGGTGGTGGTCTTGCCCACCCCACCCTTCTGGTTGGCTACGCTCCAGACCTTCATGGTCCCTTTGTATCAGCCTTCTCCGGTAGTGGCTCGGCGGCCGGTCCCTCGGCCCAGGGCACGATCTGTCCAGGGTCGAAGATCTCCTGTTCGGCACCGAGAATAAGCAGCGTCACGCGCCGGTTCTGCGCCCGGCCCGCCTCGCCGTCATTGTCCGCAATGGGATGGTATTCGCCCCGACCCACGGCCGCCAGCCGCTTTGGATCGACGCCCTGGCTCTGCAGGAACTGCACCACGCTGGCGGCACGCGCCGCCGACAACTCCCAGTTGGAGCGGTAGACCGCGTTGGAGATGGGCACGTTGTCGGTATGACCTTCGACCTGCACCGGGTTGGGGATGGCCACCAGGCTGTTGGCCACCTGCGCCAGGGCGTCACGTGCGCCACCCGAGAGGCGCGCATCACCCGTGGAGAACAGCAGCCGCGCCTTCATGTCGACCTCGATGCGGTCGCCGTTCATCCGGATGTCCACCAGCCCCCGGTCGGTCCACTGCTGCAGCGAGATGGCCAGCTCGTCGTACACCCGTTGCTGTGAGGCCGCCTTCTGCAGCGCCTTGATCGCCTCCTGGCGCAACCGCTCCTGGGTGGCGTCCCGCGCCGGGACATCGGGCGGCTCGGCTACCGGGGCCTGCAATACCTCGTCGACTGCTTGCGCCGGCGGGGGTTCGGCCGCCTCCTTTGGATGCTTGGGCGGTGTCTGCTCACCGAACACCAGGTTGAGTGTCTCGGAGAGCACCCGGTACTTGCCCTCGTTGACCGAGGAGATCGAATACATCACCACGAAGAAGGCGAACAGCAGGGTGACGAAGTCGGCATAGGAGACCAACCAGCGATCGTGGTTCTCTTCGGTGAGGTCGCGTTTGCGTCGTCTGGCCATGGG
>JANTHJ010000093.1 GCA_024762475.1 Chromatiales bacterium | reverse complement strand
GGTTCATCTGGTCGGCCACAGCCTCGGCGGGCTCGTCATCTGCCACCTGCTGGCAGACAGGCCACCACCAAATATTGGACGGGTAGTGATGCTCGGCTCCCCGCTACGCGGGTCCGCGCTGGCCCGGCGCCTCGCCAGATCGCGCTGGACCCGCTGGCTGCTCGGCCGCAGCATCGCGCAAGGATTGCTGGGCGATCTGCCGGCCTGTATCGCGCCCAATGGACTGGGCATGGTCGCCGGCACCCATGGCTTCGGCATTGGCTGGCTGTTCGGTGGTAGCGCGCTGTCCCGCCCCAACGACGGCACGGTCGCCCTCGACGAGACCGAGCACCCCGCCGTGGGTGATCGTCTGATCGTGCCGCATGGCCATTTCGCCCTCCTGTTCGCGCGGCAAGTGGCGGAGGCGAGCTGCCGTTTCCTTCGCCATGGCCGGTTCTGACCATCGACCACCCGGGACGAATCCCGTTCGCCAGGACGCCCGCCACCAAAACACACCAAAGGACTGCTATGCTTGCCCGGTGGCGGCAACAGATCGCCAATAGAACAACATATGAGGGGAGACGCAGGTAGGATGGGTTGAGCTTCGCGAAATCCATCACTCGCGGCACCACATGGTGGGTTTCGCTACGCTCAACCGCACCCTACAACGGTTTGGCGGGGTAGCCTGGCTGCGTATTTCCACCCTTAAGAACAACACGTAAGGAGAGGAGATTGCGATGAGACTTTCGAAAAAGATGCTGGCCGTAACGGCCCTGGGCACCTGCTTCCTCGTTGGCGAGACCTTGGCGGCCACCGAGTGGAACGTGTCGCTCTGGGGCAAGCGACGCGCCTTTACCGAACACGTGGAGAAGCTCGCCGAGCTGGTGAGCCAGAAGACCGATGGTCAGTTCAAGCTGAATATCTCCTATGGGGGTCTGTCCAAGCCCAAGGAGAACCTGGACGGCATCACCATCGGCGCCTTCGAGATGGCCCAGTTCTGTTCCTTCTATCACAAACAAAAGAACCCCACGATCACCGTCACCGAGCTGCCCTTCTCCAAGGACCTGTCATTGACCCGGATTGCAGAAATACAATCCAAGGTTCACAAGCACCCCATCGTGGTAAAGGATCTGGCGCGCTGGAATGCCACCCTGCTGATGCCCACGCCGCTGCCGCAATACAACATCGTCGGCAAGGGCAAACCGGTGAAGGAACTGGATGATTTCAAGGGCATGCGCATCCGTGGACCCGGGGGCATCATGGGCGTGCTGAGCAAGCTGGGCGCAATCAAGACCGGGGTGCCCTTCACCGAGGTGCGCCAGGCGATGGACTCGGGCGTAATCGATGCGGCCTCCTTTGCCCCGCATGCCCACCTGGCCACCAAGACCTACAAGGTCGGCAAGTGGGCCACCACCAACCTCAACCTGGGCACCGCCGACTGCCCGGTGGTGGTCAACACTGACGCGCTGAATGCGCTCAAGCCCGACGACCGCAACGCCCTGATGGGATCCATCGATGAGGCGCTGCGTTATTACATCGACAACTACGAGAACAAGGTGATCGGGGAATACGAGAAGGCCATCGATGAGGCCGACCTGAAGCGGGTCACCTTCACGCCGGCGCAGACCGCCCGGCTCAACGAACTCGATGAGTCGGTGCGCCAGGACTGGGTGAAGAGCAACGCCAAGCAGTTCGATTCCAAGGCATTGTTCGAATTCACCGCCGCCCTGTTCAACGCAGCCGAGTGACCCTATGGCGGCGCGGTATCCGCGCCGCCCTGAATCGCCATGTCTTCGACCCACCTGGTCCTGTCGGACGACTCGCTGCTGAGCCGGATCGACCGCGCCCTGTTCTGGCTCGAGGCGCGGTTGACCCTGCTGGGCGGCGTGCTGATCCTGGCACTGGTACTGCTCGCCACCACCAATGTGCTGGGGCGCTGGTTATTCGATCGCCCCATCAGCGGCTACATCGACTGGGTGGAGCAGGCAATGGCCTTCTTCGCCTTTCTCGGCATCGCCTATACCCAGCGGCTGGGCGGCCACATTCGCATGGACATCGTCATCGCACGACTGCACGGCCGCTGGTTGTGGGCGGTGGAGTTCCTCTCCACCCTGTTGATCCTGCTGCTCACCCTGGTGCTGGTCTATGGCGCCTGGTTGCACTTCTACCGCGCCTGGGAGATCGGTGACTCCTCGCTGGACATCGACCTGCCCACCTGGCCGGCCAAGCTGGTGGTTCCGGTGTCCCTGGCCTTCCTGGCCCTGCGCCTGCTGCTGCAACTGTGGGGCTATGGCCGCGCCCTGTGGCGCGCCGATCCTTCGCCCGTCGCAGTCCCACTGCTCGAGGACACTGCCTCGCTCGCCGCCAAGGAGGCGGAACTGATGCTGGACCAGGACGACCCGGAGAATCCGCGTTGAGCCCGCTGTTCGAGACCATGATGGCCATGGACCATACCGAGATCGGGATCTGGGTGACCGGCGCCATGCTGGTGTTTGTGCTAATCGGGGTGCGGGTGGCCTTCGCCGCGGCACTGGCAGGCTTTCTCGGCCTGGTATGGATCTTCTCCGCCAAGCTGGGCTTCGAGCGTGGTTTCATGGTGGCGGTGAAGATGGCCGGCACCATCCCCCATTCCAAGGTATCGAGCCTGGCCCTGTCCCTGATCCCCGCCTTCATTCTGATCGGCTTTCTCGCCTATCACGCCGGACTCACCCGCAGCCTGTTCGAGGCGGCCAAGCGCTGGGTCGGCTGGCTGCCCGGCGGCATGGGCGTGGCGACGGTCTTCTCCACCGCCGGCTTTGCCGCGGTATCCGGCGCCTCGGTGGCCACCTCGGCGGTATTCGCCCGCATCGCGGTGCCCGAGATGCTCAAACTCGGCTACGACAAGCGCTTCGCCGCTGGCGTGGTGGCCGCTGGCGGCACCCTGGCCTCACTGATCCCGCCATCGGCAATACTGGTCATCTACGCCATCATCGTCGAACAGGACGTGGGCGCCCTGTTGATGGCGGGTTTTCTCCCCGGCATGGTCTCGGCCTTGATCTATGCAGGGCTGGTAATCGGCCTGGCCAAATGGCGCAGGAATCTGGGCCCGCCCGCGCCGCGCTACGACTGGAAGGCTCGCCTTGAGGCCCTGCCTGCCGCACTGCCGGTACTGGTCGTGGTGGGCATCATCTTCGTCTGCATCTATGGCGGCGTCGGCACGCCTACCGAAGCAGGATCGCTGGGCGCCTTCGTGATCCTTTGCCTGGCCCTGTACAAGGGGATGCGCTGGAAGGAACTGCGTGGCGCACTGCTCGAGACCGCCAAGCTCACGGTGATGATCTTCACCATCATCTGGGGCGTGCTCATCTATGTGCGATTCCTCGGCTTTGCCGACCTGCCGCATGCCTTCGCCGAGTGGATCAGCGGACTCCACCAGAGCCCCATGATCACCCTGCTGTTGATCCTGTGCGCCTATGCGGTACTGGGCATGTTCATGGACGCCATCGGCATGCTGCTGCTCACCCTGCCGGTGGTCTATCCTGCTGTGATTGCGCTGAACGGCGGACCCGACGTCGCCGCCGCGGAGTCGGCCTTCGGCCTGTCCGCGGTGGGCGTCTCCATCTGGTTCGGCATCATCGTGGTGAAGATGGCCGAGCTGTGCCTGATCACCCCGCCGATCGGTCTGAACTGTTTTGTGGTGGCCGGTGTGCGACCGGAGTGCTCGGTACAGGACGTGTTTCGCGGCGTGGTTCCCTTCTTCGCCGCCGATGTCGCCACCATCGGGGTACTCATCGCCTTGCCGCAGATCGTCCTGTGGCTGCCCGCCCGGATGGGCTTCACCTGAGTCCGCCCTCAGGCACAGACGCAGTTGCGCCCCATTTCCTTGGCCCGGTAGAGGTTGGTGTCGGCGTCTCTCAGCAGGGCATCGAGCGAGAAAATGCTGCGTGCATGACTGGCCACGCCGAGGCTGGCGGTGATGCGGTGGGGCGACCTTCCGGGCGACCGCCGCGATGGGAGGCGCTGTATGCCGGCGCGGAGTCGCTCCGCGAGCTGCTGAGCGCGGCGCTTATCGGCATTGGGCATCAATACGATAAACTCCTCGCCGCCCCAGCGGGCCAGTACGTCCGCACGCCGCACGGTCCGCCGCATCACGTCGGCCACCTGGCGAAGGACCTCGTCACCCGCATGATGTCCGAAGCGGTCGTTGACCTTCTTGAAGTGATCGATATCCAGTATCAGGACCGCTACCGGGTGGCGCTCGCGCTCGGCATTCGCCAGCAGCGGCGCGATCAATGCCTGGAAGGCGCGTCGGTTGTAGAGGCTGGTCAAGGGGTCGAGCCGCGAGACCTGCTCGGCCGACTCGCGACGACGGTGTGCTACCCGGAACTGTTCGGCCAGGGCAAACGACAGCAGGACCGCATCCACTGAGACGCCGATCTCCACCATCCGGAAGGTGAACACGTTGAAGGAAATGACATTGGTCACCGCCAGTGCGGTCACCGCCGTACCGTAGGCCCCGGCCAGGGTACCGAGCAGATAGTAGATCGCCTCACTGCGCCCCCACGCCCAGGCGATTACCGCCAGGGGCAGCACGATCAGAGAATAGAGGATGGCGAAGCCGATCGCGGTTGCCACCCCGAGCGACTGCAGATCCAGGGCCCACATGACCACCAGGCCCGCCCAAACAGCGAGCATCGCGATCAGGATGGCCTGATGGATGCGTGGCGCGAGATGACGGGTATCGAGAAACCACAGGCCAAACAGGATGCCGAAGGTGCCGTAGCCAGCAATGGTCAAGGGGTTGAGCCACTGCCATACGGGCCGATCCTCGGGCCAGAAGAACCAGGCCAGGTGTCCTGTATAGGTCATGTTCATCAGGATGAAACTGAGCAGGAACAACCCATACATCAGGTAGCGACCGTGCCGAACCCGCAAATACAGCACCAGGTTGTACGCCAGCAGGGCCAGGCCGAAGCCGTAGAGGGCGCCATAGGTATAGTGGTTGATGGTATCGTGCAGAACCCGATCGGCAGGTTGGCCAAACAGAACCGGCACCACCATCGGGTCGGGGGTTGCCACGCGCACATAGAGTTCGCTGGGGCCAGGCGGGATCAATGGCTCGTATACCGGATGGCGATGGGAAACCGGCTTCACCGACGATGGGAGACGATCGCCGAAACGCCGTTCGTCGACGAGCCGACCGTTGTGCACCAGGTAGAGGTCCAGTCGGTCCAGCCAGGAATTCTCGATCAGAAACGACCGCAGGACAGCGGTCTCGTGGCGGTTGTTCAGCTCGAAGCGCAGCCAATGCGGACGTGCACCAATACCGAGGTTCAGGACCGCCCCTCTTGCAGGATGAAACAATCCGGCACGCCATGCATCCCGCGCGCCTACGAGATCGAGCGGTCCGTCGGTCTCCTCCAGCATCAGGGCATGCCCCCCGACGGCCTGCCAGGGCTGATCGACATCCAGAGGCTGCACTGCCCACACCGGCGAGACCAGCACCAGCACCAGCCACGCGTAAGCCGAACGGATAAGGGGAGTAGTTGGAGTCACTAGCTCGATTTCACCGGGTCCAATTGACGGAGAATGATAGCCCAGGGCCCCGACAAGCCGGGAAAGCCTGGGATTGCGATTACTGCCCCTCTCCCTCGAGAACCAGGTCCAGCTCACGCTTTGCCCCGTTGCGCCACAGGGTAAGCCGGACGCGGTCACCGATCCGGTAGTCGTCCAGCAGGGCATTGAGCGCCTTCACCGAATCCACTGCCTTGCCATCGAGCGCCTGGATGATATCCCCGGGGATCAGCTCGCCGCCGGGACCCAGGCGCGTCGGCTGCAGGCCCGCCGCCTCGGCGGAAGATCCCGGGGTGACCTTGACCACCAGCACGCCCGGCACATCCAACTGCGAAGTGACCACCCGGTTGATGTCCTCGTCCGAGACGATGCCAAGGCTAGGATGGATATAGCGGCCCCGTGCGATCAGTTCCGGCACTACCCGGTTGACCGTGTCCACGGGCACCGCAAAGCCTATGCCCGCATAGGCGCCAGAGGGGCTGTAGATGGCAGTATTGATACCGATCAGCCGGCCAGCGCTATCCAGCAGCGGGCCGCCGGAATTACCGGGATTGATGGCCGCGTCGGTCTGGATCAGGTGCTGGATCAGATTGCCATTCTCCTCGGTCAGCGAACGGTCCAAGGCGGAGACCAACCCAGCGGTGAGGGTGTAGTCGAGTCCGAAGGGGTTGCCAATGGCAAAGGCCTTTTGGCCCACCTTGAGATCGTGACTGGTCCCGATGGGCACCGGCGGAGGCCGGTCGAAGGCCACATTGATACGCAGTACGGCAAGATCGTGCTCTGGACTGGTGCCCACCAAAACGGCGCGGTAGCTGCGCCCGTCGTTGAGGCTGACCAATGCCTCCGACGCGCCTTCGATGACGTGATTGTTGGTCACCACGTGCCCCAGATCGTCCCAGATAAAGCCGGACCCCGTGCCCTTGGGCACACTGAAGATGTTCCGCGTCCAGACATCGATCACCCGCTGGCGGGTGGTGATATAGACCACCGACGGGCTGGCGTGCTCGAAGATCTGGATGGTGGTCTTCTCATCGGCCGCCAGGTCACCACGGGCGGTGACCGGACGCGGCTCTGCGGTCAGACCGATGAGATAGTGCTCCATCAGCGGCAGAAACTGCCACAGGACGAACAGCAGGACAAAGGTCCAGGTCAGCCAGCGCAACCGCGGCAGCAAGGGATCGTACTGGGGCTCCATCGTTCAGTCGGCCACCTTGTCGTGCCCGGCGCATTCACCGGCGATACGCTGCACATCCTCGCCGCTGAGATTTTCCTTTTCCTCCAACTCGGCGGCGAGACGCTCCAGCACCGGCCGGCAGTTGTTCAGGATTTCCCCGGCACGCTGTTGCCCCTCTTCCACCAACGCCTTGACTGCGGTGTCGATGGCCTGGGCGGTGGCCTCGCTGTAGTTGCGCTCTTCCACGCTCTGCGCACTGCTCAGGTACTGCAACTGCTGCACCTTGCCCCAGACCACCGGGCCCAGTTCCTCGGTCATGCCCAATCGGGTCACCATGTTGCGGGCGATGTCGGTCGCCTTCTCCAGGTCGTTGGAGGCACCGGAGGAAATGCTGCCCAACACCAATGCCTCGGCGGAACGACCGCCGAGCAGGATGGCGATCTGGTCCTTCATCTCCTCGACGGTAGAGAGTAGTTTCTCTTCCACCGGCAGCTGCAGGGTGAAACCCAAGGCCCCGATGGCGCGGGGGATGATGGTCACCCGGTGCACCGGTTCGCCGGTGGGCACGGTCACCGCCACCAGGGTATGACCCGACTCGTGCACCGCCACGCGGTGTTTCTCCTCGGCACTAAGCGCCCGCGAACGCGCCTCGGGCCCGGCGATCACCCGGTCGATGGCGGCCTCGAAGTCCTTCATCTCCACCTGATTGCGGTTGTCGCGCAAAGCAAAGATAGCCGCCTCGTTGCAGATGTTCTCCAGGTCGGCCCCGACGAAGCCGGGGGTACGCGCCGCCACCACGTGCAGATCCACGTCCGACGCCAGCTTCATCCGGTTGGCATACAACCTTAGGATGGCCTCGCGGGTCGCCAGGCCCGGCCGGTCTACAGGAATGCGCCGGTCGAAGCGGCCTGAGCGCAACAGCGCCTGGTCCAGGATCTCGGGCCGGTTGGTAGCGGCCATCACCACCACGCCGGTGGAGCTGTCGAAGCCGTCCATCTCGCTGAGCAGCTGGTTGAGGGTCTGCTCCCGCTCGTCATGTCCACCCATGGCCGGCCCCGCCCCGCGCGAGCGCCCGATGGCATCGATCTCATCGATGAAGATGATGCAGGGGGCGGCCTTGCGCGCCTCCTCGAACAGCTCGCGCACCCGTGCCGCCCCAACGCCCACGAACAACTCGATGAACTCCGAGCCGCTGATGTTGAAAAACGGCACGCCCGCCTCGCCGGCCACGGCGCGCGCGAACAGAGTCTTGCCGGTACCCGGCGGTCCCACCAGCAACACGCCCTTGGGCGCACGCCCCCCCAGCTCGGCAATGCGTTTGGGGTCCTTGAGAAAGTCGACCGTCTCGCGCAGCTCCTGCTTCACGTCGTCATAGCCGGCCACGTCGTCGAAGGTAACGTTGAGCCCCTCCTCGGGGTGCACATGCACCCGGTTGCCAATGTTGAGGAAGCCCTTGTTCATCGGCCCCATGCTCTTGGCGATCCAGCCCCAGACCAGGAACAGGATGCCGAAGGGCAACACCCAGTTGAAAAAGAAGTTGCTCAGCCAGTTGTCACCGATCCGAACCTTGTACTTGACCCCGTTCTTGGCCAGCTTCTCGGCCAGCTGCTCATTCCAGATCAGCGGCACCGTGATGAAGCGCTTGGGCTTGCCGGTCTTGGTATCGACCTCCTTCAGGGTTCCAACGATCGCCTTGTCGGTGACGATGGCCTCGGCGACCTCCTGCTTGTCCACATGTTGCAGAAACTCGCTGTAGGGCATCTCGATACGCCGCCCCTCCTGCATCTGCCCCCAATACTGAAAGGAGAGCATGATGAAGATCAAAAACAGGATGAGATTGAATTCCGGGCTCTGCCAGAAGGGCGTCTTGGTGCTCTTGTTGATCTCGATGCGCGGCTTGTCGTCGCCGCTGCGAAACTCTCTCTTGGCCATGGGGGTTATCCTGTTTTTGAGGGTGCACCGCAGATGGGGGCAGGGAGTGTTTTCGCAAGCCTACCCGGGGCGGCGGGCCATTGCCACCCCGCCCCGGACAGGGTCTATCCCGCCTCCCGCCAGACCTCGTGCACCGGCTCGGGCTCGGGGTTCTTGAGCGTGACCAGCTCTTCGGCGCTCACCGGATGGATCGGCAGGGTATTGTCCAGGTCCGCCTTGGTGGCGCCCATCTTCAGCGCCACCGCAAAACCCTGCAACATCTCGTCCACGCCCTCACCGATCAGATGGATGCCCACCACCCGCTCATCGGGACCGGCACACACCAGCTTCATCGCTGTTTCCATCGGATGCCGGGACAAGGCGTGCCGCATCGGCGTGAAACGGGTCTGATAGACCCTGACCGAATCGAACCGTTCCCGTGCCTCGGGCTCACTCAGACCCACCGTCCCGATCGGCGGGTGGGCAAACACCACGCTGGGCACATTGTCATAGTCCACACTCGCCTCGCGATCTCCGGCGAACAGGCGCTCGGCCAGGCGGCGCCCGGCGGCAATGGCCACGGGGGTCAGGGGCACCCGCCCGGTGACATCGCCGATGGCATAGACGCCGGGCACCCCGGTGTTCTGCCAGTCATCCACCATGATGGTCCCGTCCGGCGCGGTCGCGATACCCGCAGCCTCCAGCCCGAGGCCGTGCGTGTTGGGCCGCCGACCCACCGCCCAGATCACGCTATCGAAGCCGCCCAGCACCTCGCCCTCGCTCGACTGCAGTCGAATCTGTTCGCCAGCCCGCTCCAGGGCCGCCACCTGCCA
>JANTHJ010000092.1 GCA_024762475.1 Chromatiales bacterium | reverse complement strand
TCACGCCGCGAGAGAGTGCCCCTGCGAGGAACCGCCCAACCGAACCCCCTCCCACCTCGGCCACTTCCACTCCGGTCGGGGCATGGGCCGCCGAGCCGCTCGGAGCAATCACCCGCACCTCTCCGTAGGCGGCGAGCTCCCGCGCCAGGTTGTGGTTCAGACGCTCCATGCCCCCGAGCAGCGGCGGGAAGTTTCGCGTGATCAACAGCAGCTTCAACGGATCATCCATCCAGTTCCGGAGACCGAGAAAAGCCCGCGCAGCGCCTTCCTCGACACCCCATGGGCCAAGCACACCTTGCATATCTTTAGATAACCAACGGCCTGCGCGGTCAAATCTGAAGGCATATCGCCCCGCCGCGGGAGCATCCGGAGCAGACCGCCGGAAGAGACCTGCGGCCTGGGAGCCGAGACCGCTACAATACCCACATGCTGCAATTCGACCACGTCTCCCTGCGCCGCGGCCCGCGGCTGCTGTTCGAAAACGCCACCTTCCGCGTCCATCCCGGCCAAAAGGTCGGTGTCACCGGCGCCAACGGTACCGGCAAGTCGAGCCTGTTCGGCATGATACTCGGCCAGCTGGGCGCGGACACGGGCGAGGTCACGTTTCCGCGCGACTGGGTGATCGCGCACCTGGCGCAGGAGATCCCGGCGAGCGACCAGCCGGCCATCGAATATGTGTTGGATGGTGATACCGGCCTGCGTGCATTGCAACATCAGCTGGGCGAGGCAGAGGCACGCAACGACGGCGAACGCATTGCCCACCTGCACGCCGAACTCGATCATGTCGGCGGCTACCAGGCCAATGCGCGGGCGGCGCAGCTGATGGCAGGGTTGGGCTTTCGGCCAGGCGATGAACAACGGCCGCTGAAGGACTTCTCCGGCGGCTGGCGGATGCGCCTGAACCTGGCGCGCACCCTGATGTGCCGCTCCGACTTGTTGCTGCTGGACGAGCCCACCAACCACCTGGACCTGGACGCGGTGATCTGGCTGGAGGAGTGGCTGAAGCGCTATCGCGGCACCCTGTTGCTGATCTCACACGACCGGGATGTACTCGATTCGGTCTGTGACCACATCCTGCACCTGGAGCGCGAGCGGGCGTCCCTCTATACCGGCAATTACTCGGCCTTCGAGCGTATCCGCGCCGAGCAACTGGCCAACCAGCAGGCCGCCTACGAGAAGCAGCAGCGCGAGATCACCCACATGCACCGCTTCGTCGAGCGCTTCCGCGCCAAGGCCACCAAGGCACGGCAGGCGCAGAGCCGTCTCAAGGCCCTGGAGCGCATGGAGCGGATCGCCCCGGCGCATGTGGATTCACCCTTCCATTTCAGTTTCCGCCCGCCAGCGAAGAACCCGCATCCGCTACTCAAGCTGGAAGACTGCCGTGCCGGCTACGGCGACACGATCATTCTCGAGCACGCCAGCATGGTACTCACCCCCGGTGACCGGATCGGCCTGCTCGGCCCCAACGGCGCCGGCAAATCCACCCTGGTGAAGCTACTGGCCGGCGAACAGGCGCCACTGGCAGGCACGCGCACTCCCGCCCAGCACCTGGCCATCGGCTACTTCGCCCAGCATCAGCTCGAACAACTTCACCCCGAACACACGCCGATCGAGCACCTGATCCAGCTCGACCCCACTCTGGGCGAACAGGCCGCGCGCGACTACCTCGGCGGCTTCGGGTTTTCCGGCAACAAGGCACTGGAGAAGGTCGCGCCCTTCTCCGGCGGCGAAAAGTCCCGCCTGGTACTCGCCCTGCTGGTCTATCAACGCCCCAACCTGCTGCTGCTGGACGAGCCCACCAACCATCTCGACCTGGAGATGCGTCAGGCCCTGGCCACTGCGCTGCAGGAATTCGAGGGCGCGATGGTGATCGTCTCTCACGACCGCCACCTGTTGCGCACCTGCTGTGATGACCTTCAACTGGTCAGCGATGGGCGTATCCGGCCCTTCGACGGCGATCTGGAGACCTATCCGGCCTGGCTGGAACAACACCGCCGGGGCATTCCGGCAGCGCCCGCACAATCTGAAAAGGCGCCCCATGAGAGCGCCGAAGATCGCAAACGGCGCAAGCGCGAAGAGGCCGAGCGCCGGTCCCGGCTGCAGCCGCTCAAGAAGCGCCTGGCGCGCTGCGAGGTGAAGTTGGAGCAACTGCAATCATCCAGACAGACCTTCGAAGAACAGCTCGCCGATCCCGCACTATACGAGCCTGGCAACAAGGAGCGGCTGGCCGACCTGCTGAAGCACAAGGCCGCGATCGACCGCGACATCGAGGACCAGGAGCTGGAGTGGCTGCGGGCCGCCGATGCAATCGAAATGGCCGAGAAAGGGGACATCGCTTGTTAAGGAAGATCTGAAAAATTCAGACCTTTCGCGGCCCAGGGAGGGGCCGCCAAAATCGATCGCTGCAAGCGATTGATTTTGAAGCAAGGCGCAAACCGCGTTTGCGGCGCAGCGTACCCTGATAGAGCCAAGGACGGCTTTTATCAGGGCTTCCTTAAGGAGCCTCTGGTCAATTCATGGCACGGCCTTTTGCCGGGATTGCCGATGGTTAGACGGACATGCCTCTGCACGAACTGCCCAGAGGCATGCCCACCGGCCCGCGCTTCAGCGCTTCAAGAAATCGATAAACGATTGCTGATCGGCTGACACAGTCTTCATTACCTCTGCCACCCTGCCACCGAACATGGTGCCCAGTAGACCAGCATTCATGGTGCCGACATAGGTCTTGCCATCGCTCTTCTCGTAGACCGAGATGGTACAGGGCATAAATACCGAGATTTTTCTGTTCTCGTCGGCACTCAGGATGTTGAAGGCGTGGTGAGGCTCGCACAGGTTGACAAGCATGACCGGGGGCAACTTTCCGCCACCATGCTTTACGATCGACTTGTGCAGCGGCTTGACGCCAGGAACCACCCAGCCCTTTGCCAACGCTTTCTCCTTTATCTTGTTGACCGTCTCTTCGGTCCCATAAGGGCTCTGGGCTTCATGCAGCATCACTCCGGGCATCATCACCCACCCCGCAGCACCCGTGGCTGCAGCGCCTATGACGACCCCGAGAACCAAGCTCGATGTGCTCTTCATAACCTTCTCCTCCAGTGTTGATGTGCAGATGGCCCTTGTACATCTTGTTCGTTTCTAGCCATCCGTTTAGGCGAGCCCGCCAAGAAGAGCCTGGGAAGCCCCGAATGCTTCGAGGGTCTCGCCCGGGCAACCGGCGGGTCCATGAATCGAGATCTTTTCGATACGATTCGCCGCTCAGCATAGTGAATGCACGTCACGCGCCCCATAACCTGCATCAAGTGCGGGGTATTGTGGTCGACATGCGGCGTGACCCAGTGGCGAGATGGTTCTGTTTGCGTTGGACGCGCCACCGGAAAGGAGGACGCGGGCCAAAACCCAAGGGCCGGCAGTGTTGGCCATACCCCGGGTTTTCCCGCTCTCCCGCACCCGGGCTACGCTTTCCGAGATCGAGCCGGTTCATACATCCATCAGGCTGATTTTTTGTGGCAAAGAAAAATGGGTCTATCGCGCTTATACTGCTTTTGAGCGAGAGCCATTTTTCCGGAGATTCGGACAACACATGCACTTCGTCACCTCTCGACAAGCCACCTGGCGCGACGACCTCCTGCTCGCCGGCCCTGCTGCCAATAGGGAAAGGGAATAAGCACCGGTCGATGCCGGTCGTAACACCATGCCTGCCACGCCTGCCCAACTGCACCGCCGCCTGTTCAGCCTGCTGCTGGCCTTGATGCTTGCCTGGCTGCCGTTGAGTGCATTCGGCCTGCCGGTTGCAACAGCCGAACCAACGTCTCCCACCGAGATGCACGGCGAACACGCAGCACATGCCATGCCTTGTCACGGCGAGGCCCCAATCGAGCCTGTCGCGGCCTGCGCGGACTGCGATCCCGCCGCGGACTGCGAGTGCTGCGACCTTGCGGTGCCGGCCAGCCTGCCTTTGCAGGCCGCCGCGTTGGGCGAGGCGCGCTGCGGCCGGGCCCTCTATCGCGCCGACCGCCTTCCCGCTTCACCTGAACCACCCCTCTTTCCGAAACTCCGACCTCCTCGCGGCTGAGCCTCACTCCGCCCCGTCTGCGTCGCACGCTAGCGGCGCGCCTTCAATGTCGAGGAGTTCGTCCCGTGATCCAATCTGTCCCTGCGCGCGCGCTGCGCGCCACCCTTCTGGCCGTTGGCCTGATACTGCTGTACGCCTGCAAACATGAGGCGCCGCCACCGAGTGAGACCCTGGCCGAAGCCAGCGACGACACCGCGCTGGAGCATGCGGCCAAGCATCTCGATCCGAAGTATGTCTGCCCCATGCATCCCCAGATCGTGCGCGACGAGCCCGGTTCGTGCCCGATCTGCGGCATGGACCTGGTGCCCAAGCAGATCGACCCCAATCAGGGCAAACACCCCACCGTCGAAGTCGGCAGTGCGGTGGTCCAGAGCATGGGAGCGCGCACCGCCCCGGTGCAGAGCGACACCCTGTGGAAGTACATCCGCACCATCGGCCGGATCGGCTACGACGAGACGCGTCTGACCCATGTCCATCCGCGCGCCGATGGCTGGATGGAGCGCCTCGCCCTGCGCGCCGAGGGGGACCCGGTGCGCAAGGGCCAGGTGCTGGGCCAGCTCTACTCGCCCGAGATCCTGGCCGCACAGGTCGACTTCCTGATCGCGCTCGAAGGCAAGGGCGTTCAGGTCAGCCAGCGCCGCTTGGAAAAGGCGCGCAATCGCCTGCGCCTGCTGGGCGTCACCGAGGGCACCATCAACCGGATACAAAAGCGTCGCAAGGCCCAGAACCGGGTGCCGATCGTCGCGCCCGCGGGCGGGGTGATGGTGCAGCTGGGGGCGCGGGAAGGGATGTATGTCAAGCCCGATAAGGAAATCTTCACCATTGCCGACCTGGGCAGGGTCTGGGTGCTGGTGGATGTCTTCGAACACCAGATCGACTGGCTGGTAACGGGTCTGAGCGCGGAGATCAGCGCCCCTGCCTATCCGGGACGCACCTGGGAGGGCAAGGTGGAGTACATCTACCCGGCGCTCGACCCCAAGTCGCGCACCCTGCAGGTACGTCTCGTGTTCGACAATCCCGGCGAACTGCTCAAGGCCAATATGTTTGCCGACGTGGTGATCTATGGCGGACCCAAGCGCAACATTCTGGTGATTCCGCGCGAGGCCCTGATCGAGACCGGCGAGCGCACCAGCGTGGTCACCGCCCTGGGCAAGGGGCGCTTTCAGCCAGTCGACGTCGTGGTCGGCATGCGCACCCCGGACCAGGTCGAGATCCTCAGCGGCCTGAACGAGGGCGATAAGGTCGTCACCTCGGGCCAGTTCCTGATCGATTCGGAATCGAGCCTGCGGGCCAGCTTCTCGCGCATGGAGGACTAGGGCATGCTCAGCAAGCTGATCGAATGGTCCATCGCCAACCGCTTTCTGGTACTGCTGGCCAGCCTGGTGATCGCCGGATGGGGCTGGATCGCCCTGCAAAAGACGCCCCTGGACGCGATCCCGGACCTGTCCGACGTACAGGTGATCGTCAAGACCTCCTTCCCCGGGCAGTCACCACGGGTGGTGGAAGAGCAGGTCACCTACCCCATTACGACCACCATGCTGTCGGTGCCCGGGGCACAGGTGGTGCGCGGCTATTCCTTCTTCGGTGACTCCTATGTGTATGTCATCTTCGAGGACGGCACCGACCTCTATTGGGCCCGCGCACGCGTGCTCGAATATCTGAACCAGGCGGCCGCGGACCTGCCCGAAGGGGTTCAGCCCCGCCTTGGCCCGGATGCAACCGGGGTGGGGTGGGTCTACAACTACGTGCTGGTCGATCGTAGCGGAAGGCACGATCTGGCACAGCTGCGCAGCCTGCAGGACTGGTTCCTCAAATACGAACTGCAGACGGTGCCCGGTGTGGCCGAGGTCGCGACGGTAGGCGGCATGGTCCGGCAGTACCAGGTGGTGGTCGACCCGCAGAAACTCCGCGCCTTCGGATTGTCGCTAAAGCGCGTCAGCGAAGCCATCCGCGCGGCCAACCGCGAGGTCGGTGGGTCGGTGCTGGAGCTCGCCGAGGCCGAGTACATGATCCGCACGCGCGGTTACCTGCAAGGCATCGAGGACCTGCGCAACATCCCGGTGGACGTCACCGCACAGGGCACGCCGGTCCTGCTGCAGGACATCGCCACGCTGCAGGTCGGTCCCGAGATGCGCCGCGTGGTGGCCGACCTCGACGGCGAAGGCGAGGTGACCGGCGGCATCGTGGTGATGCGCTACGGCGAGAACGCCCTGGCAACCATCGAACGGGTCAAGGCCAAGCTCGACGACCTGCGCCTGGGGCTGCCGGAGGGCGTCGAGATCGTCGAGACCTACGATCGCTCGGCGCTGATCCAGCGTGCGGTGGCCAACCTGCAGGACAAGCTGGTCGAGGAATTCATCGTGGTGGCATTGGTGTGCCTGGTGTTCCTGTTCCACCTGCGCTCGGCCTTCGTCGCGATCGTCACCCTGCCCCTGGGCATCCTCGCCTCGTTCATCGTGATGCAGCAGCAGGGCATCAACGCCAACATCATGTCCCTGGGCGGCATCGCCATCGCCATCGGCGCGATGGTGGATGCGGCCATCGTAATGATCGAGAACGCGCACAAACATATCGAGCGATACCGCGAGCAGCATGGACAGGCACCCCACGGCAGCGAGCATTGGCGGGTGATTCGTGATGCCTCCAACGAGGTGGGTCCGGCATTGTTCTTCTCACTTCTGATCATCACCCTGAGCTTTCTGCCGGTGTTCACCCTCGAGGCGCAGGAGGGTCGCCTGTTCTCACCGCTGGCCTTTACCAAGACCTATGCCATGGCCGCCGCGGCTGGCCTGGCGGTGACCCTGGTGCCGGTGCTGATGGGCTATTTCATCCGCGGCCGCATCCCCGACGAGCGCACCAATCCGCTCAACCGATTTCTGATCTGGCTATATCGGCCCGCCCTGCGCGGCGTAATGCGCTGGCCCAAGCTCACCCTGCTGGTCTCGCTGCTGATGGTACTCAGCCTGGTGGTCCCGATCGGTGGCATCAGCGGCTTCCTCGCGCCCCTGAAATGGCCTTTCGAGATCGCCGGCAAGCTGTTCGGCAAGCCGCAGCCTGCCGTCGAAACCATCGAGGGCTGGCAGCGGGATATGTCCAGGCAATGGCGCAGTACCTTCGCCGGCGTGCCCTGGCTCGAACGCTTCGCCAGCGGCCTGGGTTCGGAGTTCATGCCCGAGCTGGACGAGGGCGATCTGATGTACATGCCCACCACCCTGCCGGGCCTGTCGATCGGCAAGGCGCAGCAACTGCTGCAGCAGACCGACCGGCTGATCAAACAGGTCCCGGAGGTGAAGCGGGTATTCGGCAAGATCGGCCGTGCCGACACCGCGACCGACCCGGCGCCCCTGACCATGATCGAGACGGTCATCCAGCTCAAGCCGCGTGACCAATGGCGGCCGGGCATGACCACCGCGAAGCTGATCGGGGAGCTGGACCGCACGGTTGCCTTCCCGGGGGTGACCAATGCCTGGGTGATGCCGATCAAGACCCGCATCGACATGCTGGCGACCGGCATCAAGACCCCGGTCGGCATCAAGGTGGCCGGGCCAGACCTGCGGGAGATCGAGCGCATCGGACGCGAGATAGAAAAGGCGGTGATGCAGGTGCCGGGCACGACCTCCGCCTACTCCGAGCGGGTTGCCGGCGGCCGCTACGTCGATATCGTCCCCGACCGCTTCGCGGCGGCCCGCTACGGCCTGAACATCGAGGACATCAACCAGATGATCGCGGCCGCCGTGGGTGGCATCAACATCACCCAGACGGTGGAGGGACTCGAGCGCTATCCGGTCAACCTGCGCTTTCCGCGCGAGCAGCGCGACACCCCCGAGAAACTCGCCGAACTACCGCTGATCACGCCAACCGGCGCCCAGGTACCGCTGGGGCAGATCGCCGAGGTAAAGATCGTCGACGGGCCGCCCATGCTCAAGAGCGAGAACGCGCGCCTCAACGGCTGGACCTTCGTCGACATCCGCGATGTCGATCTCGGCAGCTATGTCGCCAATGCACAGCGCGCCGTGCGCGCGCAGGTGAAACTGCCGCCGGGCTATTCGATCACCTGGTCCGGCCAGTACGAGTACATGCTGCGGGCCCAACAGCGCCTCAACCAGGTACTGCCGCTCACCCTGCTGATCATCTTCGTACTGCTGTACCTGACCTTCCGACATGCCGGACAGGCCACCCTGGTGATGCTGTCGCTGCCCTTTGCCCTGGTCGGGGGCTTCTGGCTGATCTTCGTCCTGGGATACAACCTGTCGGTGGCGGTCGGGGTGGGCTTCATCGCCCTGGCCGGTGTGGCGGCCGAGTTCGGGGTAGTGATGCTGATCTATCTCGACAATGCCCTGAAGGAACGTGCGCGCCATGGCCCGATCACCCTGCCGTTACTGCAGGAGGCCATCATGGAAGGCGCCGTCCTGCGGGTGCGGCCCAAGGCCATGACGGTGGCGGTGATCATCGCCGGACTGGTGCCCATCTTCATCGGTACCGGCACCGGCTCGGAGGTGATGAGCCGGATCGCCGCCCCCATGATCGGGGGCATGATCACCGCGCCCTTGCTGTCGTTGTTCGTGATCCCGGTCATCTACCTGTTGTGGAAACGGCGTGGCCTGTAGCCCACCTCGAAACACACCGGCAGGAGTGCTAACTTAGCTCTACTTTGTCATATTGGCGGTTTCAGGCACAGAGGGGTAGCGTGGCTGCGTATGTCACGCCGTAAATCCATCCCTGGAGGCTCGATGGCCGCATCCCTGCGGCCAACGTACACACGCAGCCACGCCACCCCGCCATATTTGAGTAGATGTGACAAAGTGGAATTAGGCCGTTCCGACCCGGAGACCGACCATGTGGGACCAGCGCTACAGTGGTGACGACTACTTCTACGGCACCGCGCCGAACGACTTTCTGGCCGAACAGGCCGGCAAGATTCCGTCTGGCCCTGTGTTGTGCCTGGCCGAGGGCGAGGGGCGCAATGCGGTGCATCTGGCCGGGCTCGGGTTTCCGGTAACTGCGGTCGACAGTGCCATCGAGGGCCTGCGCAAGACCGAGCGGCTGGCGCGTGAGCGCGGCGTCGACGTGGAATGCATCCATGCAGATTTGGCGCAATTCGATCTCGGACAGGATCGCTGGGCCGGCATCGTCTCGATCTTCGCCCATCTGCCGCCGTCGCTGCGCCGCCAGGTCCACGCCGCCATCCCGAAGGCACTGCGGCCCGGCGGGATGCTGCTGCTCGAGGCCTATACCCCGGCGCAGTTGCAACAGGGTACCGGCGGGCCACCGGTCGCAGAGCTGATGATGACCGCCAACACCCTGCGTGAGGAGCTGCCCGGGCTGGTGTTCGAGCATCTCGTCGAGCTGGAACGAGGCATCGTGGAGGGCCAGGGCCACACCGGCACTGGCGCGGTGGTGCAGGCGATCGCACAGAGGCCGGCCTGATGCCCCTGCAGAT
>JANTHJ010000091.1 GCA_024762475.1 Chromatiales bacterium | reverse complement strand
GGACCCGGCTCTCAGCCGGAAAACCCCGACGGCATGAACATGGCATTCATGGAAATGCCCCAGGGCATGGATACCTATGCGATGCCCCAGGTTCCCGAGCCCGAGGAAGCCGCGCACCTATCGCAGGGATTGATGCGTGCCCGGGCGCTGCTGGAGGCGCTGCGCGGCTATCGCGCGGGCATGCCGGCACGCGTGATCGAACTGGATGGTCTCGATGAAGAAAACCTCGCCTTCGTGAATCAGCTTCTGGGCGAAGGTGAGGTCAGCGTGAAATGCGAGGCACCGTTGGAGGCCCTGATCCAGGAATCAGTGCTCGCGGGCGTCTGGCGGGTCCGCTATCTGGACGCCGCGGGCCAGGTGGTACGCGACACCATGGAGGTCGCAGATGTCCCCGGACTGGTGCGCGAGCAGACCTTCCGCGACAGCCAGGTCGGGCTCGATATCGGCTCGCTGAAGATCCCGGAGAATGTCTACAACGCCCCACCCCTGTTGGCAGAGATCGCGGACAAGCTGCCGGAATACCGCCCGGGCGGCGAGCCGCATGTGATCAACCTCTCGCTGCTGCCGCATACCGAGGAGGACCTGCTGTTCCTCGCCGACGCCCTGGGGATCGGACCGGTGGTGATCCTCTCGCGCGGCTACGGAAACTGTCGCATCAGCAGCACCGGCACACGCCATGTGTGGTGGGTGCAATATTTCAACTCCCAGGAGACGCTGATTCTCAACACCCTCGAGATCAGCGAGGTACCCGAGGTGGCCTGCGCGGCCGATGAGGATATCGAGGACAGCGCGCAGCGCCTCACCGAAATCCTCTCTCTGTATGCATGAGGAGTGCAGCAATGGATGACGCGGTATTGCCCGGCTCCTACGGTGGCGACAACAGCAAGTTGGCGGACAACAGCCGCCTCGAGTGCAAGATCTGCTGGTATGTCTACGACCCGGCCAAGGGCGACGATTACTGGCAGATTCCTCCTGGCACGCCGTTCTCGCAGCTGCCCGACCACTGGACCTGTCCCGAGTGCGACGGGCGCAAGATCGACTTCATGGTGATCGACGAGTGAACCCGAGCGTAGACAATCCAGATTGTGGTACTGCGGCACACCGGGTCGAATCGGCCTTTCGTGAGATCGCTGCCACCCGCATGGCGGATCTGCCCCTGCTCAACCCCGCCATCGAGGTGCATGCCGTCGGCTTTCGCCCGTGGGAATCCGGCTGCCTGGGCGTGTTGATCACCCCCTGGTGCATGAATCTGCTCTCCCTGCCGGGCGCCGGTGAAGACTGGTCCGACAAGCCAGAACTGTCCGAGGAAACGCTCATCTTCCCATCCGGCCCCTACCGCTTCACCGTCGGCCAGGAGCCGGCGCTGGGCAAGTACCGCATGTGCTCCCTGTTCTCGCCCATGTTCGAATTCGCCGACGATGTGGCCGCCGTGGAGATCGCCGAGGCCGTGATGGAGGAGCTGCTGAAAGAAGAGAACCGGGAACTGCCCGAGATCGACAGCCAGGCCATCACCGCACTTTGGCAGGAACAGGGCCCGAACGACCCTGGCGTCGAAGAGGCTGCAGGTGCGCCGTCTGACCCGCCCGCTGTCGCGACGCTCGACGAAAAACTCGAACGCCCCATATCACGACGTCAATTGTTGCGAGGCGCCTTGTTGCAAAAGGATCCTCCGGCGTGAACCCTCTGGAAGGAAAGATCCGTATCGAACTGGCCGATGCCAGCGACGGGCGAACACGCATCGACAACCAACGAACACTCGGGGCCTCGGCGTTGCTGTGCGGCAAGACGGTCACCCAGGCACTGGAGATCGTCCCCCTGCTGTTCAATATCTGCGGTATGGCGCAGGCGCGCACTGCCTGCCATGCGGCTGAAACCGCACTGGACCAGGTTGCCACTCCCTCCGTCGAACAGGCGCGTGAGCTGCTGGTGCTCATGGAATGGGCGCGCGAGCACCTGGCGCGCATCCTGATCGACTGGCCTCGCCTGTTCGGAGAGTCTCCAAATGTACATGCGCTACCCGCCATCGGCACCCTGCTGGCGCAGCTTCGCGCCCGCCTGTTTCCGCACAACCGGGCCTTCGCGCTGAACGCCACGGCCGGGTCGATACCCGCCGAGACACCCGAGGTGACACGGCTGGAACGGATCCTGGAAAACGAGATCTACCATATGCCGGCGCAGCGGTGGGCCGAAATGGACGAAATCCAGGCACTGCTGGACTGGTCACGTGAGACACCGGGCGTTGCCGCCCGCAGTATCCGCCAGATCTGCGATGCCGGCTGGGCCTCCCAGGGCCGCTGTGATATCCCTGCCCTGCCGCCGATCCCCGCAGCCGAAATGCAGGCCATGCTGGCCGGCGACATGGCCGACCACTTTGTCCGCCAGCCGACCTGGGCGACACAGCCACGCGAGACGACCAGCTACACCAGACAGCAGCAGCACCCGCTGGTTGCCGCACTGGACGCCGAGTTCGGTAATGGCCTGCTGACCCGCTGGGTGGCACGTCTGGTGGAACTGGCGGTACTGCCCGGCAGCATGCAGCGGGTTGGGCACGAGTCCCCGACAGCCACGATGCGCGGCGAGAAGTCCACCGCTACCGCCGGGCTTGCCCAAACAGAGGCCGCGCGCGGGCGCCTCTATCACTTCGTCGAGATCGAGGGCGATCGCATCGGCGACTATCGGATCCTGGCGCCTACCGAATGGAACTTTCACCCTGCGGGACTGGTGGCGGAGGCACTGGATCACCTGTCGCTGCCGGATCCCGACGAGAGACGGTTCGTGGCGGAACTGCTGGTCAATGCGATCGATCCCTGTGTGGCCTGCGAGGTGGAATCCGCCCATGCATGAGATGTCGCTATGCGAGAGCGTACTGCAGATCCTGGAGAGCGAGGCCGGGAGGCAGGGCTTCTCGCGGGTCAAGGCGGTCTGGCTCGAGATCGGCGAGCTGTCCAGTGTCGAGATCGATGCCATGCGCTTCAGCTATGACGTGGTGACCCGCAACAGCCTCGCCGATGGCAGTACACTGGAGATCATCCGTGTACCCGGCACGGCCTGGTGTATGCAATGCGCCCAGAGCGTAAATATCAAACAGCGTTTCGATGCCTGTCCCGACTGCGGCAGCTATCAACTGCAGGTGACCGGCGGCGAAGAGATGCGAATCAAGGAACTGGAGGTGGAATGATGTGTACCGTTTGCGGCTGCGGCGAGGGTGAGACCCGAATCGAGGGTGAAGAGCCCCACCACGATCACACTCACGAACATACCCATGCGCATCGTCATGGCGATGGCCACGACCACGGCCATGATCACCACCACGGCGAACCGGGCGACCTCCACTATGGCAAGGGCCCTGCGCGCGCCCATGCCCCCGGCATGGATCAGGCACGCATGATCGCGATCGAGCAGGACATCCTGGGCAAGAACGACCAGTACGCGGCCGCCAACCGCGGGCGTTTCGCCCAGCTGGGGGTGCTGACCCTCAACCTCGTCTCCAGCCCGGGGTCGGGCAAGACCACCCTGCTCACCCGCACCCTGCGGGATTTGAAGGAGGAAATGCCGCTCGCTGTGATCGAAGGCGACCAGGAGACCAGCAACGATGCCGACCGCATCCGCGCCACCGGCGTCCCCGCCATCCAGGTCAATACCGGCAAGGGCTGCCATCTGGATGCCCATCAGGTGGGCCATGCCGTGGATCACCTGGGCCTGCAGGAGGGAGCGGTGCTGATGATAGAGAATGTCGGCAACCTGGTCTGCCCGGCCGCCTTCGACCTGGGCGAGGCGCACAAGGTGGCGATCCTGTCGATCACCGAGGGCGAGGACAAGCCGATCAAGTATCCGGACATGTTCCACGCCGCCGATCTGCTCCTGCTCAACAAGATCGATCTCTTGCCTCATCTGCAGTTCGATATAGCCCGCTGCATGGAGTATGCCCAGCGGGTGAATCCGGGCATCCAGATCCTGCAGGTCTCTGCCACCACGGGCGAGGGCATGGACCAGTGGTACCGCTGGCTGCGCCTGAACCGCGAGGCCCGGCTGGTCGGTCATGCGACCGCTGCCGAGCCGAAGCCCGCGGAGGTGCCCGCATGAGTGAGGCGCTTCCCAGCATCCTGGTGGTGGATGACGAGGTCCGTTCGCTCGAGTCCATTCGACGCATCCTCGGCGACCGCTTCGACGTGCATACCGCGAGCGACGCCCGCGAGGCGGAAGAGATTTTGCAGCGCGAGTGGATACAGGTGCTGTTGTGCGACCAGCGCATGCCGGAGGTCACCGGGGTCGAATTCTGCCAGCGGGTCCGTGACCAATACCCTGAGATCGTCCGCATGATCATCTCGGGCTATACCGATTCGGAAGACATCATCGAGGCGATCAACAAGGGCGGCATCTACCAGTACATCACCAAGCCCTGGCATCCGGACGAACTGATCACCAAACTCAATAACGCGGTGGACCTGTTCCGACTGCAGCGCGAGAACGAACAGCTCGCGGTGGAGCTGCGCCTCAAGCCCGACACCCTGGAGCAGGCATTGATAGAGAAGCGCCGCGCCCTCAAGGCCCGCTACGACTGGGACTCGGGCATCGTGCGCAGCCCGGACAGCTGCCTGAACGAAACCTGCGACCTGATCCGCCAAGTCGCCCCTTACGACGTCAACGTCCTGATCACTGGCGAATCGGGCACCGGCAAGGAACTGTGCGCCCGCGCCCTCCACTACAACAGCCTGCGCCAGGACAAGCCCTTCGTGGCAGAGAACTGTGGCGCCATGCCGGACGAGTTGCTGGAGAGCGAGCTGTTCGGACACAAGAAGGGCGCGTTCAGCGGCGCGGTGGAGGATCGCCGTGGCCTGTTCGAGACCGCGGACGGGGGCACCATCTTCCTCGACGAAATCGGCGACACCTCGCCCGCCTTCCAGGTCAAACTGTTGCGCGTGTTGCAGGAAGGCGAAGTACGACCGGTGGGCAGCAACAAGCGCATTCCGGTGGACGTGCGGGTGATCGCCGCCACCCATCACGACCTGGAGGAAGAGGTGCGACGCGGCGAATTCCGCCAGGATCTCTACTACCGCCTGGCGACCTTCAAGATCCCCATGCCCCCGCTGCGCCAGCGCCGCACCGACATCGCGCCCCTGGCGGTGGCGCTGCTCGAGCAGGCCATGGAGCAACTGGGCAAGCGCGTCAAGGGGATCAGCGAAGAGGCGCTGGAATGCCTGCGCAACTACGACTGGCCCGGCAATGTGCGTGAGTTGCAGAACGAGATCAAGCGCATGCTGGTGCTGGCGCGGGACGACTACCTGGGGGCCGATCTCATATCGCCGCATATCCTTCGAGCCGAACCGGAGACGCCGGACCTGCAGCTGGACGAACTGGCCGATATGCATGGCTCGCTCAAGGAGCGGGTGGAGGCCATGGAGTCGCGTATCCTGCGCGAGACCCTGATCCGGCATCGCTGGAACAAGACCCGCGCCGCGGAGGAGCTCGGTCTCTCCCGGGTGGGGCTGCGCAACAAACTGGAGCGCTATGGGCTGGAACGCAATGGCAAGGATGTCCAGACCCTGGCGGACAACGTGGCATGAGCAAGGCCCCTGCCTCCCTGCCCCAGCCGCCAGGCGGGCCGTCCGAACGCCGGGGCCCCGAGCCCCGCAGCCGCCATGCCGATGACCAAGCCTGGATCGAGGTCATCACTGAAATGGACCGCATCTATGCGGATCTGGTCCATTACCAGGTGGAGCTGGAACAGAAGAACGCGGACCTGGAAGACGCCCAGCGTTTCATCCAGAGCGTGATCTCCTCGATCTCCGATGTGCTTATCGTCTGCGACATCAACGGCCGGGTGCAGAAGGTGAATCCTGCCCTGCTGGAGGCCGTGGGCCAGGACGAGGAGCAGATTCTCGGCCAGCCCCTGCGGCAGCTGTTCGCACCCGAGTACCATGCGCTGATCGATGGGTTTCCGGAACACATCCGGTCCGACACCGTGGTCGACTGCGAGGTCTCGCTGCTCGACAGCGAGGGACAGCCCTTTCCGCTGGCCGTCAATTGCAGCCCCCGCTACGACCACGACAATCGGCTGAGCGGTTTCGTAATCACCGGCCGGCCACTGGGAGAATTGCAAAAGGCCTACCGCGACCTGCAAGCGGCCCACGAGAGCCTCAAGACCACCCAGCAGCAGCTGCTGCAGTCAGAGAAGATGGCCTCCCTGGGTCGGCTGGTGG
This sequence comes from Chromatiales bacterium, assembly GCA_024762475.1. Classification (GTDB taxonomy): domain Bacteria; phylum Pseudomonadota; class Gammaproteobacteria; order Chromatiales; family Chromatiaceae; genus MONJU. Next base: position 3,331 of record JANTHJ010000091.1, on the reverse strand, counting down.
CGGGCGTGGCCCATGAGCTGAACAACCCCATCAGCTTCCTCTACGGCAACATGCACGCCCTGGCCGACTACGAACGAAAGCTCAAGCAGTACCTCGATGCCATTCATGGCGGCATCGACGAGAACGCGCGGGAAGCACTGCGCAAGAAACTGCGTATCGACTTTCTGCTGTCCGACATGGGGCCGCTGGTGGAGGGCTCACTGGAGGGTGCCGAGCGAGTCTCGAGCATCGTGCAGAACCTGCGCCGCTTCTCCATGCCACAGCAACAGGCGTCGGAATCGTTCGATCTGGTCCCGGTGATCGAGCGGGCCATCACCTGGGTCCTCAAGGCAAGCAGTCGTCCACCCCGTATCGAACGCCAATTGCCCAACACACTACCGCTGATCAACAACGCGGGGCATGTCCACCAGATACTGATCAACCTGCTGCAAAACGCAGTGGACGCGCTGCAGCACACCGCCGAACCGCTGATCCGAATCAGCGCGGGGCAACACGATGGTCTCGCCTGGATCGAGGTCGAGGACAACGGCCCCGGCGTTGCGCCGGAGCATACCTCCCGTGTGTTCGACCCCTTCTTCACCACCAAGCCCGTCGGCAGCGGCACCGGCCTTGGGCTCTACATCAGCTATGGCCTGGCGACTGAGCAGTGCAGCGGCAGCCTCTCGTTGGATCGTAGCGAACTCGGTGGCGCGCGCTTCCGCCTGGAGCTGCCCATGGAGCAGCGGACATGAGCGGCCAGCGGCCCTTCCGCGTCCTCTGGTTGCAGTCCGGCGGCTGCGGCGGCTGCAGCATGTCACTGTTGAATGCCGAGCAACCGGACCTGTATGGCGCGCTGGACGCACTGGGCATCGAGCTGCTCTGGCACCCCTCGCTCAGCGAGGCCAGCGGTGATGAATTCCTGCAACTGTTGGCGCGACTGGAATCGGGTAACGAACCCCTCGATGCCCTGTGCCTGGAAGGCTCGGTCATGCGCGGGCCCAACGGCAGCGGCCGCTTCCATCTCCTGGCCGGCACCGACCGGCCCATGATGGCGGTCATCGCTGTCCTCGCGGAACGGGCGCCCTATACCCTGGCGATCGGAAGCTGCGCGGCCTTCGGAGGGATCACCGCCGCCGGCGGCAACATCGCCGAGGCCTGTGGCCTGCAATACGATGGCGACCAGCCTGGCGGCCTCCTGGGCGCCGAGTGGCGCAGTAGCGGCGGACTGCCAGTGATCAATGTCGCCGGTTGTCCGACCCACCCCGGCTGGGTGATCGAAACCCTCGGCCAACTCGCACAGGGCGGTCTGAAACCGGAACGGCTGGATACCCTGGCCCGTCCTCGGGACTATACCGACCACCTGGTCCATCACGGCTGCCCGCGCAACGAATACTACGAGTACAAGGCCAGCGCCGAGCACCCCTCCGATCTCGGGTGCATGATGGAGAACCTCGGCTGCCTGGGCACCCAGGCGCGGGCGGACTGCAATATCCGGCCCTGGAATGGCTCGGGCTCCTGCCTGGGCGGCGGATACGCCTGCATCAATTGCACCGCGCCGGGCTTCGAGGAGCCGGGCCATCCCTTTACCGAGACACCCAAGATTGCCGGCATCCCCGTCGGATTGCCCACCGACATGCCCAAGGCCTGGTTCGTCGCCCTGGCCTCACTCTCCAAGGCCGCCACCCCGCGCCGTCTGAAGGTGAATGCGGTGACCGACCATATCCGGGTGGCACCGGGCCACGAGCCCGAGGGGGAACAGTGAGCACGCGCCGTATCCTGGGCCCGATCAACCGCGTCGAGGGCGATCTCGAGGTCCGTCTCGAGGCGGACGATCGGCAGGTATTGTCGGCGCAGGTGAACTCGCCCCTGTTCCGCGGATTCGAGCAGATCCTGCACGGCAAGCACCCCAACGATGCCCTGGTCTACACCCCGCGTATCTGTGGCATCTGTTCGGTTTCACAGTCGGTGGCGGCCGCTCGCGCCCTGGCCGACCTGGGATCTGTCGAACCTGCCGAAAACGGGCTTTTGGCCACCAACGTGATCCTGGCGGCGGAAAACCTGGCCGACCACCTGACCCATTTCTATCTCTTCTTCATGCCGGACCTCGCCCGCGCCGCCTATGCCGACGAACCCTGGCACCGAGACATCGCCGCGCGGTTCAGGGCACAGACAGGGTCGGCCTACCCCGAGGTCCTGCGCACGCGGGCCGAGCTGCTGCATCTGACCGCTCTGCTGGCGGGCAAGTGGCCCCACTCGCTCGCCTTGCAACCGGGCGGCACCACCTGCCCGGTCGAGCCTCACCATCAGAGTCGGATACGACTGGTCATCGGGGCCTTTCGGCGCTTTTTGGAGCACACCCTGTTCGGCGACGATCTGGAGCAGGTCATCGCCCTGAAATCAGGCGAGGCGCTGGATGCCTGGGCCACAGCGCACGCCACCAGTGACTTCGGCCGGTTCCTGCAGCTCTCCGACGAGCTGGACCTGTCGTCCCTGGGGCGCGGACATGATCGCTTCCTCAGCTACGGCGCCTATGACGACGGCCAGCCCGCCTTCGCACAAGGTACCTGGGAGGAGGGGCATTCCCGATCCTTCGACCAATCGCTGGTCACCGAAGACCTCAGCCATAGCTGGACTGCGGGACATCCCGAGCCTCGCCACCCCTTCGAGGGCAGCACTATCCCCACCGACATGAGCGAACAGGGCTATAGCTGGTGCAAGGCGCCGCGGCTCGACGGCCGCCCGATGGAGGTCGGCGCCCTGGCCCGGCAGGTGGTGGACGGTCACCCTCTGGTCCGTGCCCTGGTGGCTGAGAGCGGTGGCAATGTCCGCAACCGGGTGATCGCCCGCCTATTGGAACTGGCGAGAGTCGTGCCGCTGATGGAGGACTGGGCCGCGCGGCTGCGGCCGGGAGAACCCTTCTGTACCACTACCGGGTTGCCTCCGGAGGGCCAGGGGATGGGCCTGGTGGAGGCGGCCCGCGGCAGCCTGGGGCACTGGGTGCGGGTGCACAAGGGTCGAATCCTCAATTACCAGATCGTCGCCCCCACCACCTGGAACTTCTCGCCGCGCGATGCACAGGACGTCCCCGGCGCCCTGGAGCAGGCGCTGGCCGGCACCGACGTTAGCGACACCCGCGGCGAAGTACGCATTCAACACATCATTCGGTCCTTCGACCCCTGTATGGTATGCACCGTCCATTGATACAGCCGCGGTCCACCGAAACCGACCGGCGCGGCGGCCTGGCGCTGCGTGTGCGCGGCCAGGTGCAGGGCGTCGGTTTTCGTCCCACGGTGTGGCATGTTGCGCGCGACCTTGGCCTGACCGGCGAGGTCTGCAACGACGGCGAGGGCGT
>JANTHJ010000090.1 GCA_024762475.1 Chromatiales bacterium | reverse complement strand
AGATGAAAACCCTACCGCCTTTGGCCTATAATCGGCGCCCCTGCGCCACTGTAGCTCAGTCGGTAGAGCAACTGATTCGTAATCAGTAGGTCGGCGGTTCGATTCCGCCCAGTGGCTCCATCTTCCCGCGCGGCCCTGCCGGGGTTCCGAATTGGAATCCCGTTGCTATACTCCTTCGTTGTGACCTGCCGATAATCGGACAGGTCGACCATGGCAGGCCCATTGCCTGCAATCAGAAGATCGAGGAAGGAGGAGAACGGATGGAATCGTCACCAGGATCTGGTTTTTCGCCACAGGCCCTTGGCCTGCTGGTGGCCACGATTGGGCTCGGTGGCATGGGCGCCGCCCTAGCGGACATGCCCAATGCCTGCCCCATCGATGGCTGCGTGGTCGAGATCACCGACGCCCAGCGCGCCGGCGACGAGATCGAACTGACCTTCAAGTCCAACTTCAAGCCGGATGTGGCGCGCAATCACTTCCATGTCTGGTGGAAGGAGCTGTACGACGTCAAACAGGTGGGACGCAACGCCAAGTCCCAGTTCGGCGTGACCCAGGGCAAGTGGCATCGGCATGCCGACTATCCCCGCTATATCACCAAGAATGCGGCCTCGACCAGCCAACGCCAGGGTGCGACCACGCTCTGTGTCACGGCGGCCGACGGTGGTCACAATGTGCTCGATCCGACTCTCTACGACTGCAAGGATGTGAGCAAGCTACTGGACTAGCCCGGATATTTCACCCGGTCGCTGAAAAATGCTGACAACTCATTGGTTGCCAAAGATATTCTTCGCATATCAGCGGGTAACGAAATATCACCCGGCCAACGCTGGACGCGCCCTCGCACCGATCTGGCCGCCCTCGAGCGGTATTTCCTTCCTCGTCAATAGGCTGGCTATTGACTCGGTCGGAAATCCGCTCGAGAACGCCCATCTCGGCACGATCATCGCGTCCCCGGGTGAAATATCCGGGCTAGCCGCATCACGGCGAGTCCGGCCATAGCAGATGACCATCCCGACCTTTGTCGGCCGCTACGAGGTCCGTGGCGAGATCGGTCGCGGAGGCTTCGCCGTGGTGGTGGAGGCCTGGGACGAGGAACTGGCCAGCCGGGTCGCGATCAAGATCCTGCATGCCGACCTCGCCTCCAGCGAGGACTTCGTCACGCGCTTCCTGCGCGAGGCCCGGCTGCTGCGCCAGATACACTCGCCGCACGTGATCGGCGTGCACGATGTCGGCCGCCTCGATGACGGTCGCCCCTATTTCGTGCTCGACCATGCAGACCGAGGCACCCTGGCGCAACGCCTGCAAAGACTCGGGCAGGGGATCGATGCCCGCCAGCTGCCCCCCCTGGTCGACGCCCTCGCCGACGGTATTCGTGCGCTGCACCAGGCCGGGCTGGTGCACCGGGATCTCAAGCCGGACAACATCCTGTTCCGCAAGGCCCGCCAGTTTCAGCCCCCGTCGGAGACTCGCGAGGGGGGAGAGGCCCCGCTGGTGGATCCGGACGAGCAGATCCTGATCGGCGACCTGGGCATCGCCCGCGACGTGCTGCGCGATGGCGACGCGCCCACGGTTGTCGGCGGGACGCCTCTCTATCTTGCCCCTGAGCAACTCGAGGCCAGCGCAGCGGTGGCGCCGAGTGCGGACATCTACTCGGCGACGGCCGTGATCTGGCACGCCCTCACGGGCCGGCCACCGCCGCCACCCGGCCGACTCGAAGATTCACTGGGAGCGCTGCCGCTGGCATGGCAGGCCGTGATGTCCCAGGGAATGGCGCTGGACCCGGCCGGACGCCACGCGGATATCGATGAATGGCAAGCCGCGGTGTTTCAGGCACTGGAACAGGAGCATGCCGATATCGCCCTGCCCTCGGCCGAGGCGTCCCAAGTCTGCCCCTACAAGGGACTTGCCGCCTACCAGATGGAGGATGCCGAGTTCTTCCGCGGCCGCGAGGCATTGATCGACGAGTTGATCAAGCGCCTGCACCTGCACCCTGTTCTGGTGGTCGGCGGTCCCTCGGGCAGCGGCAAGTCGTCACTGGTTCGCGGCGGCCTGCTGCCGGCGCTCAAAAAGGACGCCCTCCCGGGCAGCGCGGACTGGCGAGCGGTGGTGATGACGCCGGGCGCCGACCCCCTGCAGGAGTTCTGCACCCAGCTCGGTATCTCCTTCGCTCAGCAGGCCCTGCTGGCCGACGCGGCAACCGGTGCTGTCGACCGCAGCGATCTGGACCGCCTCCTGGGTGAGACGGGCATCTCGGGGACGCCCGAGCTACTGCTGGTCATCGATCAGTTCGAAGAACTGTTTACCCTGGCCGACGAGCGGCAACGCCGCGGCTTCCTGACCCTCCTCGATGCCCTGAGCCGTCCGGCAACCAGCCTGGCGCGCATCGTCATCGCGGTGCGCGCCGACTTCTATGACGCCTGTGCCCATACCCCCTGGCTGGCAGAGACCATCACCGCCAATCAGGTGCTGGTGGGCCCGATGTCGCGTAGCGAACTCCGCCGTGCCATCGTGGAGCCCGCCCGCCGCGCCGGTCTCTATCTCGAGGAGGCCCTGGTGGAGACCATCATCGAGGACACCGGCACCGAGGCCGGCTCGCTGCCATTGATGGCGCATGCGCTGGTGGAGACCTGGGTCCACCGGGACGGCAACACCCTCACCCTACGCGACTACCAGGCCTGCGGTGGCGTGGCCGGCGCCATCAGCCAGACCGCCGAATCGCTCTACCGGCACCGGTTCGACGCGTCACAACGCGAGATCGCCAGGCAGCTGCTGCTCCGCCTGATCGCATCCAACGGTGATGCCCCGGAGACCCGGCGGATACTGCGCAAGTCGTCGTTGATGCTCGAGGAGAACGCCGAGGCGCTGGCCGATGTCATCGAACACCTCACCCAGGCGCGACTGCTGACCGTCGACGAAGACCGCATCCAGATCGCACACGAGGCGCTGTTGCATACCTGGCCGCGCCTGCGTGACTGGATCGAGGCATCGCGCGACGACCTGCGCATGCGACAGAAGATCGCCGACGCCGCGGCACAATGGCAGGCAGAAGGGCGACTCCAAGACCTCCTCTACCGTGGCACTCTGCTGCTGTCGGCCGTCGAATGGCGCGACGCCCATCGCGAACAGCTCGGGCCCGTGGAACACGAGTTTCTGGATGCGGCCAAGGCCAGCCGGGACCAGTACCTCGCGCGGGAAAAGGAACGCCAACGACGCGCCCGCCGAAGACGCCGGCTGGCGATCGTCGCCTTGGTGCTTCTCTCGGTTGGAGCCTCCTTCTCGGCACTGATGGCGTTTCGCGCGGCCCAGGAGGCCAATGCGAACGCCACCCGCGCAGCGCAGGCCAGCGCACGGGCCCAGGCACGCTTCGCTGCCGCACTGGGCTCGGCGGCGTTCGGGCTGGCGAGCGACGATCCGCGGCTGGCGCTCGCCCTGGCGACCGAGTCGATCGCCCGCGCCGGCAGCGCCCAGGCGGTGTCCTATGACGCGCGCGCCGCCATTGCGCTGGCGCGACGCGAACTCGCCGGGCGAACCCTTTCGGTGCTGGGCAGCCCCATCCCCGCGGGCGAAGCCCTGGCGATCACCCTCGACCCAGAGGGGAACCGCCTGGCCATCGGTCACGCAAATGGGATCATCGAACTCTATGACGTACCGGAAAGACGCCTCCTGCACCGCCTGGAGGGGCACCAGGGTGGTGTGCGCGACCTGGAGTTCAACCCCACCGGGCGCGTCCTCGCCTCCGGCGGCGTCGACGGCACGCTGCGGCTCTGGCATCTCACCGCAGACGGTCGCGTCGAGCCCCAGGTGCTCGGACAGATCGGCGACATCATCCCCGCCCTCTGCTTCGATGCCGAAGGTGCGCGCATCGCCACTGCGGGGATGGATGGCGGCATCCGCATCTGGGATGTCGACCGTCCGGGACAGGCGGGACGATTGCTGGCCCGGCGCCCGGTCGAGTTCAATACCCTGGAGTTCGCGCCGGACGGCAAGGCTGTCGTCGCGGCGAGCAACGACAAGCGGATCCAGGCCTGGTCCACGGACACCGGCAAGCCCTTGTTCCCTGCCATTCATCTGCCCGACGCAGGACATTTCCTCAAACTGACATTCAACCACGCGGGCAACAGGCTGGCGGCGGTCAACACCGATCAGGTGATCTACCTCGTGAGCTATCCACAGGGAAAGCTGCTGCCGCGACCCTTCGCGCCGGAGGTGAGAATGGCTGCCGCCGGTTTCGGCCTCGACAGTGATCGCCTGCTGGCCGGGGATGTCGAGGGCAGGTTGCGCCTCTGGGATCTGGCCGAAAAGCACGAGCTCGAGGTCTCACCACCGGGCCACAGCCAGTCGATCACCGACCTCGTCCTCAGCCAGGACGGTCGGCTGGCCGCCACCCTGGGGGCAGATCAACAGGTAAGGATCTGGGCGGTGTCGGACAGCACCCCCCTGTCGCATGACCTGGAGACCCCCGGTGTGCGGCTGCGCGGGGTCGCCTTTGCGCCCGACGGACAGCATCTGGCGCTGGGAGGAGACGACGGCACGGTCCGGGTCTGGAATACCAGCGGCGGCATTGCTCTGCCTGCTGCCGCGTCCCACAAATCGGGGGTCTGGGCGCTGGCGTACTCACCGGATGGGCAACACCTCGCCAGCGCCGACCGCAGCGGCAGAATATCCATCGAGGACCGCCGCACACCGGAAACCGCCATCACCCTCGACGCCAAGGAACCCGTGTGGTCCCTCGCCTTTCTCGATGATGGCCAGCGGCTCGTGGCCGCCGCCGACAGCGGGCTGCATATCTGGCAGCTCTCGGATAAATCGAGTCACCGGCGGATCGGTCAGGACGGCGGACGCATCACACGCATGAAGCTATCGCCGGACGGCAACCTGCTCGCAACCGTGACCACCGATGGGCGCGCGCAGCTCAGAGAGACGCACCGGATGTCTTTGGTACGCGAGTTCACTGCTGCCGACGACACCTTGTGGAGCCTGGACTTCTGCCCGGACGGCCGATGCCTGGCCACCGCCTCTGCCGGTGGAGTCGTCACCACCTGGGATCTGGCATCGGGCGAGCAACTGGGGAGCTTTCATGGGCATACCAACGGTGCCACCGACCTGGCCTTCTTGGGCGATGGCGCCTCGCTGATCGCCCTGGATCGCAGTGGACGCCTGCACTGGTGGGATACCCGCACCCGGCGCAAGATCATGCCGCCACTGCAGGCCCATCAGGGCACGAGCTGGCGTCTCGCCATGGCAGCGGACGGCCTCACCCTGGCGACCGCGGGCGACGACGGGCGCGCCCGGCGCTGGGATCTGTTCGACCCCAAGCGGGCTTGTGCGCTTGGCCTGCCCGCCTTCGACCCGGTCCGCCGCGAACAATACCTCGGGAGCGAGCCGCCGCGTTCGCGTTGCATACGACCGGCTCACAGGCAGTGATAGACCACCTCGGCCGCTGGCGCCTCCTCCGGATGCGCGCCCAGAGACAGCCTGCCCTCACCCCATAGCGGCAGGCTCTCGCGCCGCAGGAACACCGTCTGGCCGTTCTGCAGCGAGACATGGGTGCCGTTGGTGCTGACATCCACCAACACGAAGCGCCCCCGCTGATACTCGATGAAGGCATGCCGTCGCGAGACCGAGGCCCAATCCACCCGCAGGTCGGCGGAAGGGGAGCGACCGATGACGAAGCCCGCGTCTTCCGGCGATAGCATCCGGTCGTCATCGCCGCGTACCAGGCGCAACAGGGACGAGGAGATCGGGCCTCCGTCGAGCGATCGGACCGTGGTCAGGTCCTGCGGCGCCCAGGCCAGGCTGAATACCGCCACCGGCTCGCGCTTGCCCTTCACCGGCGCCAGATCGAAGGGCCGGACCATCTCGAACAGATCGCCGGGCAGCTGATCCACGATCGCCCGGGTGACGATGATCTGCCCGCCCTGGGCGATCGCCGCCACCCGCGCCGCGACGTTGACCGTGTCCCCGAACAGCCGATCGCCTTCCGCAATGACATCCCCCCAGTGAATGCCGATGCGCACCTCAGGCAGCCCCTGGCCCGGCCTGGACGACTCGTCGCGCCGGCGCTGCAGCGCGACCGCACAGGCGCCCGCCTCGCTGGCCCTGGCGAAGGTCAGCATCACCTCATCGCCCACGATCTCCTGCACACAGCCCCCCATCTCCGCAGCAACCGAGGCCATCAGCTTCTGCAGACGGGTGACGCGCTCCTTCGCCTCCGCATCGCCCAACGTCTCGTAGAGGGTGGTGCTGCCTGCAATGTCGGCGAACAGAATGGCGCGCTTGTCGGAACCGGTGGCCTGCATGGCCTCATTCCACGCGAGGCGCCGGGCCACTGTCAATTCCCAATGCCCGGAACCGCGTGACGCGGCTCCCGTACTCGAGATGCCGAGCAGGTCCGGCCAGGGCCTCGCCGGCGTCCCCTCACCATAGGCAGCGAGCCCAGACGGCTCAGTCACAGTCGTCGTCCTCTTCGTAGTCCCCGTCCTGTGCCGGATGCAGGGTGCGGACGAACATCATCGAACCCACGCGATCGAACTGCTGGTCCATGGCGCGGTCGACATCCGAGGACAGCATCCCGTCGTAGATGTGGACCTGACCGGCGTGTTCGCGCTCCAGTTGGGCGGGCGAGGGATCGAAGAGCAATCTCTTGTCCCAATCGTTGCCGGCAATGGCCAGTGCGGCGTTGTTGAGCATCAGGGCGACGGCGGCGATGGCACTGTGTTTCCGTGTGATCATGGCTTTCTCCTTGAAGAGTCTCTGGTTTACAGCGTGCTTGCTGCCTCATTGGCAGGAAATGCGTTCTGTAAGGGAAAGACTAGGAGTGGGCCGATTGCCTGGATGGGCGATAGGAACAGAGAAAACGTGAAATATTCACATCAGGACTGAAGGCCCGATGGCAGCCGCTCGGGATTGCTACCAGCGCTCGGGGAGCCTGCGCTGCAGGATATAGCGCTTGCCCTCGACCTCGATATAGCCGCCAGCGCGCAGCTCCTTGAGGATCTTGCTGACCATCTCGCGCGAGGCACCGACCCGGTCGGCGATCTGCTGATGCGTTAGCTTGGGCGTGATCAGACGGCCCTCCTGCTCCGTGGCAGCGGCACGCAACAGCTTGGCCACACGCCCGTAGACGTCCAGTAGCGCGAAATCGCCCACCGCCTCGGTCAGCTCATTGACCTGCCTGGCCAGGGCGCGCGCCAGGTTGAGGGCCACCTTGGGGTGCGCCTCGACAAGCTGCAGGAACGAATGCCGGGTGAGGACCAGACAGGCACAGGGCTCAAGAGTGGCCACCGAGGCGGTGCGCGGGATCTCCGCCAGCAGCGCCAGCTCCCCGATGACCGCACCGGGGCCGAGCTCTCCCAGCACCACCTCGCGCCCGTTCTCGTCCGCGACGAACACCTGCACCCGCCCCTCGCGGAGAAAATACAACTTGTTCGCCTCATCCCCCTGATCGATGATGACCGTGTTCGCGCGATACCGCTTCGCCACCATGGTGCGTTCGATGGCCTCGAGTTCGTCCTGGCCAAGCCCCTCGAACAGGTAACACTGCGAAAACAGAGGGTCCTCTTCTTCGCTGGGGGGAGTCATCGTGATGCCGCCTTGTTGCTGGGTGCTTAGCCGAGACATTAGACTAATGCGGTGCGCAAGCAAGCGCCCTGCGCCCATCCTCTCGACCCCTTCACACTCTCTCCCGGTGATCACGCCATGCCTCAGCTCTTCGTCAATCGCCTGACCACCCTGGACTTCTCCTATCTGCACCCCGGGCGGGGCCTGTTGGGCGAGAGTTGGCTGCTCGATGTGGTCCTGAGCGGCGGCCTGGACGACCAGGGCATGGTGCTCGACTTCGCCGAGGTCAAACACGCCATCAAGCAGCTGGTGGACGAGGCCTTCGATCATCGGCTGCTCATCCCCCTGGGCTACGAGGGGCTGGAAGAGATGCCGAGGCGTGGCATGTCGCACCTGAACTTCCGCACCACCGCCGGCTGGCTGATCCAGCACAGCAGCCCGGAGCAGGCGGTCTGCCGCATCGACGCCCCCGAGGTGACGCCCGAGACGGTTGCCGAGGCCATTGTCGAACGACTGCAGCCGCAGATGCCGGACAACGTCGAATCCCTACAGATCCGGCTCAGCCCCGAGGTCATCGACGGCGCCTCCTACCACTACAGCCACGGTCTGAAGCACCACTGCGGCAACTGCCAGCGCATCGCCCACGGGCATCGATCGCGTATCGTCATCGAGCGCGACGGTCGTCGCGACCCTGCCCTGGAGGCCGACTGGGCCGAGCGCTGGCGCGACATCTATATCGCCAGCCGCGAGGATCTGAACAAGCAGGAAGGCGACGAGATGTGGTTCGGCTACCAGAGCGAACAGGGGCAGTTCCTGCTGCGCCTGCCCGTAGACCGGTGCTACCTGGTGGATTTCGACACCACGGTGGAGAACCTGGCCCAGCACATCGCCGATACCCTGGCGAAGGAACATCCCGGCCAAGGCATTCGCGTACAGGCCTTCGAAGGGGTGGACAAAGGGGCGATCGCCGAGGCCGTTGCGACCTGATTGGCGGATTTCTTTTTCACCGCGAAGGACGCGAAGGTTCGCAAAGTTTTTGTGGGCTTCTTTCTATACAGCCCGAAAAATTGTCGAAATGAGTTCCGACCTACCCAGGGTTGTGGATCGGGCTTCAGCCCGACAGATTGTCGGAATAAATTCCGACCTACCTTCGGCGCTGTAGGTCGGGTTTCAACCCGACGGAACTGTCGGAATGAATTCCGACCTACCGCCCTCCTTGCAGTTCCGCCCATCCACCGCAGACCCAAGCCCTTTGCGAACCTTCGCGTCCTTTGCGGTTAAGTATTCACCCGCGATCGAACTCCAGCCGCTGCCCGGTCGGGCCACCGACGAAACGACCGCGGTCGTACTTCAGCTCGCCGTTGACGAAGGTCATCACCACCGACGAGCGCAGGGTATCGCCCTCCAGCGGGCTCCAGCCGCACTTGTAGAGGAGGTCCTCGCGGCGCACGGTCTGCGGCTGGTTCATGTCCACCAACACCAGGTCGGCCCAGTAGCCCTCGCGCAGGTAGCCGCGATCGACGATGTTGAACAGGCTGGCAGGGGCATGGCTGACCTTGTGCACCACCTTTTCGAGCGACAGGTCGCCCTCATGGACGAGCTCCAGCGCCATGCACAGGGCGTGCTGCACCAGGGGCAGACCGGCCGGGGCCTTGAAGTAGGACGGGTCCTGCTTCTCTTCCCAGGTGTGGGGGGCATGGTCGGTGGCGATCACATCCAGGCGGTCTTCGGCCAGCGCCTGGCGCAACGCCGCCCGGTCCTCGGCGGTCTTGATCGCGGGATTGCACTTGATCAGGCTGCCCAGGCGCTCGTAGTCGGCATCGCTGTAATAGAGATGATGCACACAGGCCTCGGCGGTGATGCGCTTGTCCTCCAGGGGCCCTGGCTCGAACAGTGCCAGCTCGCGCGCGGTGGTCAGGTGCAGCACGTGCAGGCGGGTATCGTGCCGGCGCGCCAGGTCCACCGCCATGGAAGAGGACTTCCAGCAGGCCTCCTCGCTGCGGATCAGGGGATGGAAGCGCATCGGGATCTGCTCGCCGTACTGCTCGCGGTAGCGCGCCTCGTTGGCGAGGATGGTGGGCGTATCCTCGCAGTGGGTGGCGATCAGGGTCGGGCAGTCGCGGAAGATCGCCTCCAGGGTGGCCGGGTCGTCCACCAGCATGTTGCCGGTCGAGGCGCCCATGAACACCTTCACCCCGCAGGTCTGGTTCGGTTCGAGTCGGCGGATTTCCTCGATGTTGTC
>JANTHJ010000089.1 GCA_024762475.1 Chromatiales bacterium | reverse complement strand
AACCGGATGTTGCCGTAGCCGACATTCTCGTGGGTGTAATAGCGGATCTTCTTGAAACCCGCGATCCGCCGCACCAGGTGGACCTCGCCATGGGCCGCGGTGCCCTGCCCCTGCGGTTGCTGATCAAAACGTTCCAGGATCTTCAGACGCGTATAGTCGATGGCATCGGTGTAATAGTCGGCGCGGGTCGGAGTGACAAAGGCCTTGCGTCCTTCCCAATCGAGCCATTCGACCTGGTAGGGGCTCGCCTGCACCAGGTAGATAGCCCCTTCGTACAGGGTCATGGGTGCCGCGGTGAAATCCACCTCGGCGATGATGTTCTGCCCGCCCTTGCTGGTATCGATCACCACGAAGTTACCCTCTGCCACCGAGCGCAGCGACACACTGTTGGCCGGATAGCTGTCCTCGGTCCAGTGCCACTGCCCGGCCTCGTGGTGCAGCACCCCCTCTTCCTGGAGATAGCTCAGTAGCTCGTCCACCTGACGGTCGCCAAAGGTCTCGCCATCGCGAAACGGCAGCTCGAAGGCGGCACAGCGCACATGATCGAGCAGGATCAGCAGCTGATCGGGGTCGATCCGGGCCTGCTCCGGCGAGGCCCCGAGAAAGAAGTCGGGGTTGCGCACGATGTACTGATCCAGCGGCTGACTGGATGCCACCAGCACTCCGAGGGAGGGACGGTTGCGGCGCCCTGCCCGACCCAGGCGCTGCCAGGTGCCGGCCACGGTGCCCGGATAGCCGTTCAATATGCAGACATCCAGCGCGCCGATGTCCACGCCCAGCTCGAGCGCCGAGGTGGCCACCACGCAATCGACCTGCCCGGCCCGCAGCTTTCGCTCGGTTGCGCGACGCTCCCCGGGCAGATAGCCACCCCGATAGGCCGCCACCCGCGGCGCCCTGCGCGGATCCTTGTCGAACACGTCCTTGAGGTAGCGGGTCAGCACCTCGACCATCAGGCGCGAGCGGGCGAACACGATGTTCTTCAGGCCCATGCGCGTGGCCAGTCGGGCGATTCGCGTGGCCTGACTGCGGCTGGAGGCGCGGATACCCAGATCGGGATTGACCACTGGCGGATTCCACAGCAGCAACCGCCGTTCGCCTCGGGGCGCACCGCTCTCGGTAATGGCCTCGACTGGCGCACCGATCAGGCCGGTGGCCAGCTCTGCCGGATTGGCGATGGTGGCCGAGCAGAAGATGAACTGCGGGCGGCTGCCATAGAAGGCACAGACACGTTGCAGACGCCGCAGCACGTTCGCCATGTGCGAGCCGAACACACCCCGATAGCTGTGCATCTCGTCGATCACCACGAACCGCAGGCTCTCGAAGAACTGGGCCCACTTGGTGTGATGCGGCAGGATGCCCTGGTGCAACATGTCGGGGTTCGATACCACGATGTCGCCCCGCGTGCGCACCGCCTTGCGCGCATCACCCGGCGTATCGCCGTCGAAGGTAAAGGCCCGCACACCCAGGTCGCCCGTCTGGCTCAATTCGATCAGTTCGGCCACCTGGTCCTGGGCGAGCGCCTTGGTGGGAAAAAGGTAGAGGGCCTTGGCGTCGCCTTCTCTGGTGGCCTGCAGCACCGGCAGGTTGTAGCAGAGCGTCTTGCCAGAGGCCGTCGGCGTCACCACAACCACGTGTCGACCCGCGCGGGCCAGGCGCCAGGCCTCGGCCTGGTGGCTATAGAGCTGGGTTATCCCTCGCGACCGCAGCGCACTTGCGATCGCTGGATCCAACTCATCGGGAAAGGGCGCCGACGTGGCCGCCTGTGCCGGCAACACGAGCTCTCCGGTGATCCGGTCACGATACTTGCGCTTGAGGTTGGCAACCAGTTGGGCGACCGAACCCGAAACACCCACATCGGACTCACCAGTCTGGCTTTGCTGTGTCAGCGGCAGCACCAAAGTTCTCCATCTGTTCTACACTAAACCGGAGTATAGAACATTGAGAGAACGACGGCGCGCCCTAGTTTAAAAGGGGCGTGACAGTGTCTCAGACCTTGAAGGCGCCAACCAGTTTTTTCAACTCATCGCTCAGATGCAGCAGCGCCTCGCTGGCAGTGGCACTCTTCGCCGCTCCCTCGGCCGCATGGGCGGCCACTTCGTTGATCGAAACCACGCTTCGATTGATCTCTTCGGCAACCGCCGACTGCTCTTCGGCGGCAGTGGCGATCTGGGTGTTCATGTCGGCAATGCGTCCCACCGCGCCGCTGATCTTGCCGATGGCCTCACCCGCCGCTTCGGTCCGCATCACCGTTTTGGCCGCGCGGCCCTGCCCCTGCCCCATCGCATCGACCGCCGCTCGCGCACCGCCTTGCAGGCGCTCGATCATCTCCTGGATCTCCTGGGTCGACTGCTGGGTCTTGCTGGCAAGGGTGCGCACCTCATCGGCCACCACGGCGAACCCGCGTCCTTGCTCCCCGGCACGAGCGGCCTCGATCGCTGCGTTCAATGCCAGCAGGTTGGTCTGTTCGGCGATCCCCTGGATCACGACCAGAACCGAGCCGATCTCCTCGGTTTCTGCATTGAGGGTATCGATGGTCGCGGAGGTCCGCTGAACTTCATCGGCGAGCTCCCTGATCGAATCGACGACCTGACGCACCAGCCGGTCACCCTCGGAGGCCTCCTTGTCCGCCTCCTGGGCGGCCAGCGAGGCCTCGCTGGCATTGCGTGCCACCTCCTGGACGGTGGCGGTCATCTGATTCATGGCGGTCGCCGCCTGTTCCGTTTCGCTTTGCTGTCTACGCACGCCCCGCAGGGCATCATTGCTGACGGCCGACATCTGGTCTGCCGCACCGGCCAACTTCAGCGTGGAGCCCCCTACCTGGGCCACCGTGTCCTGGATTCGCTCGACGAAACGGTTGAACGCGCACGACAGCGCGGCGACTTCGTCTTTTCCACTCTCGTCCAGTCGACGGGTCAGATCCGCCTCGCCGCTGGCGATATCCTCCATCGATTGGGTGACGGCCACGAACGAGCGGCGGATCAGCACGACAGTAAAGAATGCCACCAGCCCCCCGGCGATCAGGGCCGCTACACCGATACCCAAGGCCGTAAAGAACGCCCGTTCCTCATCTTCGGCGATGCGGGCACGCAGCGCCTCCACCTTCGCGGCCTCGTCGCCCATGATCTTCTGCATGGCGACCCGCACCTTGCGCCAAGGCGGATGCTCCTCGGTGGTCAGCACCTTGTGTGCCTCGTCGAGCTTTCCGGCCTTGACCAGGTCCAGCACCTTGAGCTTGGCCTCGGCGGAGCGCTTCCAATTGTCCTTCACGGTCTGAAGGTGCTGCCTGAGCTGTCCATCGTCACCCGCCAGTTCCATCACCCGCTGCAGTCCGCCGTCGAAGCGCGCGATCGCATCAGGGGTCACCTTAAAGGGCTTTTTCAGCTTGGGATTCAACACCAGGTTGCGCAAGGCGACGCCGGACAATAGGCCATCGCCGTACATGTTCTGCAGGGCATCGAGTCGCGCCTGGTTGGTCGCGAAATAGTCATCCAGCCGCGCCTTGACATTGTGCATACCCGAGACCGCAACCCCCAGGGCAATGCAGAACAACAGCGTGATCAGCGCAAACGAGATGACGATCTTGGTCTGAATGGTGAGATTTTTCATCCGGTGTTCCTTGCAGCCTGAACCGATACCCGCGTAACGGCGAATGGCGTCATTCCTTTAGGGAAGCTCTGATCTATCCCTCCCCGCGCAAGCAGGGGGAGGGATTGATCAGATATTTCTTAGCTATCACCCCCTCAGGCGCGGCAGCGAAAGACCCACAAATATTCCTAAAGGCTCAACCGAAGATGCCGCTAATGCTGCAAGAACCGGTGACAGGAATGGCAGGGACGGCACCTCACACCAATGAATATCCACAATTCCTTAGGTGACAATATGTTACGCGTCCTGACCTTTGTACTTGCCTGCCTGTCCTTGGTGCTTGCGGGCGCCACGGCATCCGCGGCCGAAAAGAAGGCGCGGGTACTGGTGGTCCACAGCTATGGCGAGCATCACGTCTGCGGCAAACCGCAGGGCGACGGCGTGGCCCGGGCCCTGGCCGAGGGCGGATGGGTGCGGGGGAAGAACCTCGAATTACGCTCCTTCTTCATGGACACCAAGAAGGTCTACACGACCCCCGAAGCGATTCGGGAACGGGGTCGGCTGGCCTTGGAGATGGTCGAATCGTTCAAACCGGATGTGGTCGTGGTACTCGATGACAATGCGATCCGCGAGGTACTGCTGCCGCTGGTCAACCGCAAGGACATCGCGGTGGTGTTCAGCGGCATGAACGGGCAGCCGGAGGCCTACGACCGCAAGGCGCATTTTCTCGAATCACTGAACAAACCAGGCCACAACATCACCGGCGTGTACGAAAAGTTGTATGTCGCCAAATCCCTGCGGGTCATGGCGGCGGCTATCGGCGACATCCAACCCGGTGACAAGGTGATCGGGATCACCGACTACTCGCCCACGGGCAATGCCATCACCCGCCAGTTCGAGATCGAGCTGGCTGACAAGAAGATAGCGCTCGGATGGGAGTTGCGCCGTGTCCGGGACTTCGAGCAGTACAAGGCCCTGATCGAGGAATTGAACAAAGACCCTCATGTGAAGGCAATCTATCCCGCCGCGCTGAAACTGCAGACCGCCGACGGCAAGACCTTGGTGGCCAACGAGATCTTCGACTGGACCACCCGCCACAGCCACAAGCCGGAGATGGCCCTCAACTACTATTTCTCGAAGATCGGACTGTTCGGTGGTGCGGCGGTCGATTTCACCAACATGGGCTACCAGGCAGGCAAGAAGGCCGCCATGATCCTGGGAGGCAGACCCGCCGGCGAGATACCGATCGAGGACGCCTCCAGCTACGCCATTGTGTTCAACCTCAAGCGGGCCAAGCGGTTGCGGATCGGCATACCCAAATCGCTGCTCACCGCCGCCGACCACGTCTACGGCGCCAAGGGCGAATGATGCAATCTCGACGCTGGCGACCCAAGGCATGAGCGAACAACCCGCACAACTCGGCAGGCGATCGATGCTGGTCCTGTCCGGCATCCTGATGCTGCTGGCCGTCATGCTCGTGGCGGTGGTCTTGTGGAAGGTCTTCTCCACCCAAATCAAGGATGGCTATGAAAAGCGCCTGGCTACCAGCCTGAGCGTGCTTGAGCTGGCCCTCGACCGCGGGATCAGCGATTTCCGAAGCTCGCTGTCACGGCTTGCGACAGACAACACCTTGCGGGTGACGCTCGACCTGGATATTCGTCCACAGCTCAAGCGCTACCTTTCCGAACAGTTCGGTGTCAGCGATTTCCGCTCCCTGACCGTTCTCAATCCGAAGGGCGAAGTCGTGGCGAGACTGGGCAAAAAGGCCAGCCGCACGTGCGATGTGTCAGCGACCGGGACCACGGAATCCATTTCGACTACAGGCCAGTCTCTGCTACTGGTCCGGACCGTCCCATTGCGCGATGGCGGCCGCACCTTTGGATACCTTTGCGGGGGATTTGCGCTGAATGGCGACCAGATGGTCCGTACCGTCTCACCGCGTCTCGACGGCTTTCCCCTGCTGGGTTGGAACGACAACCTCGTTCCATTTGGCGAGGTTCCAACCATTCCTTCGCTGACTGCCTCTCATACCGGGTTCTTCCAGCTCGAGGCATCCGGAACCCGCTTCATGGGAGAGGCGCATGACTATTCCGTTGGCGAGAACACCTTGAGGCTTTTCACCCTGGTCGACATGCGCCAATACCAAGAGTTGCTGGAAGGTGCCCTCAAGGTCACCGGATTCGTTGTCATAGCCATTCTGATCGTCGGCGGGTTCGCCCTGAGAATGCTGAAACAGCGACAGCTGGCGATGGCCGAGTTGCGCGAAGAACGGCAGAAGGCGGAGGTGACACTTGCCTCTATCGCGGAAGGGGTGATCACGCTGGATCGCGCCGGGAAAATCACCTATATCAACCCTGCCGCGACACGCATTCTGGGAAGTACGCCGGAGCAGACGCTCGGCCATTCCTGGAAAGAGATATTCGGCCTGCAAGACGAAGCCACCGGCGATAGCCTGACCGATATCCACAGCGCACTGACAGAACAGGCGGGCCAGGGCGCGATCGACGCGATTCTGGTCACTGCGGAGGGACAACGGATTGCGGTGCATTTTTCGGCGGCGCGTATCAAGAGCGAGGGGGCATGGAGCGGGTCTGTCATCACCTTCCGCGACATGCACAAGGAGCGGGAGTTACGCCGCAACCTCGCATGGCGTGCCAGCCGTGATGAGCTCACCGGCCTGTTGAACCGGGCGGAATTCCACCGATCGCTTGAAGACATTCTCGCATCGGCGGAGGGCGGGAATTTCCATCACTGCCTGCTCTATATCGACCTGGACGAGTTCAAGGTCATCAACGACACCTGCGGCCATCAGGCCGGAGACGAGGTACTGAAGCAAATCAGCGCCGGCCTGAAAACGCACCTGCGCGAGAGCGACATCATCGCCCGACTGGGAGGCGACGAATTCGGTGTCATCCTCTGCGACTGTGGGCGCGACAAGGGGGTCAGTGTTGCAGAAGGCCTGATCGAGGCCATCAACGACCTGCGCTTTTCCTTCCGCGACAGGGTCTTCCATGTCGGTGCCAGTATCGGGCTCATATCGGTGACCGGCCAGACCAGGAACCTCGAAGACCTGCTTTCGACTGTCGACGCTGCCTGTTATGCGGCAAAGGAAAGAGGCCGCAACCGGGTATACGCCGGCACAGTGGGGAACGACAAGATCTCTCACCGAATGGAAGAGATGCGGCAGGCATCGCATATTCGTCAGGCCCTCAAGGAGGGCCGCCTGACGCTGTACCGGCAGTCCATCGTCTCCAGCCGCCACCCCGCAGACCCCCTGCATTTCGAGGTGCTGGTGAGAATGATCGACACCGAGGGCAATCTCGTCGTCCCCGGGGCCTTCATACCTGTGGCAGAACGGCATGGGCTGATGGGAGATGTCGACCGCTGGATCATCCGCCATCTGTTCGACATCGAGGGAGACAGGCTGCGCCGCTGGACCGGCGCGACCGGTAACGACAGCGATACCGCCGGCCACTTCCTCTATTCGGTGAATCTGTCGGCCGCGTCCCTGACCGACCCCGATTTTCTCGACTTTGTCACCGGCCTGTTCCGCCAGTACGAGATTCCTCCCCAGTCGATCGCCTTCGAGATTACCGAGACCCAGGCGATCACCCACCTGGACAAGGCCACCCATCTGATCCAGTCACTCAGAGAGATTGGATGTCAGTTCCTCCTGGATGATTTCGGTAGCGGCATGTCCTCCTTCGGTTACCTGAAGAAGCTCCCGGTCGACTACCTGAAGATCGATGGCCTGTTCGTCCGCGACATCCTCACAGACCCCATCGACCGGGCGATGGTCAACATGATCAACGACATCGGCCACATCATGAACCTCACCACGGTGGCCGAATTCGTCGAGAACGACGAGGTGCTCCACGAGATCCGGGAACTCGGCGTGGACCTCGCCCAGGGCTATGGAATCTCCAGGCCCGAACCTATCGAGACCCCGCCCCTGGCGCGCCGATCGAGTATCGCCTAGCAATCCCGACAGCCTCGACCCGCCTTCGTCGAGAAACCCGCAGAAAATCCTTCACATGCGCTCAGTGGTGACGCGCTGCCGTCGGCTTTGTCGCATCTGCCGTGGTCGCTTCAGCCTCTTCGTGGTGTATACGCAAATACCTTCGCAACTTGAACACCGACTGGGCCTTTTGCAGACGCAGAATCAAGCGATCATCCAAGGGGGCCAGCACGAACATCGGCACCAGGAACCAGGTCGCCAACTGTAGCGCCGCCTCGTTCCCGACCAACTTGGCCAGCAGGATCACAAGGAAGATATTGGGATAGCTGAGCGAGAAGTAGTCATCCAGGCCATACAGCGACCCGTGGCGCGCTATCCGAACCGCGTAGAGGCGCAGCAGGATGCCGATGGCCAAGGCAACCAGTCCCATGGGATACAAGGTTTCCAGATCCAGGCTCTGGAACGCCATGACCACGAACAACGCCAGCGCCAGGACCGCCGTCGCACCATGGTCCTCGGCGAACTTGGCAGTGAATATCGGATGCCGCCGGCGCATGAAATGCGCGAACAGCATCGGCGCAAGCAAGGTCGATACCGAGAGCCCGATGAACACGAACGCCTGACTGGCCACCTCCGACATATCGAACCAGGCCAGTAGCGCAATGGTGTTGGCCGCGCTCATCGCCGTACTGAGCAAGATCACAAACACGGTGGGCAAGATCATGCCACCGGCACTGCGCGAAAGAATGGTCGCGGTGACGGCTGTAGGGGCCGCCAGCAGCAGCGTCACCGCGGCCAGGTTCTCGGATATATCAGGGCCGGAGGGCCAGAGCCAGGTCCCGGCGAGCGCCACGACCCACGGAAGCAACAGAAAGCGTTGAATCAGCTGCGATCGCGACAGCAGGCGACGATCGGCCAGCGCGGAGGGGTTGCGCAGAGAGATGCGCGCCAGACTCATTGCCGTCGCCAGCATGAGCAACGCCATCAATACGCCCGGCGGAGCATTCCATCCGATACCGAGCGCATTGAGGGCCAGCCCCAGAACCGCCGCTGCCGACAGGATCATCGAATGCCTGACGACAACCCAGTCGCGCACCCAGTTCCCATGCCGTGATTCGGCCTGCACATACTGGCCGATCTCCTCTCCGGAGAGAATGCGCGCATTCGGTAGTCGCAGATCGAAACCATCCGCCTCTGGCAGGCGCAGAATCAATCGCGATAACAGCTCGATAACGTATTTGTGGGCAACCACGAGCACCTTCTCGCCCGCACAGACGGCCGGATAGAGTTCCTCTTTGAGAAAAGTCAGCACCCGGTCACGAAAGTCCTCGAAGGTCTCGCCCCCATGCAGGCTGGCATCGTGGTTGTACAGGGCCGTCTCGTAGTTCCTCAGGCCAAACTGTTTTTGCAGTCCGGTCTTGTTCTTCAGCGTGAAACTGCCGAAATAACGTTCGCTGATTCGAGGATCGACCTTGATCTGTTTGGGTTCGATTGAACGCGCGGCGAGATGATTCAGGATGATTTCGGCCGTCTGCCTGGCTCGACTGAGCGGAGAGACATACACCAGATCGATGTCACCCCCCTTCCAGCGGCCACCTGCCCGGTCCGCCTGGGCACGTCCCAAGTCAGTCAGCGGCGCATCGATCGCGCCGGCGAAACGGTTGACCTCGTTGGCAGTGGATTCGCCATGGCGAACCAGATACAGATTCTGCCAGACATCTTTCTTTCGCCGCTCTCCCTGCCGTCGATCTCCCCATACGAATCGCAGCGTATCCATCATAAGTCCTGGTTGATCTGCCGATCGGCCCCGGTGCTACTGCCTGGATGCGCCGGAATGAAGGTTTGCCTGTCAAGAATAGTATTCCCGACCCGGCAAGGATTCAATAAACTTATCTCATGATGTCGTCGCCTTTATGAGACAGGAGCGGCCGGGAGGGTGCGGAGCCGGATTACATTGTCGACGTTCGGGAAGGACGCGGTCGCGGCTCCATGGCCCCCCGCCAGCCCATTGAGCCAGCCGTCCTTGTCGGCGCCATGAAAGCACCAAAGGCCCCGCCGGGGCCTTTTTGGGGATTGGCGGAGAAGGTGGGATTGATTCGCCGCTTCGCCGCTCACCCCTTCGGGGCGTCGTCACTGCGTTCCGACGTCCTGCGACGCTACGCGCCTTGTCGAACCCAACGCGGCTTCTCATCCCAACCCTATCCCAACAACGCAAAAGGCCCCCACAAGGGGGCCTTTGCATCGTTGGCGGAGAGGGTGGGA
>JANTHJ010000088.1 GCA_024762475.1 Chromatiales bacterium | reverse complement strand
GGGGATCAGTGGCAAGACCCTGTGGGAGAAGATGAAGCGGCTGGGCATCGAGCGCCGCCACTGAAAGCCGCGCAAAACCTTTGAGCCGGGCTTACAATAGGCAGGCGAACCCGCTTGGGAGAATCCTCATGAGCACTACGCTACGCGACCAGTTCGGGCGATCCATCGACTACCTGCGGCTCTCGGTTACCGACCGCTGTGACCTGCGCTGCCAATACTGCATGCCCAAGGGATTCAAGGACTTTGCCGAACCGGGCGGTTGGCTCAGCTTCGAGGAGTTGACCCGCGTGGTCTCTGCCTTTGCGCGTCTCGGCCTGCGTCACCTGCGCCTGACCGGGGGCGAGCCGCTGGTGCGCCGCGACCTGCCGGTGCTGGTAGAGATGCTGGCGGATATCCCCGGCATCGAGGACATTGCCCTGTCGAGCAACTGCGTCCGTATGGAAAAACTCGCCGCTCCCTTGGTGGAAGCGGGTGTGCAGCGCCTGAACGTGAGCCTCGATTCGCTACGCCCGGATCGCTACCGCGAGATCACCGGGGGCGGCAAGCTGGACAAGGTGCTGCGCGGCATCGAGGCGGCCCGCGAGGCCGGCATGTGGCCGATCAAGCTCAATACCGTGGCGATGAAGGGCTTCAATGACGACGAGTTCGACGACCTGATCGAGTTCTGTGCCGAACATGGCTATTCGCTGCGCCTGATCGAGACCATGCCGATGGGCGAAACGGGCCGCGAGGCGCTGGGCAGCTATCTCGACCTGCAACAGGTGCGTGACCGCCTGGTAAAGCGACACGGACTGGAGCCGGCGACCATGCTGGGCGCAGGTCCCGCGCGTTATTACCGCATTCCCGGCAGTGAGACCCGGGTCGGATTCATCACGCCCATCTCGCAGCACTTCTGCGAGAGCTGCAATCGGGTACGGCTCTCCTGCGAGGGCGACATCTTCGCCTGCCTGGGCGACGAGCATCGTTATGGGCTGCGTGAGCCGTTGCGCGCCGGCTGCAGCGACGACGAGTTGACAGAACACGTCATGGCGGCGGTCAACCTCAAGCCCGAACGGCACGAGTTCAACGAAAACCAGGAAAAGGTCGTCCGCTTCATGTCCATGACCGGCGGTTGAGCAGCGTCGGGACAATGTCATCCGACGCTCTCTCCTGGCCGGAATCAATTCCGACCCACCTCGACGTATAGCCCGGAACAGACTTGAAGGGCTGTAGTCCGAGGGAGGCGGCTTTCCCGGATTTCGCTGCGCTCCATCCGGGCTACCGGTGGTGCGTAGCCTGGATGAAGGCCTGAAAGGCCGTAATCCGGGGGGAGTGCCTTCCCACATTTCACCGTGCTGTATCCGGGCCGCGATTGTCCGGTGGGCATGCTCCCACGCTTTCAAACCGGATATACTTTTGGCCCCGATTGCCTACCTGAAGGAGAGAGGCATGTCCGACAGTCCATCCCGGTCCCCGGTCGAAGCGACACCCAGTAGCCCGTCAGCAGAGTTCGCTGCCTGGTGTGAGGCGGAGTTCGAGCGTCGGCGCAACAGCGGCGGCGAGTTCGACGAGGCGCATTACCGGCAGGCCATGCAACTGGTGCTGGACAAGTTGCACCGTCTCGAGGAAGAGGGCAAGGCATGATTATCTCGCGACTCGAGGGGCGCAATATCCTCAAATACCGCCATCTCGCACTGGCCCTGCCCGAGGACGGGCTGATCGCCATCAGCGGGCAGAACGAGTCCGGCAAAAGCAGTATCGGCGAGGCGGTGTGCTTTGCCCTGTTCGGCCGCACCTTTTCCATTGGCCCGGACGAGCTGGACAAGGTGGTGCGCTGGGGCGAGGGGCACTGCAACGTGGTGCTCGATTTCAAGGTGGGGGACAGCGACTACCAACTCTCCCGTCAACTGGACCGGGAAGGCAATCATGGCGCCAAGCTGCATCGCGTGGGCGAAGACGAGCCGCTGGCGCGGGGCGTGCCACAGGTCGCCGAACGTCTGAGCGAGCTGCTGGGCTTCGAATACGAGCAGTTCGTCGAATCCTTTTATCTGGCCCAGCGTGAGATCACCACGCCGCATCCGCACAGCCGCGCGGTCAAGATCATGGCCGGTATCGCGCCGCTCGAGCAGGTGGCGCACGAGATCGAGGACGAGATCGGCGACCTGGACGACCAGCGGGAAGAGGTGCAGACCGAGATCGAGAGCACCCGTCAGGAGATCGACGAGCTGAACCTGGAGGAGGGGCGTTTGCAGCGCCTCGAGAAGGAGCGCGAGGAAACCCAGGACGAGGCGGATCAGGTGGCCGGTCTGCGCGAGGAGATTGCCGAACGGCTGTCTGTCTATGAGGCCAACCGGCACGAGATCCAGCGCGCCGGGTCGGCGCGCTCACGCGCCAGTCTGTTGCGGTTTTTGTTCTTCCTGCTGGCACTTGCAACCGGAGCGGTGTGGTGGTTGCTGGGCAAGGGATCCGGCATGCCGTTGGCGGGGCAGCTGCGTGACCTGCTGGACCAGTACCTCCCACAGTGGCAATCGATCCCTCATCAATGGATCCTGTGGGCTGCGGTAGCCTTCGCTGCACTCTTCCTTTTGAGCTGGACGCGGGTGGCGGCCAAGTCGCGGCGCATCCGGTCCCTGCGAGCAGCATCCGGGCAGCTGGTCGAGAGTCTGCAGCGGGCACGCGAGCTGGAGGTGGAGTTCGAGGCCGAGCAGCCGCTGCTGCCCTCTCTACGCGAGCAGGAAGGTGGATCGGAATACGAGTCGGTGGACGACCCGTCCGAGCTGGCAGAGGAAGATGAGCTGTTTGGTTCGGCAGTCGAGCCGCCGCCGGTAGAGGCACCGCCGGTGCGCCCGGATGCGGGCACCCTGGAGCTGCTGATCGACCCCATGTCCAGCGGCGAGGCGCCCCTGCGCCAGGTGCACGAATACGTCGAGCCGGAGCTCGAATGGCTCGGCTGGGTGAGGGAACAGCTCCGGGCGGGGGTCGCCGAGCTGGATCGAGCCATCGAGGACGAACAGGAGCGACTGCGCCAGGCCGGGCAGTTGAACCAGGTGGTCGATGGGCTGCGCGAGAAGCGCGAGGGCATCGAGTCGCGTATCCGGCTGCGGCGCACGGCGCTGGAACTGCTGGACGGCGCGGTGGATCATCTGTCCAACAACTTCAACCGCGATATCAAGGACCTGGTGGCGCGGCTGCTGCCGCGTTTCACCGATGGGCGCTACGAGCACCTGAAGGTGGGAGAGGGCCTGAAGGTGCAGGTCTTCTCGGCGGAAAAGCGCGATTTCATGGACCTGGACGAGATCTCCAGCGGCACCCAGCGGCAGATCATGCTGGCCCTGCGTCTGGCCCTGTCGCAGAAGCTGCTCGCGCGCAAGGTCAAGGGCAAGCAGTTTGCCTTCCTGGACGAGCCCTTCGCCTTCTTCGACGAGGAGCGTACCCGCAAGGCATTGGCCGCCCTGGCCGAGCTGGGCGACGATATCAGCCAGGTGTGGATCGTGGCGCAGAGCTTCCCCGAGGATGCCGGGGTGCGCTTCGATGTCCATATCCAATGCGAGCGGGGCCAGGACGAACTGGTGGTCGGGGTCGAATAGGGCCCGTCGGGCAGATGACATTTACGCCCGACCTGCATAAGATTCTCCTTTTGACCCAGTAGCTTGCAAACCGCATGAAAACCAGCGCAGAAATCCGCACCGCCTTTCTCGACTACTTTGCCGAGAACGGACACCAGATCGTCGAGTCCAGCCCGCTGGTGCCGGCCAATGACCCGACCCTGCTGTTCACCAATGCCGGCATGGTGCAGTTCAAGGATGTCTTCCTGGGCAAGGAGAAACGTCCCTATACCCGGGCGGCCAGCGCCCAGCGGTGCGTGCGCGCCGGCGGCAAGCACAACGACCTGGAGAACGTCGGCTACACCGCGCGGCACCACACCTTCTTCGAGATGCTGGGCAACTTCAGCTTCGGCGACTATTTCAAGCGCGAGGCGATCGGTTATGCCTGGGATCTTCTGACCAACCGCCTGGGCCTGCCCGCAGACAGGCTCTGGGTGACGGTGTACGAGGACGACGACGAGGCGGCGGATATCTGGCTCAAGGAAATTGGGGTCGACTCCAATCGCTTCAGCCGGATCGGTGACAAGCCCGGCGGCAAGCGTTTCGAGAGCGACAATTTCTGGAGCATGGGCGATACCGGCCCCTGCGGCCCCTGTTCGGAAATCTTCTACGACCATGGCCCGGAGATCTGGGGCGGCCCGCCCGGCACCCCGGAAGAGGACGGTGACCGTTACATCGAGATCTGGAACCTGGTGTTCATGCAGTACAACCGGGATGCCGAGGGCAACATGACCCCGCTGCCCAAGCCCTCGGTCGATACCGGCATGGGGCTGGAGCGGCTGGCCGCGGTGTTGCAGGGGGTGCATTCGAACTATGAGATCGATCTGTTCAAGGGCCTGATCGAGGCGGCGGCGAAGGCGACCGGCACGAAGGACCTGGAGTCCAAGTCGTTGCGCGTGATCGCCGATCACATCCGCTCCTGCGCCTTTTTGGTGGTCGACGGGGTGCTGCCGGGCAACGAGGGACGCGGCTATGTGCTGCGCCGGATCATCCGCCGCGCCATCCGTCATGGCTACCAGCTGGGGCAGCACGAACCCTTCTTCTACACCCTGGTCGACGCCCTGGATGAGCAGATGGGCGATGCCTATCCCGAGTTGCGCCGATCCAAGGAGCACGTCAAGCGGGTGCTCAAGGTCGAGGAGGAGCGTTTCGCCGAAACCATCGAGCACGGCCTGCGCATCCTCGACGAGGCGATCGAGCACCTGGAGGGCAAGGTGATCCCCGGCGAGCTGCTGTTCAAGCTCTATGACACCTACGGCTTTCCGCTGGACCTGACCGCGGATATCGCCCGCGAGCGCGGGCTGGAAGTGGACGAGGCCGGCTTCGATCGGGAGATGGAGGCGCAGCGCGAACGCGCGCGGGCGGCCAGCCAGTTCGGCATGCAGCAACAGGCGAGCGTGGCGCTGGAGGGCGTGACCGATTTCACCGGCTATGAGCGGCTGGAAGACCAGTCCACCGTGGTGGCCTTGTTTCGCGACGGGGAGGCGGTCGATCACCTGGAGGCCGGAGAGTCGGGCATGGTCGTACTCGACCGTACCCCCTTCTATGCCGAGTCCGGCGGCCAGGTCGGTGATGCCGGCGAACTGGTCGCCAACGGCGTGCGCTTCGAGGTGGAGGACACCCAGAAGCAGGGCGGCAGCGTCTTCGGCCATGTTGGCAAACTGGTCGAGGGGCGCTTGAGCATTGGCGACCGCGTGCATGCGCACGTGGACGAAGAACGGCGCCGGGCGATCGCCCTCAATCATTCCGCCACCCACCTGCTGCATGCCGCCCTGCGCAGGATTCTCGGTGAGCATGTGCAACAGAAGGGCTCATTGGTGGAGGCGAGCCGCCTGCGTTTCGACTTCTCGCACTTCGAGCCCATTTCGCGCGAGCAGATCAAGGACATCGAGCGGTTGGTCAACGCCGAGATTCGCGCCAACCACGCGGTCGAGACACGCATCATGTCGTTGGACGATGCCAAGGCCGTGGGCGCCATGG
Source organism: Chromatiales bacterium (assembly GCA_024762475.1). Taxonomy (GTDB): domain Bacteria; phylum Pseudomonadota; class Gammaproteobacteria; order Chromatiales; family Chromatiaceae; genus MONJU. The sequence goes on along the minus strand of JANTHJ010000088.1, from coordinate 4,249 downwards.
CCCTGTTCGGCGAGAAGTACGACGAGCAGGTGCGGGTGCTGCGCATGGGCGACTTCTCGGTCGAGCTGTGCGGCGGCACCCATGTGCATGCCACAGGCGATATCGGCCTGTTGAAGATCACCCTGGAGACGGGCATTGCCTCGGGCGTGCGCCGGATCGAGGCGGTGACCGGCGATGCGGCGGTCCGGTGGGTCGAACAGGACGAGGACCGGCTGCTGAACCTCGCCGGCATGCTCAACTGTGCGCGTGATGAGGTGACGGACAAGGCGGCCAAGCTGCTGGAACACAATCGCCGCCTGGAGAAGGACTTGCAGCAGCTCCAGGCCAAGCTGGCATCTGCCGCCGGATCCGACCTGGCCGGCCAGGCCGTAGAGGTCGACGGCATCAAGGTGCTGGCGGCCAAGGTGGAAGGGGTTGAGCCCAAGGCCCTGCGCGATCTGCTCGATCAGCTGAAGAACAAACTCGGCAGCGGTGTGATTCTGCTCGCCACCACCGACGGCAAGAAGGTCAACCTGATCGCCGGTGTGACCAAGGACCTGACCGGTCGATACAAGGCCGGTGACCTGGTGCGCCTGGCCGCGGAGAAGGTGGGCGGAAAGGGCGGCGGGCGGCCCGACATGGCCCAGGCCGGCGGCGGCAACCCGGCCGGCATCCCCGAGGCGCTCGCACTGGTCGAGCCCTGGGTGCGCGAGCAAGGGGCGGGCGGCTGAGCTGCGGCCTTGTGTCGGGTTGAAACCCGACCCACAGGGACGGCGGGTAGGTCGGAATTCATTCCGACAACCCGACAACGGGCCCGAGGCGACGCCGGGCTCGACGGATCCGAACCCGCCTGGGGCTCGTGCGTAGGGTGTGGTTGAGCTTCGCGAAACCCACCGTTGAGCGCCATGGGTAAGGGGTTTCGCAGAGCGCATCCCCAGGCTGCCCCAACACCCTTTATCTATCAGGCGATTTGGGGTCTAATAGCGCGCTTTCGTTTGCCCGGCCGGAATCAACCCAGACATGGCACTCATCGTCCAAAAATACGGCGGCACCTCGGTCGGTACGGTCGAGCGCATCCAGAACGTCGCGCGGCGCGTCAAACTGCGCCGGGACGCAGGCGATGACGTGGTGGTGGTGGTCTCGGCCATGTCCGGGGAGACCAATCGCCTGATCGGCCTGGCACACGAGATCAGCGAGCATCCCGATCTCCGCGAAATGGACGTATTGGTCACCACCGGCGAGCAGGTCACCATTGCGCTGCTCTCGATGGCGTTGCATGCAATCGGTTGTGACGCGCGGTCCTACACCGGGGCCCAGGTTCGCATCCTCACCGACAGCGCCCACGGCAAGGCCCGGATCAACGACATCGACGCCCTGCGCGTGCGTGCCGACCTGAAGGCCGGACGCGTGGTGGTGGTGGCCGGCTTCCAGGGCGTGGACGAGGACGGCAATATCACCACCCTGGGCCGGGGAGGCTCCGATACCACGGCGGTGGCCATGGCAGCGGCGCTGAAGGCCGACGAATGCCAGATCTTCACCGACGTGGATGGCGTCTACACCACCGATCCGCGGGTGGAACCGCGTGCCCGCAAGCTTGACCGGATCACCTTCGAGGAAATGCTCGAGATGGCAAGCCTCGGGTCAAAGGTGCTGCAGATTCGCTCGGTGGAATTCGCGGGCAAATACAACGTGCCCCTGCGCGTGCTCTCCAGTTTCGATGAAGGCGGCGAGGGAACCCTGATCACTTTCGAGGAGGAAGGCGTGGAAGCAGCAAAGATTTCCGGCATCGCATTCAATCGCGACGAGGCCAAGCTGACCATCCGCGGGGTCCCCGACCAGCCCGGCGTGGCCTACAAGATCCTCGGCCCGATCGGGGAGGCCAACATCGAAGTCGACATGATCGTGCAGAACATCGCCAACGACGACACCACCGATTTCACCTTCACGGTCAATCGGGGTGAGTACGACAAGGCCATGAAGATCCTGCAGGAAACCGCCGAAGAGCTGGGCGCCCGCGAGGTGATCGGCGACGACAAGATCGTCAAGATCTCGCTGGTCGGGGTGGGCATGCGCTCGCACGCCGGGATCGCCAGCAGGATGTTCGAAACCCTCTCGAAAGAAGGGATAAACATACAGATGATTTCGACCTCCGAGATCAAGATTTCGGTGGTGGTGGACGAGAAGTACCTGGAGTTGGGCGTGCGCGCGCTGCACGATGCCTTCGATCTCGGAGAGGCAGAGGAATGAGAATAATTACTTATGCCACGGCAGGGTATCGCTTCTTCTGCTATGACTAGGGTATTGGTAGACTATAACCTCGGTTAAAAACGATACCTATATCAATGGCAAAGGCTGCTGATTCCGTAAGGGACGTCGCGAGGCCAATGCCCCGTTCTTGAGCACAGGAGAGGTTTGATGTTGATCTTGACTCGCAGGGTCGGAGAAACCCTGATGATTGGTGATGAAGTTTCGGTGACGGTTCTCGGCGTCAAGGGCAATCAGGTCCGCATCGGCGTCAATGCCCCTCGCGATGTCTCTGTGCATCGTGAAGAGATCTACGAACGCATCAAGAACGAACAGCAGCAGGACAACGACTGAGCGCGTTTTGCCTCTGGCCCGAATTGCCCGAGGTGTGCGAAAATCTGAGGCCTTGTCGCGTGGCGGCAGGGCCTTTTGGTTGACGCGGTCCATGGCCGTCGGAAAGATCGCAAAGTTTGGAGAGTTGGCCGAGCGGCTGACGGAGCTGGCGCAGCCAGCGGAGAACGGTGGAGCGAAGCGACGCCGGCCCCGACAAATTCGACGGGATCGAATTTGAGCAGCGCGTAGCGCTGGCCCGAAGGGCGGAGTCCATGGATGGACGGAGTAACGGGTGAGCGGCGAAGCCGCGAATAACGCGCTCCCCTGCTGCGGCCCGAAGGGTCGCTGGAAAGATTGCACAATTTGGAGAGTTGGCCGAGCGGCTGACGGAGCTGGCGCAGCCAGCGGAGAACGGTGGAGCGAAGCGACGCCGGCCCCGTAGGGGTGAGCGGCGGAGCCGCGAATAACGCGCTCCCCTGCTGCGGCCCGAAGGGTCGCTGGAAAGATTGCACAATTTGGAGAGTTGGCCGAGCGGCTGAAGGCGCTCCCCTGCTAAGGGAGTATGGGGTTAATAGCTCCATCGAGGGTTCGAATCCCTCACTCTCCGCCATTTTCCCTGATTCTTCTTTGCCCACGGCCATTTAGCCGCCGGCGGGTCGCTATAACTATCCGACTGTTACGTTTTGGTGCTACGTGAGGCGGGACCCACATGAGGCGAGAGTCGGATATGTACGGGCAAACTCGGCTGCACAAAGGAGGCAGCATCGACTACTTCCGGGCCATGGTGCCCACGGACCTCCGTTCCCACTTCGGGAAGCGCGAGATCGTCTATTCCCTGCGCACGAAGGACAAGGCCACCCGCCTGGTGCGCCGGGCCTCGGTCGAGCCGGACAAGCAATTCGAGCGCATCCATGCCGAGCCTGCCGGGAGCACCTGCTGATCGGGCAAGGCCGACACCACGGCGCCGTCAGCGACAATCCCTCCTGCTTCAACGCCCCGTTCCCGGTCGCAGTGGATGCGGAGCTGATCCCTGGGAACCCGGCCTCCCGCATTGATGTGCCCAAGCCCAGGGCGAGGAAGCCCAGTCGGCCTCCCTTGCGCAGCACGATCTTGCGCGGTCACAGAGATAGGCGGCAGGGCCACCTTGCGACGAGGCCGCACCACTGCGGCGACGCAGTACCGTGTCATCCGCTGCCAGATTCGGTGCTACAGCCGATCCAACGGACTTCGCACCCCCTGACTGCCGATGCCTGCGACATGCGTATAGATCATGGTGGTGCTCACATCCGCATGCCCCCGGCAACTCTTGCACCGTGCGGATGCCCGAGCCATTCTGGATCAGGTGCGTGGCAAAGGAATGGCGCAGCGTGTGGCTGGTGAGGCGCTTGGCAATACCCGCACGCCGCGTGGCCGAACGCACCGCCTTCTGCGCCACCGATGGATGCAGGTGATGCCGCCGCATTACCCCGGTGCGTGGATCCCGGGCGATCCGCGTGGCCGGGAACAGGTACTGCCAGCCGAGTTCCTTGCCGGCGTTGGGATACTGGCGCACCAGTGCGTCCGGCAGAAACACCGAACCGAAGCCCGCCCCCGAATCCCGTTCGTGCAGCCCCTTCACCTGCGCCACCTGCTGTTCCATTAGGGGCCGCAGCGTCTTGGGCATTGGTACGCTGCGATCCTTCCCGCCCTTGCC